>CAYWOD010000158.1:0-8459 GCA_964459805.1 uncultured Pirellulales bacterium
TTGTCGGCGGCAGGAAGGGGTTTGTGATTTACCATTATCTCAACCCGTTTAATTTGTTCACTCTGGATTTCGATCATTGGCTGATGCTGGTGACAGTTGTTGTGTCTCTGACTCTATCGCTTTTTATATACCGGCCGTTTTGTCATCTTGTCTGTCCTTTTGGTTTTCTCTCGTGGATTGCCGAACGGGTCAGCTTGACGAGGGTGAAGATCGACCACGAGAAGTGCACGGAATGTGGGCTGTGCATCAAGGCCTGCCCAACCCAGGCCGCTAAAGGCATAGTAGCTGATAAGCTGTTTGCCGCTGATTGCTTCAGTTGCGCCCGTTGCCTGAATGTATGCCCCCAGGACGCTATCCGATATGGTTCTGTGTTTTCTAAAACCTCTTGCGCGATACCTCAAACACGGCGCACTTCAAAAAAATGATCTGCTTTACCTTGATAGGACGTGCATTACTGAGAGATAATGGAGATGAAGGTTATGGATAAGCTTTATGATTCGGAAACGGGGTGTTGTCCGCGGTTTCGTTGCAAGCGACAATTGCCTACCAGGCTGCATACTCTGTAACTTTGCTACAGTCTCCATATTCATCCAAAATACTTGTTGACCTGATTTGGTGATGCGCGTAGAATTGCTCGTTGCACGAGATAGTAAATGACCGGTGACCAGTGCAACAAAGGAAAAGGTATGTCCGGTTTTTGGAAAAAAAAGTTCGCGATTCATAGGGCGGCATCGATCACAATTGTTGTCGCATTCGCGCTTGTAATATGTACGGTTGACCTCTTTCACGATGAAGGCTGCAAGGCCGGCCATAAACACGCGGGTGCGGCCAGGGTCATACTGAATAACGACCTGTGCCCGGCCTGCGTATTCTTGGCCGGTTCCAACGCGACCCAGGTATGTTGTGAATCGGGCCAGCTCATCGTTCAATGGCAAGTTACTCCTCAACCCGTGCCGTACACAATGCCCGTAAAGGCCGATCAGTGGACCTGCTGTATCGTCGTGCGAGCACCTCCCTCAGTTGGCACTTCGTAATTGCAAACAGAGTATCAACACTCTGGTGAAACTGCAAACGCAAGGCCCTAATCACAGACTTAGTGCAGCCGGTGGCTAAAGCAGCCGCGGGTAGCTATACACTGTGAAGAATTCCGGCTGAAGTGTTGGTAGCCCGATAGTGAGGTGAAAATATGCAAGTTAGGACAATGATATGTATGGTTATTCTTCTCGCTACGATAGGTTTTCCCATTATGTCGCTTGCCCAGGACAAGGAGACCGACAGCAGCGATCTCGCGGAACTTAAGGAGCAAATTCTCGAACTCCAGCATCAAATGAATGAGATGAAAAAACTGCACGACCTTGAAATTGACGCATTGAAGAAAGAAGTCGAGAAACTCCGTCAGCCGGCTCCTGTTTCACAGGAGGCTAAAGCCGAAGACGAAGCCGCTGCTTTGCGCCGGCTCGCCGAAAGCTTAGCAGGAAAAGAGGAAGTAGAAAAGACTCCCGAGGAGACTGTTTACAAGTTTGGCGGACTTAGTCTGCAGCAGCTCAATCCTGAAATCAGCGTATCGGGCGATTTCGTCGGTCACTACAGGCACCAGGACGAGACAAGAAAACGCACAGATGCGGAGATTCGGGGCCTCGAACTCAATTTTCAATCTTACCTTGACCCGTATTCAAGATTGAAGGCTACTACGCATATAAGCGATGCAGGCATCGACGTGGAAGAAGCTTATTTTACGCGGTTTTCAATGCTCAAGAACGCCAATCTCGATCTTGGGAGGTTCCGGCAGCAGTTTGGCGTGGTCAATCGCTGGCATGAAGATGCTCTGGACCAGGTTCAGTATCCGCTGGCTCTACGGAGAATCTTCGGAGACGAAGGTCTAAATCAAACAGGTGCATCTCTTGATTGGACGCTGCCGAGGTGGGGCCGGGCCTATCAAGGACTGACTCTTCAGGTGACCAATACCGAAAACGAGCGTTTGTTCGGTGGAGACTCACTAGGCAACCCCTCCCTGCTTTTCCATTATAAGAACTACCGCGATCTTTCCCGAGATACGTATCTCGAATTCGGCCTGAGCGGTCTGTTCGGCTGGAACGACCAGTGGAGCGTGAACAAAGAAGGCTCGCTGCAAACGGTGCACGACACATTAGGCACTCGTGTCTTCGGCACCGATATGTCCTTGGTTTGGGAACCGGCGGACAAGGCGTTATATCGCAATGTCGAGTGGCGCAGCGAAGCGTTTCTGCTCGACCGCGACATCCTTGCTCCGGACAACTCCGGGAGAGATAATTTGAATGCGTGGGGAGCTTACAGTTACCTGCAAACGAAAGTGGCTCAAAATCTTGATATCGGAATCAGAGGCGATTACTACGAGCCGGACAGCAAAGACTACGCGAACGTCACGGACGATGAGGGAATCTCTCTTATTACCCCGTTCGCTTACACCTCTGAGAACGCTCATCGTTGGCAGATATGTCCGTATATAACATGGTGGCAGAGTGAATGGGTCAAGTTCCGGTTTGAGTATGATTATGCGTTCGGACACGGTATGGACAGACCGGAACACGTACTTTGGTTCCAGGCGCTCTTCTCCGCAGGTCCGCACAAGCACGAACGTTACTAAAGCAGAAATGGAGGCGATTATTATGGCAAGAAGAAATTTTCTCATCTTAACTATATTCACCGTTTTATCGGCAGTATTATGTTTGCACGATGCCATCGCTGCCCGACAGCAAACACGGCTGCGCGCACAAAAGAGGGGACGCCTGCAGGTAGTAACAACTTTGCCTGATTACGCCGTATTAGCCAGAGCCATTGGCGGGGACCGCATAAGTGTCGATTCTATCGTCCACAGCGTGCAGGACCCTCACCATATCAGACCGAAACCGTCATTTGTAAATATGGTCATGCATGCGGATTTAGTAATCTCCACCGGCCTCGACCTCGAGCTCTGGCTGCCCACTGTGGTCAATAAATCCGGCAACAATCGCGTCCGCAGCGGCGAAATCGGCTACGTCGCCGTTTCGCAGGGCATTGAACTGCTGGAGAAGCCAAAGGTTGTTTCACAAATCGAAGGTGATGTTCACGTATTCGGCAACCCCCATATCACGTGCAGCCCCCTTAACGCGAAGAAGGTCGCGTGGAATATTGCCACCGGTCTAATCAAAAACGACCCGCAAGGCAAAGAATTCTATCAGGGAAACCTGAAAAAACTCCAGGATGAGCTGGACAAGAGCTTATTCGGAGAGGAATTGGTCAAACTCCTTGGTGGCGATACCCTCTGCAGACTCGCTGAGAAGAACAAGTTAATTGAGTTTCTTCAAGAGAACAAACTCCAGGGGAAACCTCTAATCGACAAACTCGGCGGCTGGATGAAGAAAATGCTTCCGCTGCGAGGAACGCCGATTGTCGTCTATCACAAGAACTGGAGCTACCTCATAAAACTGTTTGGGCTCGAAGAAGCCGCCACTATCGAATCAAAGCCGGGAATACCACCTTCTCCGAAACACGTAACGAACCTCGTAAATATGATGCGAGAAAAGAATATCCGTATCATCCTTGCCGCGAATTACTTTGACCAGCGGAAGGTCAAGATTGTGGCCAACAGAACCGACGCAGAGGCCGTTATCGTTCCTCTATACGTCGGTGGCGCGCCGGGCGTTGAAGATTACTCTGGGCTCGTGGACTACTGGGTTGACAAGCTGGTAATGGCAGCTAAGAAAAAGGGCCTCATAGCAGGTTAGCGCCCACACTGCGCGTACCTTATCAGGAGAAAAGATAATGTCGGAAGCGATGCGGTTATTTTCACTTCAAATTGCCCTGATAGCCGTCGTCCTGGTTTTGCACACGTACCTTGGACTGCACATAATCAGGCGAACGCTAATATTCTCCGATCTTGTTTTGGACCAGCTGGCCGCCTTCGGCGCACTTGTAGGAGTGGGGCTTGGGATCGCGTATGCCTCCGGCCCTTCCTATGTGTTGGCAATGGCGGCGGTGCTCGTCGGCTCATTCTTACTCGCTGTGATCAAACCAAAAAGTCGGGCGATACCACGAGAGGCGGTCATTGGAATCTTGTACGCAATGGCCCTGGTTGCCTCGCTGTTGCTCACAGATAAAATACCAGGTGGAGAAGCTTACGTGGAGACTGCCCTCTCCGGCTACCTGCTCTGGGTAACTTGGCCGTTGGTTGCCGTGACCGCCGGTATTTACATTGTCCTGATTCTGTTTCACTACCTGCTGCGGCACAGGTTTATCGCCCTGGCCGAGAACTCACAAACATTGAAGAATGAAAGACTTTGGGACTTCCTGTTTTTCACGACCCAGGGGATTATCACTGTCTTGATAGTACCCATCGCCGGCGTTCTATTGGCCTATGCCTTTCTTATGATCCCTGCGGCGATCGCAGCAATGTTCACCAAGAAATGGTTTCGCGCCGTCGCACTTGGCTGGATTGTAGGATTCATAGCGTGCCTTATCGGCCTGGGCTCATCATATTTCTGCAATTTTCCCTATGGGCCGACTCTTGTACTGTGTTTGGGCTTCTTCTTCTTATGTGCGATGGCGCTACGGTGTCTGCTTTCTCGGCGCAGCGGAATTAGCCGGAAAGGATATGCCTGATGTTGCAACTAATTCAGATTCTTGGCTTGTCATTCTTCGCCTGCATAATAATGGGCGCGATACTGGCCTATTTGGGTATCCACGTACTCAAACGAGAAGTCATCTTTATTGACATCGCCGTGGCTCAGGTCGCGGCGGTGGGTTCTATTTTGGCGCATCTGGTATTTGACGTGGCCGAAGACACATTGCCGGCCTATATGTGCTCATTCGCCTGTGTTCTGCTGATCGCGGCCTTCTACGCCGTCGCCCGGAGTAAAGTCGTTCAAATTTCCATCGAGGCTGTCATTGGAATTTCATACGCCATCACCGCTGCGGCGGCACTGTTCTTGATAGGTATCGCCCCCGGCCACGCCCACGCCCAGGAAATGCTCGCGGGCAATCTCCTGTGGGTAACGTGGCGCCATATTTGGCTGAGCCTTGCGGTCTTCTCGGCGGTCGGCATTTGTCTTTTTATTTTCAGGAAACCCATATCCAACATATCAGAAAGTTGCGATGAGGCGTTCGCACAAGGCCAAAACGTAATATGGTGGGACTTCCTGTTCTATATATTAGTCGGCATCGTCATCATACTGGCGGTCCGCGTCTCGGGTGTCGTCGTTGTATTTGCGTTTCTTATTATCCCGGCTACAACATCGGCTCTGTTCTCGGCGCGCTGGGGCGCCCGCATGCTTATCGCATTGGCGGCGGTGACAACAGCCTCCGTCGGAGGCCTGTTATTCTCGTACTACTTTGATTTCTCAGTCGGCCCGGCCGTCGCAATGTTTCTCGGGGCTGTGCTGGTCGCCGCTGCAGTTATCAACAAATTTCGCAGTAACGCTGCGTCATTGGAAAACAAATAGCTTGTATCCTTCTTCCAGGTTGCGTATGGCTGGATTTTCCGGCCACACCCCAGACCCAAGCACCCTCTGAATTAGCGTGATTCATGATCCTATCCACTGTAGAATACAATCTATGAGACAGACTTTTGCCAAGACCCAATTGTTCTTGATGTGTTTTGCTGCCGTCGCGTTCTGCGCCAGGCGCTGTCCGGCCCGGCCGAACATCGACATTGAGGCATCGGCAAAGACCGTAGGCAAGTACGAGAAGCTCGAACTGCTCATCCGGGTAGATGAGCACTATGACAATCCGTTTGCCCCGGACGTGGTCGATTTGAGTGTGCTGATCAAGACTCCCGGCGGCAAGAGAATAACTCTCCCCGCTTTTCTGTCAGGACTACAGGCGGCGATAACGAAAAGAAAGTGGCCCGCGCCAGTCTGTCGCGCCTCGCCGGCGACGACGTGGACGCGGCGCTGCTGCGGTCTGTCAGAATGGGCCATGCAAAGGTGCGGGGCGAGGTCATCAGGGCCCTGGTAGAGCGCCGAGCCACTCAGGCTGTGGATAAGTTGTTCAGGGCAACCGGGGACGGTGACGAGACGGTGCGCCGGCGGATGCAAAGCCGATGCTCCTGCGGCTATTAGGCAGAGGCCGGCCACCCCAAAGGCACTCGAGGCCATCCGGGCTGCTCTCAAGGACGCCAATGCCCAGGTCCGTGGTGCGGCAGGCAGTGCGCACCATCGCAGACTGGCCCGATGTGGGCTCGGCGGCCGTCCAAATCGCCAACCGGCTGAAGCAGAATGACGCCACGCGGGCAAGCGCTGGAACGAGCTGATGTTGAAAGTCATCGACAATTCAGGCGGCTGGGCCTTCTGCTGCCGCGTTCGCAACCCCGACGGCACCGCACTCGACGGCCTGAAAGTCGAGGCGAAATAGCACCGGAGCCGTTGAGTTAGGACGCTCATCGTTCTCACACAGCCGCGAGGATTAGCTCCCTTTCGGTGACACCGGCTTCGGCATTATCGCGCCGGATTCGGCCAGCCAGTCATCGAGTTTGCGCTTAAGCTCGTCGGCCTTCTTGGGCATTGTCCCGGAGAGGTCTCGCTTTTCGCTGAGGTCGTCGGCCAGATTGTACAATTCGACCGAATCGTCGTCGTAGTGTTCGATCAGCTTATAGTCGCCTTGACGAACGGCACCGCCGAGGCGGTTGGAGCCATGCCAGGCGTAGTTGGGATAATGGAAGTAAATCGCCTCGCGTTTGAGCCGGCCGCTCCGCTTGAGCAGCGGCACGATGCTTTCCCCGTCGAGCACCTCGCCTGCTTTGGGCGCCAGGCCCGCCACATCCAGCAGCGTGGGGTAGAAGTCCATGCTGACCACCGGCGTCCGGCAGATCGTGCTGGCTCGGACCACGCCGGGCCGGCGCACAATCAGAGGCACGCGAATGCCGCCCTCGTAAAGGTGCCCTTTGCTTGCCCGCAAAGGGCGATTATCGGAGACGCCGGCAAAACCGCCGTTGTCGGACGTGAAGATCACCAGCGTTTGCTCGGTTAGCTTTAGCTCATCGAGCGCGCCCAGGACGCGCCCCACCGCCGCGTCCATCGCCTCGATCATTGCCCCGTATCGCGCGTCTTTGAGGCCGGGGCCGAGGCGCTTCTCGTATTTGTCGATCAGCTCCTGCGGCGCCTCCATCGGCCAGTGCACCGTGTAATTCCACAGCGCCACAAAAAAAGGTTCCTTTTGATGCTCCCGAATAAATGCTATTGTCTCGTCGGCCAGACGGTCCGGCAGATACTCGCCCTCTCGCCGGGGTTTGATGTTTGGGATCCGGTACGGGTCGAAGTAAGTCGGCGGCCCGCCGAACGCACAGCCCCCGATGTTCACGTCGAATCCCTGGTACTCGGGCCGAAGCTCCGGCTCACTGGGCCCCTCCCCGTCCGTACTCCTCCTGCCCGAGAGATGCCACTTGCCCATAAATGCCGTAGCGTACCCGACCTCTTTAAGCCGCTCAGCGACCGTCACGTACCTCAGCCGCAAATGGTCAAGCGTCTTCGCCGAAAGCAGCTTTGCGTTTTTCGGCGCAAATCCCGGACGGTCCGGGATGTGTGTGGTCAAGCCCAGCCGCGCCGGCGATTGACCCGTCATAATCGCCGCCCGCGTGGGCGAGCAGACCGGAGCGGCCGCGTAAAAATCAGTGAACCGCATCCCCTGCGCCGCGAGCCCATCAATGTTCGGCGTATCGAGCCGCTCATTGCCCTGGCAGTGCAGGTCCATCCAGCCCAAATCATCGATCATAATCAGGACGATATTCGTTCGCTTCTTCGGGGCCGGAGGCGAACCGTTAAATGTACATCCCGGCAGAGACACAACAGCCGCACCAAGGGCCAGCCTCTTTAGAAAATCACGCCTGTTCTGCATACGCATAAATCGTCCTTTCAAATGACAAGAGTCTTTTCGTTAGGTGCACCTGCTCATACCCGGCCAACTTAGGGCTTCCTGCCCATACACAACACGCTGCCATCCTGTGTTGAAATATACAGTTGTCCGTTGGCGGCGGCCATACCGTCCCAAACGGGGGGAGATTTGAGCTTGTATTCGGCCATCCTGCCGTCGCCGCAGTTGACGTGGACAACGAGACCGCCTTTGACACCCGTTGCGCTAAGGATTTGCTTAGCATGCTTCTTCGGCGAGGTCCGCTTAGTTCCCGCAACCAATAGGACACACAACGTCACCAAAATGCAAACAAACACTGTGAAGCATCGGTTTTTATTATTCATAACCAATTGCCCTTTCTGTTCAAGAATACATTGAAGCCCTTACGTAGTCTCAAACCTGCATACCACCGGTCCCGATGACCTTGTGCTCAAAACGTGCGCCAATACGCTGAGCAGTACGTACTATACCCTAATCCCGCAAAAACACAACAAACTCATCCGAGAATCGCTAAGTCACATTGCAAGGCACCCTGCAATTTTACCCACCGGTCCTCACAGACAGCGTTTCTCGGTCACACTTGTGCTGTGGCGAAGATA
>CAYWOD010000159.1:0-8418 GCA_964459805.1 uncultured Pirellulales bacterium
GAACCTTGCAAATGTCACAACGATTAGTATTGGTTTCGATAGAGGCGCCAGCCCTACTTCAGGATTGGTCTTCTTCGACGATATCAGGTTGTATCCTTCTCTCTGTATCCTTTCGCTTCGTTCGCCCGATTTCGCCAGAGTCGATTATGTCCAGGATTGCGTGGTTGACTACAAAGAGCTTGAGGTAATGGCAAAGACTTGGCTGGCTGTGGCAGCAGCTCCCAGCACCGCTTCTGCAATTGCCTTTTATGAATTTGAAGGCAATTTCTCCGATAGCACCGGTACCCAACCTGACGGTATTCCCGTCGGTTCACCGGGACTCATTGTAGATGGCGAGCGGGGTAACGTACTTAGCGTCTCGCCCGGTAACCAAGTTGACTGTGGCGTTGTGACACCGTCGTCGGTAACTGATCTGACGGTTGGCTTATGGGTTTTAACTCCAGACCCGATTGCTAATTCTAACAGACCGCTTACAGCTTGTGAGGTGGCCGGCGGTCCAGATCCTGGTTGGGCGCTTTTTATGCGAAACGACACCTGGATTGAAGGCAGCGTAGGAAGTAACATTTGGTTCCGAGTAATGGGTCAAGATCCCGCGGGCGGTTCATGGGAAGGCGGGGACCTCTGGATTCACGGAGATGATCCTATTTATACTCCCGGTGAATGGATTCATCTCGCCATTACGTTTGACGCTACATCCAGAATGCTTACGGGATATGTCAACGGCCTATTTGCCGCGGAAAGACTCGTCACCGAAGATACTCGCGCGGTTGGCAGCGATGTGTCACATCTGATCCTTGGTGGTCAACAAGAGGCCTTCACCGGTTTGTTAGACGATGTCCTAATCTACGACGTGGTGCTGACGGATGCTGAGATACTGGGCCTTACTGGGATGCGGACTGACTTGTACGAGGACCAAAAGACTGACTTCAAGGACTTTGCTGAGCTGGCCCTATGGTGGCTCGATGAGCAACGGTGGCCGTAGCGCTAACACTCATACAAGGCTGAGTAGGTGGTATATGACTTTGCCCAAGTTTGGGGGCCTATAGTGATTGACTGGCTATAGGCCCCCCATTGTCTTTAGGGCAAATAACCTTTGCGGCCTTCTAACGATTTGTACCGCCTGGGAAGCCATAAAAAGCGGTTCACCAAGCAGTAGGAGAATTTAACGAAAAAGTGCTCAAGACCTTGCTTTTTTCACACAGATATGGTTATAATGTTTGTTACGAAGATTGGACAGGCATAGCGAAATCGATGTTAAATGGGAAATCGTGGATGAGAATATACTACAGGGAACTCTACCTATTATGAAAAAGACTAAAGCATTCACACTTATTGAGCTGCTGGTTGTAATAGCGATTATCGCTTTGCTGATGGCGATTCTGGTGCCTGCGTTAAGATATGCCAAACAGCAGGCAACTGGAGCGGCTTGTCTGGGCAATGAAAGATCTCTCATTCTTGCCTGGTACGCATTTCCGCAAGATAATGATGACAAACTGGTGGGTGGAAATCCCTATCCTGGTCCACCGAATTATGAAATCTCCTGGGTCCAAGCTCCTCAAAATGATGACGGAACGGTGATGCTTGGTGCCGGCTCTGAACCATCGGCAACTGGCAAACTGGCTTATGAATATGAATCGATTGGTATCAAGAGAGGAAAACTCTGGCCTTATCTCAAAACTCTGAAAGTCTATCACTGTCCGGGCGACAAACGGATACTGCGACCGAAAAACAGCGCTTATCGCAGCTATTCAATCCTCTGGACGATGAATGGATCGTATGGCAGGAGTTACGAAACCGATCCAATCTATGATACGGGCGAAGTTGCTCACCAATACAACCAAATCAAAAACGCATGCGCTAAACTCGTATTTGTCGAGGATAAGGATGATCGTGGTTGGAACATGGGTTCCTGGGTTTTGAATCCTGTCGGAAACAACTTTACAGACTCTCTGGCTCTCTGGCATGTCGATAGTGGAACGCTGGCTTTTGCGGACGGTCATGCCGAAAGGCACAAGTGGCGGGACAAACGTACTATAGAATACTTTAGGGATCCTTATACTTGGACGGAACCTCATTCTACACCGGATAACGTCAATCCAGACTTGCGGTTTATCCAGAGGGCATATTTACCCACAGGGAAAGGCCCGGGTCAGCACAACTAACCGTACCTTCCCTGCTGAAAATTACATTTGGGGCGGAAGAACCGAGTGATTTACCTGGGAGTTACGAGGTCTTGGCATTGGCAAGTTTAGAACGTTGTGCGCTTGTCAAGCGCCAATAGGACCACTACGAACAACGTGTGCTTTCGGCAAGCCCGTATGAAATAATTCCTTTTTGCTGGTATCGTCAGTTGTGTCCGGCAAGTTCCGCTCGATCGGTGCCCTATGTGAGGGGTCCTCGGGCGGATGTCAGGCAGTGAGAAAAAAGCGGCTCTCTGAAATAATTTATGGGTAAGAACAGAAGGAATCGCCTTCGGCGAGGCTGCTTAATCTTTTCAAACACCCCCCAGCCGAAGCCAGATATGTGACGGCGCTAAGCGAAATTGACTATCAGAAAGCATATAGCTTGAAGACCTTATAAAACGCTTGAATTGGCCTTGTATCACAATATCGGGGCACTGCCCGAGCCTGTTGAAGCCCACAAATTCTTTTGAAGAGGCGAAAAAAGCTACTTGTAAGTGCTCACTCGACCTTGGATATTTGAAGCAAAAGCATGCCTTTGTCCGATAATATATCTATTCGTTTTCACGGTTGTGCTGGGATGTGTTGTGAGTTTGACCATGAGTGCCCTGCGAAGAATCCGAAGGCAGAGCGGTAAGCGACGTAGGCAACAACCCAGCCCAATCCGCCAGAGGTCGGACGGACCGGCCAGGCCAGGTAGCCCCGAGCGGATAGATCTGGACCACAGCGAGCTGGAGGCGATCCTTGAGCGTGCCAGAGCGAGCCTTAGCCCGGAGCAATACGACACGCTTCACGCAGCCCTTGAGACCCTGCTGTTTTTGACTCAGGAGCTGGAGAAAAAACGGGTATCGGTCCAGCGTCTCAAGCAACTGCTCTTCGGGGCGACCACAGAGAAGACACGCAAAGTGCTCGAAAAGGCCCTGAACGAGGCCGGAAACTCGCTCTGATAGGTCCCAACGGCGCGGGCAAATCCACATTGCTGCTCGCGATGGCAGGCTTTGTAAAAGGAACCGGGAGAGTTGTTGTCGATGGTTTGGAAATCAACAGGAAAAATCTAAAAAAAATCCGCCTTCGCCTCTGCTCTTGCCTGGAGAACCCCGACGACCAGTTATTTATGCCGACTTTGTTCGACGATGTGGCATTCGGACCGCTCAATATGGGCCTGACCCCCGAAGAGGTAAAGGCGCGTGTTGCCGATGCGCTGCAGACGGCCGGCCTGAAGGAAATGGCCGACAAGGCCCCTCATCATCTCTCAGCCGGGCAGAAACGAGCCGCCGCAATCGCGACGGTACTCTCTATGGCGCCAAAAATAATTACGCTCGATGAACCGGACGGCAGTCTCGACCCCAGAAACCGCAACAATCTCCTAAAGTTGCTCGCGAGTTTGCCTCAGACGCTGATAATAGCGACTTGTAATATGAATTTCGCCGCCGCACTTGCCGATAGAGCTGTCTTAGTTGACAAGGGGCGCATTATCGCCGATGGTGATGCAAAAAGGATAATGTGGGATCCAAAACTGATGACCAAACACGGCCTGGAAGTGCCAAGCACAATAAGGTGAGTTCCAATTGCGTTGATGCGTTCAGCCGGGCCTTTGGCGAGGCGAATTCGTTTTTTCTTGACATTCTTATGGCCCGTCTGTATTTGTCCAATTCTAAATTTTATCGGCCAAATCGCCGATAACTACCGATACACGTACCAGGAACGAATAAACCCGGGCGAAAGCCCGCGGCAGACTATAACAGGTGAGTGTTGCTTATGGCAAAATCGGGTTCGTCAAACGGTAAATCTCTGGTAATTGTGGAATCGCCGGCGAAGGCCAAGACCATAAACAGATACCTCGGAACAGCGTTCGAGGTCAAGGCCTCGATGGGGCACGTGCGTGATTTGCCGTCGAAGGGCTTGAATGTTGACATAGAAAACGACTTTGAGCCGACCTACGACATAATGCCCGGAAAAAAACGCACGGTAACGTCGCTAAAGGCCGCTGCAAGAAAATGCGACAAGCTCTATCTGGCCACCGACCTTGACCGTGAAGGTGAGGCAATCGCCTGGCATCTGGCACAAGTGCTCGGTGTGCCCCAGGAGCAGACTTTCCGCGTGATATTCAACGCCATAACACATTCGACTATTAAGCGGGCCTTTGCCGAGCCGGGCAAGCTGGATATGGCCAAGGTTATGGCCCAGCAGGCCCGGCGAATCCTCGATAGAATTGTCGGCTATCAGATAAGCCCCCTGCTCTGGAAGAAGGTCGCGCGCGGGCTTTCGGCCGGCCGGGTACAATCGGTCGCGGTCAAAATCATCGTCGAAAGAGAAAGGCAAATCCGCGCGTTCGAGCCGGTCGAATACTGGCTCATCCCCGCCGTCTTCACTACCGACCTGCAAAACGATTATATCGACCAATGGTTCGACTTTATTACGCCGAAAAACGAGAGCGATAATCCGCCCACGCTCGCCTCGCAATACAAATGGCTCGCCGCACACAACGCCTTCAAGGCCGAGCTGCACAAAGTCGGCGATATGAAGTTCGAGGCATCGAATAAACAGCAAGCCGAACACATATTCGCTGCGATAAAAGGTGCGCAGTTCAAGGTCGCCGATGTAGAAACCAAAGAATCCCTTTCTCGCCCCTCGCCTCCTTTCATAACTTCAACGCTGCAGCAGACGGCGGCGAATCGGCTGGGATTTACCACCAAGAGGATTATGAGGCTCGCCCAGCAGTTGTATGAGGGCATTGACTTGGGCTCAATGGGATCGCTCGGGCTTATTACGTATATGAGAACCGACAGCACGCACATTTCGCCCGAGGCCGTCAAAGAGGCGCGAAGTCATATCGGCATGCACCTCGGAGCCGAGTATCTGCCCGAAAAGCCAAACGTTTATGCATCGGGGAAGAACGCCCAGCAGGCCCACGAGGCCATCCACCCAACGGACATTGACCTCACGCCGGCCGACATAAAGCCGTTTCTTACCGACGAGCAATTCAAGCTCTACAACCTCATCTGGCGGCGTTTTGTAGCATCTCAGATGAAGCCGGCCAGGTGGGACGTGACGAATCTACAGATAGCAGCGGAGACGTCCGTTGGCCGATGTTTGTATAAGGTCGCCGGAAGGGTAGTGGTCTTCGACGGATATACGAGAATCTGGTCGATTGGGTCAAACGGACAGCAGTTACCCCCGGTGAAAGTCGGCCGGGACCTGGCAGCGGTTGACATCAAGGCCGAGCAGCATTTCACCAAGCCGCCGGCCCGATATACCGAAGGCTCGCTCGTAAAAGCCCTCGAAAAAGAGGGCATCGGCCGACCAAGCACCTACGCCGCGATAATTAGCACCATACAGGATAGAAAGTATGTCGAGCGAAAGGAAAAGAAGTTCTTTGCCACCGACCTGGGCGAGATAGTTACCGATAAGCTCAACGAGTACTTCCCGAAGATTATGGACGTCGCCTTTACGCGGTATATGGAAGAGCAGCTCGACAAGATCGAGGAGCATCACTTAGACTGGCTCGGCGTCTTGAGAGATTTTTATGGGCCGTTCAAACAGAGCCTCGAGACGGCGCAGGCCCAAATGAAACACGCCAAAGCGGAGATGGCTCCCAGCGAATATCAATGTCCGCAGTGCAGTGAGCCGCTTGTTTACAGATTCGGCAAGAATGGAAAGTTCCTGAGCTGCTCTACGTACCCCAAGTGCACGTTTGCGTGCCCATGTGACAAGGAAGGCAAAATGGTTGAAGAGAAAGTTAGCGAGCATAAATGTCCGGTTTGCGGTAAGCCGATGATCGAAAGAAACGGGCGATTCGGTCCGTTCCTCGGATGCAGCGACTATCCGAACTGCAAGACGACCCTCAAGATAGACAAGGATGGCAACGTCCTGCCGCCCAAGCCCCCGCCGGAGCCTACCGGAATAAAATGCCACAAGTGCAAAGATGGTGAGCTGGTGGTCCGGCAAGGCAAGAAAGGGCCGTTCTTGGGCTGCGGCAGATTCCCAAAGTGCAAGACCATTGTCAGCATCAAGCAGCTCGACCATCTAAAAGAGCTTCAGTCCGCAGGTCAGTGGCCGCCCGAAACACCCGAAGAGGCCGACAAGCTCCTCGGAAGAAAAAAGGCATAAAAGGCCAGGAAAACCACAAAAGTCACACAGTAATCTGTCGGCATAATTACACTGAGCTTTGATGACGGCTTTAAGAAGTCGAGCTTCTTGGACAAATTGCTGGAGCGCTTGACGGCTATCGAGTCGGTGGGAATAATGCCGGCCGGCAAAGCACTATCGCAGTTGAGTCTCGCCTGAGAACACGCGGTGCGCAGAGCGGTCAGGCCGAGCGAGCGCGTGTGTGGCTAATTCTTCTGGCACACTACAAGTCTCTTTCTGACAAAGGATTGAACAATACGTCATTGCGAAGGAGCCGTAGGCGACTGCGGCAATCTCAAACCACTCGAAAGCCGGAGATTGCCACGGCCCCAACGGGGCCTCGCAATGACCGTAGCAAGTGCATTACGCCTTATGGATCACGATTGACAGGCGCCCAAATCACTTGCCGGAAAATCCGGCCGCACCCCAGCCGAGAAAGGTTGGCGAAACGTGCAATTTCACCTTTACAAAAGCGCTTCTGGCCGAGTATAATCAGCGTATCTCGCGCTGACAAACGGAAATGGGCGTATTTGAAACGAACTTCTGTGAGAATCGAGGCAAAATGGCTAAACAGAAGCGAATTGAGACCCAGCCGCTCGAAATAGTCGAGCCGATAGGAAAACGCGTCCTGATTCGCAAGGACGAGGACAAAAAGCAGACCAAGGGAGGCATCCAACTGCCCGACAATATAGAAATCCCCACGATAACCGGCCGAATCGTAACAATCTCAGCCGAGGTCGGAAACTGCGAAGATATTCCCCTGCGGCAATACGACAAAGTCCTGTTCAATCCCAAGGGCGCCATACCCGTAGATTTCGAGGGCGACAATCGCCTCTTCGTCGTCGAGATTGAAAACGTCGTCGTGGTCTTCCGCAAATCATAAAGTCGCTCACGTGACGTATGCGTGAAACAGCCGCCGCCCGGGGACAAGCCTCATATTTACCCTTGCTGCCCCTGAGAAAGCACAGGTTTATGATATATAAATTCGGCGAACCCTCGGCTCTAAGCCCCATTAAAGAATCGGAGGAATTTGGGGATTCGCACGGGGACAATTGACAGATGACCCCGGCCTGGAAAGGCAGCGACCAGATATCAACTCTGGTGTCTAAGAACAGCCATTTTCTGATTAAGGAGGGCCAGGAAGAACACGAGCGAGAAGAAATAGTCATCCTCGGACCCGATGGCGAATTTCGCAGAGTCCTAAGCAAAGACTGGCCGGACAAATCAGGTGAAGACGCAGAAGCTCCCGAAAATGGTTCATCCGGATAATGCGTAGGCCCCCAAAGCCCCTTGTCCGCCACCTCGGCGTCGCCCTCACCCAAAGCTGGCCCGGCAACGAGGCTTCTGGCCAATGGGCGCCCCGCTTGCCTGTTGCCGAGGCGAAGGTTGCCGGAAAGTGGGGCCACCTTGCAGGCGCACCGACTTGTTGAAAGCACGCCGGCCTGGTCTTATACGAGCTTGTCGCGGCCGGTCGCGATGGGGTAGAACACACCGGGACCGGGCTTGAGATCGGCCTGCTTCGGCACAAGGTCCTGTTTGCTGGCCTTGAGCAGCCAGTTCCAACTGAAGCTGCGCCCCGTGTAGGCGGAAATACGCGCCCCAATAGCTGTCAGCGTGCTCTCGGCGATCCGCTGGCCTTCGTTAAGCGGCTTGCCCGCCCTAATGCTCGCGATCAAGTCGATGTGCTCCTGCTCCATTCCGTTAACGTTCCTGCCGCTGAACTTCCACGGATTTTCGCCGGAGATGCTGTTACTGCAGTTGCTCGTGCCCTTAGTGCCGACGACCTTCTCGCCGTTGCGTCCGCTGCCGGGACTATGCCCGCTGAAGCTCAGACAGCGCGCCCCGTTGGGGTATTCGAACTCGGCGAAGATGTGATCAAAGATGTCGCCGTTGTATTTCTCCCAGTCCTCCTCGCTGTCGTTGTTGTACTTCCGGCAGACCTCCTTGGCTGACTTCACCTGCCCGCTGTTGTAGCTGCGCCAGGCACGGCCGCCCAGCGACGTGAAGTTCTTCGGCGGGCCGTTGAAGCACCAGTTCATTATGTCGATGTTGTGGATGTGCTGCTCGCAGATCTGGTCGCCGGACAGCCACGTGAAGTGGTACCAGTTGT
>CAYWOD010000160.1:0-8377 GCA_964459805.1 uncultured Pirellulales bacterium
ATGGACCCCTGCTTCCGCAGGGGTGACATCGTCAGTTTTGGCTTTCCGCAACAGATACTATATAGTGTCGGGCGGACGATTTCAGGCGGGACTTTGAAATCGGTTTCTTTCAAACCGGCCGGCACCGGTCATCCGCGTCGCGATATTCTTGCAATCGAGATATAATCCTGTATAGTTTGTTTTCAGGATCGGTGCCGTGATGAGCTTCCGGGTGGCTGTATGTTGCCGCCACGCAGCGTTGTTCTGATGAAGTTAAAAGGCTTCTGCAAAATTGCAGGTTAGGGCTACTTAGAAAAGAAAAAATCGTTTTTTTATTTATTTAGGAGTACGTTCGATGACAAGCCTGAAATCCTTTCCATTAAAGCTGTTGGTTTTGGCCGGTGTGTTTTTTGTCGGCGTCTCGTCAAGAGGTGCGGACTGGCCGACCTATCGCCACGACAATGCCCGCACGGGCAGCACATCCGAGTCGCTGGCGGCCCCGCTTAGCCTGCGATGGGTTTACACGCCCGCTCATCCTCCGCGCCCGGCCTGGTCGGGACCGGCAAAACGCGCGAGGGAGGGGTTCTACCAGCGCCATCGTGTAATCTTCGACGATGCTTTCCAGGTCGCAGCGGCCGGCGGCCTTGTCTATTTTGGTTCTTCATCCGACCATAAGGTCTATGCCCTTGACGCCGTCACCGGCGGCGAGCGGTGGTCCTTCTTTACCGGGGGGCCCGTTCGCCTGGCGCCGACACTCTACAAAGACCGCCTCTTTGTCGGCTCCGATGACGGCTTCGTCTATTGTCTAAAGGCCGAAAACGGACAACTGATCTGGAAGGTGCGTCCGGGGCCGAACAGCGAACGGCTCCTCGGCAGCGGAAAGATGATCTCTCGTTGGCCTATCCGAACCAACGTGCTCGTGGACGAAGACATCGCCTATTTCACCGGGGGAATCTTTCCACATGAAAACGTTTACATTTGCGCCGCTCGGATTGACGACGGAAGCATTATCTGGAAAAACGACAGCATCAGTGAACAAGATGCGCATCGCAACGAACTCTCGCCGCAGGGATACCTGCTGACCGCCGGCACACAACTTTTCATACCGTCCGGCAGAGCATTGCCCGTCGGATTCGACCGCACAACAGGGCGGGTGGTTTTTAGAAGCAGCTACGGCTGGAGAGGCGAGCAGGCGGGGGGCATGATCGGCGGCACATACGCGCTGCTCGCCGATAACCAGATATATACCGGCACGCAGTACCACCTCCTGGCCCTCAACCAGAAGAC
Organism: uncultured Pirellulales bacterium; assembly: GCA_964459805.1. Taxonomy (GTDB): domain Bacteria; phylum Planctomycetota; class Phycisphaerae; order Sedimentisphaerales; family Anaerobacaceae; genus DAOVRL01. Next base: position 1,267 of record CAYWOD010000160.1, read on the forward strand.
CGGCAGGGTGGGCTTCGGCTGGTTCCCCGGCAGGCGCCTCGCCGTTGTAGGCGATATGGCCTATATGGCGACCGGCAGCGAGATCGTCGCTATGGACCGCGTCAAGTACGCCAAGGCCAGCGCCCGACGCAATTCTCTTGAGTACAAGATAAAGGGACTGCGAAGCAGCGTCAGAAGAGCAAGAGGTGAGGACCTCAAAAAACGGCAGCGGCAATTAAGCACCGCCGAAGATGAGCTAAAGCAGCTCCACAGAGAGAATATCGACCCGGTTATCAAGTGGCGAGCGCCCAGCCGGTGCGATGCAGAACTGATACTGTGCAAGAACCTTGTCTTTGCCGGCGGTCCGGGACAGGTCAACGCCTTTGCCCGAGACTCCGGCCAGGCCACCTGGGACGCACAAGTCGATGGCAAAGCTCGCGGCCTGGCAGTTGCCGACGGCCGACTCTACGTCAGCACCGATACCGGCAGGGTTTATTGCTTTGCCTCACAGCGGGCGGCAAAATCCAAAGGCCGCGCAGCCGGGCCGTCCGATCCTCCGGCAGCCAATCCTTATCCTCAAGATGAGCTGACCGCGGTTTACCAGGCCGCCGCAGAAGCAATTGTTATGGAAACCGGAGTTACCAAAGGTTATTGCCTCGTTCTCGGCGCCGAGCGCGGGCGCCTCGCCTGGGAGCTGGCCAAACGAACCGACCTGCGAATCATCGCAGTTGAGCCCGACCCCGACAAAGTCCGCGCGGCAAGGCAGGCCCTCGATGCGGCGAGCCTCTATGGCGAGCGCGTCATCGTCGATCAGGGCGAACTCTCAAACCTGCCCTACTCGAACTACTTTGCCAACCTGATCGTCTCTGACAGTCTGCTGCTGAGTGGGCAGATCCCCGGCGTCCCGGCCGAAATTGTGCGGCACCTGAAACCTTGTGGTGGTGCTATTTGTCTTGGCATGCCGGCCGACGCGCCCGGAAAATCTGCCGGCTTGTATGCCGAGAAGCTTGACCAATGGCTCAGGCAGCTTCAATTGGGCCGGTCCAAAATCAGTCGCACCAACGGCTTCTGGGCGACGGTCAAACGCGGAGCACTGCCGGGAGCCGGTAAATGGACGCATCAATACGCCGAGCCTGGCAACACCGCTTGCAGCGACGACCGAATCGTCAGCGGGCCGCTCGGCCTGCTGTGGTTCGGCGAGCCCGGGCCTTCCCTGATGGTCAATCGTCACAATGCCGCCGCGGCGCCTCTGGCCGTCAATGGACGCCTCTTCATACAAGGCGAGAACATCGCAATGGCCTATGATTCGTATAATGGCGGCCTGCTCTGGGAGCGGAAGATCCCCGGCGCGATGCGCACCCGGCTCAAGAAAAGTGAGTGCGGTAACCTCGCCGCCTCCGAAGACAGCTTCTTCATCGCCGTCGGCGACGATTGTCTTCGACTTGACGCCGAAACCGGCAAAACTCTCGCCACTTACGATATGCCTGCGGCCCCCGAGGGCAGCTCGGCCAAGTGGGGATACCTCGCCTACGTTGACGGTATCCTCTACGGCAGCTCGATGACGCAGACGGGCGTCTCAGACTCGGTGTTTGCTATTGATACGGCCGACAACAGGACCCTTTGGAATTATCCGGGCAAGAATATCGTCAACCTGACTATCGCCATCGGAGACGGGTGGGTCTTCTTCATCGATAGTTCGATTACGCCGCAGCAGCGAGAGGAATTGCTCCGGCAGGACAAATCGCGTCTGAAGAATCTAAGCCCCGAAGATGCGAAAAAAGCCGAGGCCGCACAGAAGAAAATCGATGCGCGCCTTGCCGTTGCTCTCGACGCCCGGACCGGCGGCAAGCTCTGGGGAAAGCCCGTCGATGTTACCGATTGCAGCAAGATCGGCATAGGCGGCGGCGAGCTTTCTGCGATGTATCGTCACGGGGTCATCATCCTGTGCGGGGCCAACGCAAACGGCCATTATTGGAGGCAGTTCCTTTCGGGCGAGTTCTCGCGTCGTCGGCTCGTGGCCCTTTCGGCCAAAACCGGCAGCGTGCTCTGGGCCAAAGACGCAAACTACCGCCACCGCCCGGTAATCGTCGGCGACACGGTTATCGCCGAGCCCTGGGGCTTCGACCTCAAGACCGGCCAGGAAAAGACACGCCCCCATCCGCTGACCGGCGAGCAGACGGTGTGGAAGTTCCTCCGCCCGGGCCACCATTGCGGCGCAATCTCAGCCTGTCCGCAGATGCTCTTTTTGCGATCCGGCTACACAGGCTACTATGACCTGCGCGACGACAGCGGCATACGTCATTTCGCCGGACACCGCCTCGGATGCTGGATTAACGCAATTCCAGCCGACGGTCTGGCGCTAATGCCCGAAGCCAGCGCCGGATGCATTTGCCTGTTCCCAATAATCTGTTCAGTAGCCCTCGAGCCGCGCCCGGACCACCTGCGCTGGGCAATCTACAGTACCGGAGGTCGTAACACCCCCGTTGAGCACCTGGCCCTAAATCTCGGCGCTCCCGGCGATAGACGTGACCCGGCCGGAACATTGTGGTTTAGCTATCCCCGACCGGGATTGCCCGGCGACCGCGCATCAATGGGCTTCTTGTTCCAGATTAGAACCGAATTTCTTGAGAACGGAGGCTACCACTGCCGCAGTAGTGAGGCTACGCCCGTTGCAGGAACCGACACGCCGTGGGTCTTTACATCCTGTGCCCGCGGGCTCAAACGCTGTGTCGTCCCGCTCCTGTCCAAAGACGATAAACCCGCCGACTATACCGTCAGATTGTATTTTGCTGACTTCGACAACGCCGAGGCAGGCAAACGGGTATTCGACGTCAAGCTCCAGGGCAAGGCGGTACTTACGGGCTTGGACGTTGCCAAAGAGGCCGCAGGCAGCGGCAAGGCCGTCGTCCGCCAATTCGCAGGCGTCGCCGTCACTGGCGACCTTGAAATCGAGATGGTTCCGAAGGATGAAAACATCTCGTCGATTAGCATCGCGCCGGTCCTTTGTGGTGTGGAAGTGCTGCGGGAGACAAAAGTAGCCGACGCTGCAAGATAAGGCTTCGCTCAACAGTAAGCGTTGTCTCGTCTCGGCGGTTTGAAAAACAACCTCTTTGAGATATGGAAATGGTGAAGGACAAAATGAGCACAATTCATACCACACGTCGGCGGTTCCTAAAGACAATGGGCCTGGGCGCCGCGCTGCTGGCATCCGGTCGGCTTGCGATATCGGCATCCGACAGAAAGAGAAAACAACCGAACATTCTGCTAATAACTGCGGATGATATGAACTGCGATTCGGTGGGCTGTTTCGGCGGGTCCACACGCGAGATCACGCCGAACATCGACAAGCTCGCCTCCGAGGGGATGCGCTTTCATTATGCCCACATCACCATAGCGGTCTGCCAGCCCTGCCGCTCGGTCCTGATGACCGGCCGGTATCCCCACCGCAATGGCGCCGAGGGCTTCGGGCCTATTGATACCGGCGTGCCCACCCTCCAGGAGCAGCTTCACCTGGGCGGCTACCTCAACGGCATCCTCGGCAAAGTCGCTCACCTTGCGCCCAAGGCGAAATTCAAATGGGACATGGCCAGAGATGTCGGAGAGCTGGGTCACGGACGTAATCCGAAGCTTTACTATAAATTCGCCAAAGACTTCTTCCGGCAGGCCGCAAGCAAGCGCCGGCCGTTCTTCCTAATGGCCAATTCGCACGACCCGCACCGGCCGTTCCACGCCAGTGCTCAGGAGGCAAACAGGTTCAAAAATGCTTCGGTCCCCTCGCGTGTGTACAAAGCCAACGAAATTGACGTCCCCGGCTTTCTCCCCGACATACCCGATGTTCGCAAGGAAATCGCCCAGTATTACAGTTCGGTCCGCCGCTGCGACGACACCGTTGGAGCGGTTTTACAGGCCCTGCGAGAATCGGGCCAGGCGGAAAACACCCTCACAATGTTTCTCTCGGACCACGGTATGCCCCTTCCGTTCGCCAAAACCAACTGCTATCTGCACAGCACGCGCACGCCGTGGATAGCCACCTGGCCCGGCAAGATCAAGCCGGGCACCGTGGACAAGCGGCACTTGATCTCCGGCATCGATTTTATGCCCACCGCGCTTGAGGCCGCCGGATTGGCTGGGCCCGAAGGTATGGACGGCCTTTCATTTCTCCCGGTGCTTTTTGGGCGACAGCAGGCCGGACGCGACAAGGTCTTCACGCAATTCCATCAGACCTCCGCAAGAAAACGCTACCCAATGCGCACCGTACAGAACCACCGCTACGGCTACATCTTCAACCCCTGGTCGGATGGGCAGCGCATCTTCAAGAATGAATCGCAGTCCGGCCTGACGTTCAAGGCCATGCAGGCCGCCGCGCAGAACGATTCGGCGATCGCTGCGCGCGTCAAGCTCTTCCAGTACCGTGTTGTGGAGGAATTCTACGACTTTGAGAAGGACCCGGACGCACTGCACAACCTCATCGACGACCCCAAATACCGCAAAGAAATCGAAAAGATGCGTAGCGAGTTGCTCCAGTGGATGCAACGCACGGGCGACCCTGCATTCGAGGCCCTGAGCAACCACAATTCACCGCAGGCCCTGAAGAAGTTTATGGCCGAGCAGGATGCCCGCGCAGCCCAAAGAAAGCCGAAAAGCAAAGCCCGCAAAAACACCAAACAGAAGCGGACTTCCCGCTGAAACCCGACGGGTTTGATGATCAGCGACCATAAACACCAGGTGTTTCTTATTGGTTACGGTCGTCGAGCAGGCTATTCTCAACAGCAGCCAGCTTCTTTTTCCTTACCCTCTTCTTGAGCGGCGAGGTCCACAAATAGATCTTGTGTTCGACGTTGTCTTCACTGGAGTTTAGCTTTAAGACATTCTCCGGCTTTACTCCTCTCATCCGAAAGTCGTGCGAGACAATGCGCGAGCCGGGCCGGAGCTTTTCCAACTGCGGGATCAGCTTGACGTTCAGACTTGGAAGGAGGTAGAGAGTGATTACGTTTGCCTTGCTGAGGTCGAGTGTGAAGATGTCCTTCTGCTCAATTGTAACCAGGTGTCCAACGTTGTTGTCTTTGACGTTATCGAGCGACTCTTTGACACGTTCGGGGTCTATGTCATAACCTATGGCCGTGCAACCGTACCTATTGGCCGCCGTCACAACGATCGTGCCGTCCCCGCAGCCCAGGTCATAGATCAAATCGTCCTTTTCGACCTTTGCCAGCTCCAGCATCTTGTCCACCACGTCCTGTGGGGTAGGGACAAAGATGACATCCGGAGTGGGGGTTTTCTCAACTTCTTTGTTTATGTCCCGGGCGACCGGACAAGAATTATCAACCTCAACGTCGGAAAAGATTGTGGCTGAGTCCGGGTTGATGTCGCATAATTTCAGGTCTGTAATTGGCGTGGTTGCTTTCGGGGAGCTTACGACTTCGTCCGTTGTTTTACAGCCTGCGAAAAAAGCCGCCATCAAAGCCAAGGAGAGAGTCAAATGCCGCTTACTTCTCATAGTTTCCGTCCCTTTCAAAAATAGTCTAACATCTGTTGATTTCCGTAGAGGCGAATCATAATCATGGTTTGACCGATATTTGTCATCTGCACTTGCTCACCACGTTGGAGCAATTCGTCCTTGCTATTATATCAAGCTTATCCTGAAAATGCACTTATCGGGAGGTTTTCCGGTAAATTTTGCTGACGCTGTTGACAAAAATCCGCGAATGTAGTAAGATGTTTATAGAACAAACCAGCAATTGTCCGACTATTAAGTATAGCCGGGCAAGAAAAGTGTAATTGCGGGAAACTGATTTTATGGGGAAGAAAATGAAAGTGCTAAGAGTCATTTTGATTGCTGCGGGTCTGGTGTCGCTTCTGGTCCTCTCGCCCCGTACAGCCTCAGCACGCAGTCGCTTCTACATAGGCTTCGGCACCTCTATCGGCCACGGCCATTCAATTCTTCACCGCGGCCATTTCCCGTATTACGGATTGCACAGCGGCTACTACAGATGGCTGGACCATGACCGATACCGCTGGATGGACGGGGGGCGATTCCGCAGCTCTTTCTGGGGGTGGCCTTCGCGTTCTTCCGGAATGAGCATCTGGATTGACGACTGCCGGCCCGTATGGGTGGCCCCGCCGGTCATAGTCGGAGCCCCGCGCGTTATCACGAGAAGGCGCGTCGTTGTAAAGCCCAAGCAGTACGAATACAAGCCGAGCTACAACGCGAATAACGCCAAGCTGTTTGCCAAGCTGCGCAACAAAAAAAGCGAGCTGCTAAAGACGCTTAAGATCGGCGACAAAGCCAAGCGAATCAAGGCGATCACCGAGCTGGCGGGGTACTCGTTTGATGATAACGTCAGAAAGGCCCTCGAAGAGATTCTGCTCAAAGATACTGACCCCGAATTGCGCAGGCAAGTCGCCGAATCGCTCGGCAAGGTGAAAAATAGGAAGGTTATTCCTACTCTGGAGAAAGTAAGGGTAGAAGACTCAGACGAAGGAGTCCGCGCCGAAGCCGACAAGGCAATCAAGAAAATCCGGGCTTATTAGTTCGCCTGCTACGCGAATTAGGCCAAACCGGTCCAGTTGGCCCGGCCTATCTCATCTGCTTTATCCAAGCGCTTGGAAAAACGATATCGGCAGCTTTCGTGCGAACCGGCTTTGAAGTTCCCGTATCGTCAGGGTGAACTCTGTTGGTGAGAATGATAACATAGACCTTATTCACCGGATCACAGACAATGGACATTCCCGTATAACCGCTGTGGCAGAAAGCTTCCTGGGGAGCGAAAGAACCCTTGATCCAGGAGTAGCTCGAATTAACATCGAAGCCGCAGGCCCGCCCGTGCGAGACAACTTTCGTCATCAGGCCAACGGATTCGGGACTGAGGATCGTTTTGCCTTTCCACTTGCCGCCGTTCAAGAGCATCTGGCAGTAGATTGACAGATCACGCGCCGTCGAAAAAACTCCCGCGTTGCCGCTTATTCCGCCCATCAGCCTGGCCAGAGGATCATGCACAACAGCTCGAAGCGGCAGGCCCTCCACAATCTCGGTGGCGGCGGTATTCGCTTTCCACGATTCCGGCGGGTTGTACGTAGTGCTATGAACGCAAAATACGGTTGGATAATATGTATCATCTTGAAATTAAATGAG
>CAYWOD010000161.1:0-8319 GCA_964459805.1 uncultured Pirellulales bacterium
TTATGCTAAATGCTACGAGCCTGGCTGCGATGGGGACAATCGCCGACGTTGTGGATCTGCGAGGCGAAAACAGGGTGCTGACAAGCTACGGGCTCAAGACGATCCCTCACTGCAAGCTTTCAGGCATCCAGGCCCTCATCGACTCGGCCGGGTTGACCGGACGAGGGCTCGATAGCTTCGACATCGGCTTTCGACTTGCACCAATGCTCAACGCCGCAGGTAGGATGGGGCACGCGCGATTGGCGGTGGAGCTTCTGACAAGCGAGAGCCCAATTCGCTCGATGCAGATAGCAGAATATCTCAAAGAGCAAAACTCGCTGCGCCGGCAGTGCGAGCGAAAGATATTCAAGCAGGCCTGCAGAATGATAGTTGAACAGGGGGCCAACCACCCCGACCGAAAGAGCATTGTGCTGGCGAACGAGAGCTGGCATACCGGGGTAATCGGCATCGTCGCATCGAGGATCGTGGACAAGTTTTATCGCCCGACGATTATGATCAATGCCGCGGTCGAGAACGGTATCGCTCAGGGTTCGGGCAGGTCGATTCCGGGCTTTTGTTTGCTGAGCGCGCTTGAGGCCTGCTCGGAGCATCTGGCCGGCTTTGGGGGCCACGAAATGGCTGCGGGCATAACGATCGAAACCGAAAAGATAGAGCAGTTCGCAGCCGACTTCGAGGCATACGCCAAAGAGAACCTCAACGAAAATGATATTGTCGCCAAGCTTGATATCGATGCCCAAGCCCCCCTGGGTGAGTTTCGCAGGGAGCTGGTGAGCGAGTTGCAGATGCTCGGTCCCTTCGGGCAGGGCAACCCGGAGCCGGTTTTCGCCACAAACGGCGTTCGGTTAGCCAATCCACCGAGGAGGGTCGGCTCGGGCGGCGACCACCTCCAGCTTACGATAACCGACGGTGTGGCCGCGGTTCGCTGCATAGGTTTCAGGTTCGGGAAATTAGAAAAGAAGCTGCTCGACCACGAATTCTTCAACGTCGCCTATCAGCCGCAGATCAATACTTATAACGGTGCCAGTAACGTCCAATTTGTCCTGGCCGACGTGCAGTTTGAATAGCCCCGCTTAACAATTGTCCCGCCGTCACGGCGCAGTGTAAGATTCGACAATCAGGGATTGAAGATTCTGCATTCTTCGTTGCGGGGTGGGCGTTTGATATTTGTCGGCCGAAGTGGTCTCGCCTATCTTCTTTTGATTACGACCTCATCGATTTTGAACTTGCCGAGCGTGGTCGCGAGATTGAAGAAGTCAGCGGGCTCGCCGTTTCCCACTGCCAGGGCGATATGTCCGGGGCCGTAGCCGCCCCACCCCACACCCTTAAACGCCGCATCCAGTCCGACCCACTTTCCGGTCCGGCCGCCTACATAAGCCTGCACCCAGGCATGCCCGCCGAAACCCTGCAGACCCTTCCAGTCCTCCACATACGCAACACCCGTAACTATCTGGGCCGGTATGCCCACGGCCCGGCACATCGCCGCAGCCAGAACCGCATGCTCGCTGCAATCCCCCTGCTTGCTCGCGACAACCTCCAACGCAGAAGCGTACCCGACAGAGAAATCCTTGTTCTCAATGTACTTGGCGACGAACGCTTCGATTCTCCGAGCGGCCTCGCCGGCATCTTTCGTGCGCCCCACAGCCTTGCGAGCAAGGGCGACTACTCTCTCATCGTCGCTCTGCAGAAATCTGTTGGCCTTAGTCGCTTCGATAACTCCCTCGTCCTCGCCGGCGTAGGGAAATGTCCCGCCAACCGGCATCGAAGCCGACTTGACCGTCAGCGTCACTTTCCCGTCTCCGCCGACATCCACCTGCTGGCTGTCCGTGGCGGGTATGTTAAACTCGGCGTTATCTATCGGACTCAACGTATAGGTAATCGAAGAAGCCCTGTCGGCCTGGCCAAGCGGCGCCGGCGAAGCAAGGAACATCTTGTTAATCACCTCGAAAACGTCGTTCTTGCCCAACGCAAACTCCTTGGCACAGGCGATCATCTCAATCTGCATCCCGGCAATGGGCACGAGAGTCTTCTGCACGCGATAATCTTCATCGACGTAGCTGGTGCTGACAATCTCACCGGCCATAGGTATCGTCATGGTGGTAGTCACCTCCGTGAGATTTACGATGCGGCCGAGCAAGTTGGCCTCCTGCCTCCCGCCGATGCGCACATGCACATCCAGCGCCTGCGAGACCCCCGCACTAAAGAGCTTGGCCGAATACTCCACGCCTTCTTCGAGCCCTTTCTCTTTGCTCAACAGGCTAAGCCCCTCGGCCATCATCGCGTCTTCGGGCCAATTAAAAGTGCTCTCCTGCCCGGCGCCGACGCCCCCCGCACTCGAGGCCACATGAACCAGACCGTTGGGATCGACCCTCCCTGTGGTCTTCATTTCCATAGTGCCCATCAACTGCTTGACCTCGAAGCCCACCGGTTTGCCGTCGAACGTTTCGATGCTCGTCTCAGTCATTCGGACGGTCACGGGGATGCCCATGCGGTTTATTGTTATGCTGACTTCCTCGGAAGTGGAAACTTTCCCGCCGAGTTCGCTGCGGCTCTGAATCGCATAGCCGACCTTCTTGCCCTCCATAAATACGGCGAAATACTCTGTTTCGTCGAGCGTGGTCTTTGCCGGCGCAAGTTCCTGCACAGCTTCGTCCAGCGTGGTCTTTGCCGGCGCAAGTTCCTGCACCGCTTCGTCCAGCGTGGTTTTTGCCGGCGCAGGTTCCTGTACCGCTTCGTCGAGCGTGGTTTTTGCCGGCGCAAGTTCCTGCACCGCTTCGTCCAGCGTGGTTTTTGCCGGCGCAACTGCCTGTACCGCAGGTGTGTTCGGCGCCGGCTCCTTTGTTACAGGCTCCGGCTCTTTCTTGCAGCCCGCTGCCAGCAGTATCAAAGCCAGGCAAATGCCGGCAAGATATTTTGCTCTCATAATCGAATCCTCTTGTTTTATGAAAAAAAGTACGTTGTCAGAATTCCTTAAACCAACCGGGGGTGGTTTTTCCGGTTTTCCTTTTCTTCAGTCTCTTTTGGGCAGCTTACAACAACCCCCGATTATAAACGCAAAATGCTGATTTCTCATCAGAATAATTCCAAGGAGCTGCAAATTATCTCAGCGGTTCTGTCCGAGCCCTCCGGAGGGCGTGGATTTTTGTCGCAGAAGCAGGACAGGCGCAGTTGAATTATCTATTCCAGCGGCTAAAATAGGCAGAAACCCTTTTTTCTGTGAATGCTTATGACTTTTGACGATCTGGTGAATCTGGTCTCGTCGGACAACGCACCGAGTATCTGTGTCGATTCGCGTCTCGTCAGCCAAGGCGATATATTTGTGGCCGTTGGAGGGACGGTTTGTGACGGCCACGACTTCATCGACCAGGCAGTGGCCAACGGCGCAGAATACGTCGTCCACCAGCAGAACAGAGGACAGACCACAGAAGACAGAAGACAGAAAAAGTACGAGAATGTTTTTGTTGAAGACCCTGCGAAGGCGGCAGCCATTCTCGCACAGGCCGCGAAAGGCAATCCGGCCGCGCAACTAACGAACCTGGCCGTTACCGGCACGAATGGAAAGACGACGGTTGCCTTTCTCGTTCGCTCGGTAATTCAAGAAGCCGGGCAAAAATGCGGCCTTATCGGCACAGTCATTTACGATACGTGCTCGGGCGGCAGTACTCAGGCGGCCCTGACGACGCCCGACTGCCTGGCCATTGCCCAAATGACTGCCGAAATCGTCGAAAACAGCGCAAAGTATATGGTCATCGAGGCCAGCAGCCACGCCCTTTCCCAAAACCGCCTGGCGGGTCTCAACTTCAAAGCCGCCGCCTTCACCAACCTCGCGGGCGACCACCTCGACTATCACAAAACCGAAGCCGATTACCTGGCCGCCAAGACGCAACTTTTCAAAGCTCTTCGTCCCGATGCCACTGCGGTATTGAACAAACAGTCGCCTCACGCCAAAGTCATCGCCGCACAAACCAGCGCCGGGATTCTATGGTATGGCGTTGACCCAGCACCAATTGCAGCCGGCCAGCGCACTGCCGGCGGGCCGGATGCGGCAACCTCGGAGAATTGGTGCGGGGCCGACATCACCGCCCATATCGAATCGATGGACATAAGTGGAACAACTTTTGTTCTAAAATATGCCGGACAGAAACAAAAGGTGGCCACGCCTTTGTTGGGCCGGTATAACCTGAGCAATTCTCTGGCGGCGGCCGGCTTGTGCCTCGCCGCCGGTTTCGACCTCGAAGCCGTGGCTCGCGGTCTGTCGGCCTTGCAGGTGATACCCGGCCGACTGGAAAAGCTCGATTGGCCCGGCGATTTCACCGTGCTGATCGATTACGCGCACACCGACGATGCCCTGAAAAACGTCCTGGCAACTCTCAAGCCTCTGTGCAAAGGCAGGGCCCCTGGGCCCAGGCTGATAGTAGTCTTCGGTTGCGGCGGAGACCGCGACAGAACAAAACGCCCGCGGATGGCCCGCGTCGCCGAGCAATTGGCAGACTTCCTCGTCGTCACGAGTGACAACCCGCGAACCGAGCGACCCGAAGATATAATAAGCGAAATAGTCGCCGGCTTCGAAAACCCACCCCAGGCGGACGCAACCCTACCCTCGAGCGAAGCGAAAGGACGGAACACGCAATACGCGATACGCAATACGATAATAGTCGAACCAGACAGAAAAAAGGCCATCCGGATAGCTATAGAGACAGCCGACAAGAACGACATCGTCCTCATCGCCGGCAAAGGCCACGAAACATATCAGGTCATCGGAACGCAAAAATTCAAATTCAGCGACAAAGAAGTCGCCCAAGAGTTGCTCTTGAAGGAGTTGAGAACAACGAATTAGGGACCGCACTCACAGTCCCAGGGTCGCCGAACAAACCTCCGGGTGCATACATGCTGGCCAAAATTCCTCGCATTGGGCTAGGTAAACCTGATGAATATACCGATACAGAGTAAGGACACCATGGGAGGGATTACCACGGAAAGGTTTTCAAGCGATTGCGGGGTATCTTCCAAGGTAGCTCCGAATGCTTGGATCTGACAGTCAATTCGGAACCACGCTGCCAATGTACTGTAACTCCGCAGGAGTCATTGCTTTGTAAGAGTCTCAACTCATCTATATCCCGACGTGTTAGCACGCAGATGTGGTTATTATGGCATACAAGACATACTAATAACTCTTTACCGTGATACCTACGTAAGCTGTCTATGTGTGTTGGCAAGAAGCTGAAATCGCAGCATGAAACGCCCAGGCGCGTCTGGGATCTATACTTTATGAAAAGCACGTAGCATTTTGTGTTCGTGGTTACCTCATACATTCCCGAACCGTGTTTGTTCTTGTCTCGCTCGATTAACTTAAGGCTGAATTCTGGATTGCTGACCACTTGATACAATACAGCGCCGTGGTACATTTCTTTTGTTGAAAGAGCCATTGTCTAACTGCCTATACAAATATTCAGTTCAAACTAATCATGAGCAACGGAAGTGATTCCCACTGAGCATATATTCGTCAAATATTAGCAAGGAAATTAACGAAATCTTAAGAGGGCTTGTAACCTTTAGAGCAAGAGATTTAATGCTTCTTTTCTCGGACGAAGAAGTCTTTCAGTGAATCTTTCTCAAATATGATATTATGTGGAGAGGGGAATTTCGGAGGAGAACCTCAGTCAAACACAAACTTCCAAATAGGTTAATCATTGTTCCGGAGTCGAAAGAGCTTTGCAAATTTTCTTTCCAAGCCTCTCTGATATCTCAGCATGTCGGGGAACTGCTTCAATATGGCCAGTGAGGGGATTGCACCAAAGTGAATGCGAGCGTCCTTCGCGCTTGAGGAAACAGCCATGTTTGCGAAGATGTTTCAAAAGGGCTTGACGTTTCATTTGATCGTAACAACTTCCCGTAATGCATCTGAGGGAGCGCCGCGAAGCGCGTCTTCTCGCCGATCTTGCAGAATCAGATTGATCGCATCAGACAAACTCTGTAAACACTCTTCTTTGGTACGGCCCTGTCCATTTGCACCTGGAATTTCGGGACAGTAAGCTATAAGCCAGTCACCGTCCCTTTCGATAATCGCCGTAAATTCATTATGCATCAGAAAACCTCCGATAGCACTTCATTTTCTACAAGACAGGATACTCTACAATTGATACAAAGTCAAGCAGGTTGTACAACTAATTACCCAGAACCGTATATTTGCCCAAACACTGCAAAATTTTGCGGAATACTGCCGATAGCTAACAGTAGCGTGTCTGATTAGCTTAGAGCAAGAAGAGTACTTACCGAAATATCTTCATCTGTTTTTTCCCAATGTATTCCTATTCCGCCGCCGATAAGACGCCAGTCGTTCCTTTCGTCATCGGTTCCATCTCGAAGACGAGCAAACCATTCCAGGGGAACTATAATTTCGCGTCCATCTGCCAGTGCAACTTGCAGGGAATCCTTTGTAAATGAAACGCCCGTGGCGAGCGTTTCAACTTTGACTGGCAAAGTACTCATGCCACTTTCCCTCAGCTCAACTTAGGCAGAAACCTCCAAATAGGTTGAAAAGCTATGAGGTTGCGGCACTTCTATGCCTTCCTTATGCATTCCCTCCAGATGAAAAGCAATGGCACCTTTCATATTCTCTTCCACCTTTTCCTTGGTAGAGCCGGTAGCCACGCAACCTGGCAAGTCGGGAGAATATGCTGAAAACCCTTTTTTCGTTTCTTCAAGTATTATTAGATATTTCATTTCAAGCCCGCCTGTTTCAATATACTATTTAATGTTCCCGGTGCCAGTTCATCGCCTGGTTTTCCAGCTATCGTTACCAAGCCTTTTTTCACATTGTGCTTAAACTGACGATGGCTTCCTTTGGTTCTGACAATGAGCCAGCCATCTTTTTCAATCATTTTGACAACATCTCTTATCTTCACTTACAAGATTATAGTATAATTTCGTTACGTAAACAAGTGTTTGTCTTGTTGAAGTTATGAAATGGATTGCTGAAAGCCAAAATGGAAGAATTTTCGATAGCAGGCCTGGCGCAAATAATAAATGCACATATCCGGCAGGATGCGGGCTGGGACCCGAAAGCCGCGGGTAGCGCTTCCGTTGTTACGGGGGTAAGCACCGACTCGCGGACCACCAAGAGCGGCGATTGCTTCTTTGCCATCAAGGGCGAGAATTTCGACGGGCACGATTTTCTCCGTGACGCCTTTGCCAAAGGAGCGGCCTGCGCGGTGGTCAGCAAGGCCGTCAGCGATGAAGGGCTTGCCGGTAAATGTCTGCTGAGCGTTGAGGATACTATAGAAGCGCTCGGGGATTTTGCGAGGGCGTATCGCCGGCAGGCGGGATTCAAGGTTGTTGCGATAACCGGCTCGGCGGGCAAGACCACCACGAGGCAAATTGCTCATCACGCCCTGAGCGGGCACTTTCACGTGTCTCAGTCGCCCAGGAGCTTCAACAACAAGATAGGTCTGCCGTTGACGCTGCTTGGAGCGGACCCGCACGACCAAATCGTTATCGCAGAACTCGGCAGCAATCATCCCGGCGAGATAGCACACCTGACCCGTATCGCCCAGCCGGACGTTGCAGTAGTAACCAATATTCATCCGGCCCACTTAGCGGGGTTCGGCAATCTGGAAACGATTTTGCAGGAGAAATTGGCCATATCCGAAAGCCTTGCCCCTGACGGGACCCTGATAATCAATGCCGATTTCAGCGATTTGGTCGGCGCCTGCCAGGCCAAAGGTATCGCTTTTGTCACGTTTGGCAAATCACAAGGCGCCGACTACCGCGCCCGGGAAATCACTTCCAACGGCTTGACCAGCCGGTTCACCATCAACGGCACAGAAGTCCATTTGCCGCTGCCGGGGCCCGGCAATGTCGAAAACGCACTTGCCGCCTGGGCCCTATGCAGCCGGTTTGGCCTGAAAATCGAGGATTTCGCCGAAGCTGTGCGAACGCTGCCGGCCGTTTCCATGCGGACCGAAGTGCTGCAAATCGGGACGCTTACGGTATTGAATGACTGTTACAACGCCAACCCCGCTTCGATGGAAAATGCGCTCGATATCCTGCGAAACCTGGAAACCGGCACCGAACGCAGATCGGTCTTTATTTGCGGCGATATGGCCGAGCTCGGACGAGACGCCGAGCGCCTGCACACCCGGCTGGGCGCCTCGATTGCACAGGCGAACGTGCAGCTCCTGATAGCCGTCGGCAAGCTTGCCGGGGTCGCTGCGGAGGCTGCCCAAAAAAGTGCCGACTACGATTTGCAGATTAAATGCTTCAAAGACACCGCTTCGGCCTGTAATAATCTGCACGAATTCATAAAAGATTACGATATAGTAT
>CAYWOD010000162.1:0-8255 GCA_964459805.1 uncultured Pirellulales bacterium
GGACCGCCGCTGGCGATGTCTTGAATCGCATAAAAATTAGATGCGGTAGCCCTGAGGGTATTTTGGGAGTATTTTTGGGTGTGCCCGGAGGCGGAGGTCAGACGTTTTTCCTGCGGTGGAGGGCGTAGCCGTTGATGAAGATTGCGAAGTTTGCGGGGTCGATTTTTGCGTCGTCGGCGATTTTGCGGACCTGCTCATCGGTGAGTATGTGGGCGTTTTGTTTTTCGGCGGGGGTCATTATTGCGACGGCCTTTTTGAGCTGGGCGATTTCGGCGGCGGTCGGGGCGGCGAGCATGGCCAACTCACTGGCGCCTTTGATGTCCTGGAACTGGTTTCTGACGAGCTTGCCGTAGTCACTGTCGGCGAATCGGGCGACTTTTTCGAGGTATTGTTCGATTGAGATGTTGTTTTGTGCTGCGATTTTGTTTTGCCCTTTTGGTTTCATTTCCATTTTTGTAGCTGCGTCGCCGTGGCGGCGACTCTAACGGATGCCCCCACGCCCAAGCTGCGCTTGAGCGTGCCACCCGGTTGGGCTTGAGCGTGCCACCCGACCGGCTAAACGGCGCCGCAATAAACCCCGGCGCGCCGGGACGCAAGCGTTGGGAGTCAAATTTTTAGTTTGATCAGAGCAGTAGTGGTTTTGGCGTTCCGGCGAGGCCGGCGGTTCTTTGGTTGGCTCCTTTTTGGCTGCCGTCGCCGAGGTCCTTGCGGGCCTTTTCGGCCAGGGCGAGTAGGCGCTTTACGATGTCGGGGTGCTTTTCGGCGAGGTTGGTCTTTTCTGCGATGTCGGCCTCGAGGTCGTATAGTCGGGCGGGCGACTTCTGAGGTTTCTTGTTGCCGCGAGGTTTTTGTGTTCGTGGCAGGTGGAGCTTCCATTTTCCGGAACGGACGGCTTCGAGGCGGTCTCTGTAGTAGTAATAGAATGCCTCGTGGGGGGATTTGGCGTTTTTCAGGCCGGCCATTAAGGGCCATATATCTTTGCCGTCTATGATTCGGTCGGTGGGGGCGGTTGTGGCGGCGAGCTTTGCGAATGTCGGGAGCAGGTCCATTGTGCAGGCGAGCTCAGAGCATTCTGTTCCTGTGGGTATTTTGCCGGGCCATCGGATCACGCAGGGCTCGCGCATGCCGCCCTCCATTGTGGAGCCTTTCCCTCCGGAGAGCGGGGCATTGCCGCCTCCCCATCGGCCGGCGGCGCCGTTGTCCGATGTGAAGATAACGAGCGTGTTGTCGTCGATGCCGAGCTTTTTGAGGGCGGCGAGGATTTGGCCTGTGGACCAATCAATTTCCTCGACGCAGTCGCCGTAGCCGCCGTTGGCGGATTTGCCGCGGAAGGCGTCGCTGGAGTGGACGGGGTTATGGGGCATTGTGTGCGGAAGATAGACGAAGAAGGGCTTGTCCTTGTTGGCGGTGATGAACTTGACGACTTCTTCGGTGTATCGTTTTGTGAGGGTGTTCTGGTCAACGGGCGCCTCGATGACCTTTTCGTTGCGCAGCAGGGGCAGCGGGGGATTCTGCTTTCGCTGGCGGCTGCCCATATCGTTGCTGTATGGGATGCCGAAGTAGTAGTCGAATCCCTGGCGGGTGGGGAGGAACTGCGGCTGGTCTCCGAGGTGCCATTTTCCGACGCACGCGGTGGCGTAGCCCTGGGCCTTGAGGACCTCGGCGATGGTGATTTCATCGGGGTTGAGGCCTTTTTTGGCAACGGGGAAGAGGACCCATTCGCCGCGTGCGCTCTGGTGCATATTAACACGGCGTGGGTAGCAGCCGGTCATGAGGCTCGAGCGCGAGGGTGTGCAGACGCCGGAGGTGACGTAGAAACTTGTGAATTTCATTCCTTCGGCGGCCATTTTGTCGATGTTTGGGGTGCGGTGCTTTGTCGAGCCGAAGCATCCGATGTCGCCGTAGCCCAAATCGTCGCAGAAGATGATAATAAAATTCGGGGGGTGGTTCTTGGTCGCTTTGGCGGTTTTTCGGGCGGCACTTGCGCATCCGGGCATTGCGAGTGAGGCGGCTGAAAAGCCGAGGACTTTTAGGAAATCGCGGCGGTTTAGATTTTTCATTGTGATGACCTTGTATAGTGCGAGTAGTTATATGGTTGATTCTTACTTCTACCGAGGTCGGTCGTCTCCGTTCCGGCGACGGCTAAACGACCCCCCAATAAATTGGGGGGTAAAATACCGGATTCCCGTTTGCGCGGGAATGACAAGCGAATACCTATCGGCGTTTAATTTTTCCCCTTCGTCTAATGACCTTTTTTCTTTTTGATCGCTGCTTTATTTTTTTTCCGGCGGACATCATCTCGCTGATGGCGCCCATATTGAATCCGCCTGAGAACAGGCTTTTTAGTCCGCCGAAGGCGCCTCCGCTGAGCGCTTTCATCATATCGCGGCTTCGCATAAAGGTCTTTACGAGGCCGGAGACGTCGTGGGGCTGGACGCCGGCGCCTGCGGAAATTCGTCTTCGTCTGGAGGAGTCGATGAGGTCAGGGTCGCGGCGTTCGGTGAGCGTCATCGAGTGTACGATAGCCTCCATCTGGGTCAGCTCGGCGCCGTCGAGGTCGAGGTCCTTCAGTTGAGAGCCCATTCCCGGCATCAATTTGAGCATATCCTTGATCCCGCCCATTTTTTTTACGGCCTGCATTTGCTTTAGGAAGTCGTCGAAGCCGAAGCTTCCTTTGGCCATTTTCTTCTGGAGCTTGAGGGCCTCTTCGACGTCGAACTGCTCCTGTGCTTTTTCGACGAGGGTGACGACGTCGCCCATACCGAGGATTCTGGATGCCATTCGGTCGGGATGGAATTCTTCGAGGGCGTCGAGTTTTTCGCCGATACCGATGAATTTGATGGGCTTGCCGGTGACGGCCTTTACGCTAAGGGCGGCTCCGCCTCGGGCGTCTCCGTCGAGCTTTGTGAGGATGACGCCGTCGAGCTCGAGCCGTTCGTTGAATTCTTTGGCGGAGTTGACGGCGTCCTGGCCGGTCATCGCGTCGCAGACGAGGTAAATCTGGTGGGGGGTGACGGCCTTTGCAACGTCGGCCAGCTCGGACATCATACCTTCGTCGATGTGCAGTCGGCCGGCGGTGTCGAGGACGACGACGTCGTGGCCTTGCTGTTTGGCGTGCTTGATGGAGTTTTTGGCGACCTTTACGGAGTTCTTGCTCTCTTCGCTATAGACGTCGATATCCAACTGTTGGCCGAGTATGATCAACTGGTCGATGGCGGCGGGTCTTTGCAGGTCGTCGGCAACGAGGAGGGGTTTTTTGGTGTTTGCGACGAGGTACTTGGCGAGCTTTGCGGCGGTGGTGGTCTTGCCGCCGCCCTGGAGGCCTGCGAGCATAATTATGGTCGGTCCGGGCGAGACGAAATAGATGCGTGTATCGACGGGGCCCATGAGCTTTGTGAGCTCGTCGCTGACGATTTTGATCATTACCTGGCCGGGGTGGAGGCTCTTTATGACCTCGGCGCCGACGGCGGCCTGGGCGACGTCCTTGCAGAAGGCCTTGACGACGTTGTAGTTAACGTCGGCCTCGAGCAGGGCCTTGCGGACGCTGCGCATAGCATCGGAGATGTTGGCCTCGGTGATTCGGCCGCGACCCGACAGTGAGCGAAAAACGGCGTTAAATTTTTCGGTTAGCGATTCAAACATTACTCGATACTCGACCCACTTGAAAACCGGGCAATCATCGAGAGCGATACCCGAGACTGGGTTCTCGCTTCTCGATCTTGTTCTGCTCGCGTCCGGCATTGAATGTTAATACTGCCGACGAAGTGGAGATTGTAAAGGGGCGGAGGGGATTTTGCAAGGGCAAAATCGAGGGGGCCACTAAGGCACAGCGGCACCAAGAGAACTTAATCGCTGATTGCGAAGGTTAGATTTCCCATTCTTTCGAGGCTTTTACGAATTTGTGCTGGGCGACCAGGCCGATGAGCATCGGCAGCATAAGGGTGACGGGCAAGACCCATTTTAGGTGAAGCACGATGTGTTCGACGGGCAGTTGTGTGTAGCGATAGAGAAGGGCGAGGATTCCGGTAACTATTAGCGCGCCGCCGCCCATGCTGGAAAAGAGTATTACGGCGACTCTGAAAACGATGAATGAGATCATTCCGCCTGCGACCATTCCAATGAGTGCGCCGGCCCAGATGTATTGTTCGTTGAGTCCGCAGGCGTACCATATTCCTGCGGTAAAGACGGCTCCGGCGAGGGCGCCGAGCAAGCTGACGGCCCAGCGCATCAGAGGAACAGAGAGAAGCGCGAGCAGGACCATTCCTACAACTCCTCCGACGAGTTGGTTGTTCCAGCCGACGATTCTTCCACTTACGAAGGTTCCCAGGGCCAATCCCAAGAGTGCGAAGCTGATTACGACGAGTATTTTGAAGACGCGCCAGCCGTAGAAGAGCCAAACCACACCGAATGATATGAATATAAAGGCTTCAAGCTGGTTGAGAGCGGTGATGTGTTTCCAAAACAGGTCGATTGGGATGACTTGCCCCTCGGCTGCGCCTGAGCCGGCGTTTTCAGCGGCTTGTGCAAGGATGGTAAGGCAATCCATTATCCGGTCTCCTAAAACACTCTTCTAAAGGCTTCTGCAATTTTGCAGAACTCATACTCTTTTATTCCGGGGTGATCAATCGATGTCGGCTCTCAAAGTGCCTTTCGGCGGCTGCTAAGTAGTGCGCCAGCTTTGTTTTTGAGGCCGTGATTGCTCGCCGTGTTTGCCTGATTGTTTTGTTTCTGTCGATTTTGGTTTTTTCTGTTTGCAGAGTATCAACTGTACGATTGTTCCGAAGGCGACCATTGCTGCAAAGACGATAGCATAAAATGGGGGTTTGCGAAAGACTGCGCTGATGGGCGCACTTGCTTTGTACAATAAGAGCAGAATCATTCCGGTATAAATCAGGATTGTCCCGAAGGCTGCGTATGACCAAGCGGCAGTGAGTCGCCGAAGGGTAAACGCCGCCACGACAGCAGCTACGGCGACGAGGAGAATTACGGCCCAGCGAAGAATGGGCATTTGTGAAGCAAGTTGCTTAACCTCGTCGCCAAGCTCCACTGCGTCGGATTTGATTGACACGAGACTTTGTGAGGCGCTGAGCGGGGCAGTGGTTGTTCCGGCGGGCTTTGTCGCGGAGTCGGAGGGCGGCTGTGCCATATACGGACGGGCCAGGACGGCAAAAGCGATGCTCACTGCCAATACGAGCGCCAGTATTGTGGTAAAGAGCCTTTCGAAGATCATAGCGATAACGGCGGTGATGACGGCCATCACGACTGCGGAGAGGATATTTCGGCCGAGTACAAGAGACCCGCATATTCCCCCGCCGAGGGCGCCTGCAACTGCGAGCAACTGCCTTTTGAAGCCGAGTCCGCCGAGCCAGACAAAAAGCCCGAGCAGGAGGGCCGCCAGGCCCGGGGCGATCAGGATTACGGGGCTAAGCCGAGGTGCGGCCTGTTCGAAATTTTGCAAGAGTTCAAGCATTGTACCATTATATACTGCATATACTGCTGTCGGCGCCGGGAAGAGCCGACAACGGCGACCGGCTCGCTGCCGGGTCAATATTGGCGCGCGCAGCCCAACAGCTAAATGTGTTATCGGCCTTTTTGCGTGATTTTCGTTAAATAGTTCCTGTTGCGGAAACAGCATTTGTCATTCCTGCGAAAGCAGGAATCCAGGTTTTTCGATATGGACCCCTGCTTTCGCATGGGTGACATCGTCAGTTTTGGCTTTCCGCAACAGATACTAAATAGTTGGATACTTTGCGGATGAGAGCACGAAAAGTCAGGTCCTGGCTACCGGGCCGGTCAATACTTCACAAGCCTATTTCGCGAATTCACGTTGTAGTCGCCCAGCTCGATTCAACTCCAGCTTTCACTTGTTTATGGTCTTTCCGGGCTTTTGGCTTTCAAAGTTTAGTGGCTGCTTTCTTTCGAGCCGGATTGTTAATTCTTTGCGTATTCTTTTTTCGGGCACGACTACGTTACGCACGAGGACGTTCCGCTCGTTGGAAACTAAAACGCCAATACAGTACTTGGACCAATCAGTTTTTCGGCTGCCCATACTCAAGGATCGGTTTTCCCGGACGGTCCAAAACCTCCACTTGCCATTTTTGTTAGTGCATGTTGTGGCCAGCAGGATACCGTGTGTTTCATATTCTCCAAATATTGGTGGATTTACGGTTTTAAGCCAGGTCTGCTCTTTTGCGTCACCTGTCAGGAGATATACATTGGCATCCGGCACCGGGTCGGCGTCAGTGTCAACGACCGTGCCGGTAATTTCGAGTAACTGTGCGGGTTCGAGCACAACCTTTAGATAGATGTCGCCGTTTGTCTTGGGATTGAGGTGCAAACGTTTGTGATGAAAGAATTGCGGGGCGGTATCACGTCGGTCAATACGATAGTATCCGATGCCGCCGTATCTTGGACCTCGCGGTCGAGGTGCATTGAACTGTACGACAAGTCCGGCGCCTCTGATGGTCTTTGCGGACACCCTGCCGAGGTCAAATTGTCCTTTCGCATCGGTTCGGTCGCTAATGAGCAAGTGCTGCTCGCTCGAAGATACAACGTGCTGTATAGGCCGGCCATTCGGGTCGGTGACCACGCCTCTGATACGGGCGGCGCCGGGCAGGCAAATAATTATGTTGCCAAGTTCCTGGCCCGCGCTGAGCGGTTCGAGGTTAGTGGTGGCTAAACCGGATTGTGCCGAATACACCACCAGGGGTAATTGTACATTGAGGTGGCCGGTACTGATGGCAAATCGGCCTTTGTTATCGGTGAAGACGTACTGGTGCTGATCGCGATAAAAATCATCTTGAAAGGGCATTCGAATACCAACGATAGCGTTTGTGACAGGCTCGCCGTTGGGATTGATGACACAACCCCGCACCACGGCGGCGCGCTGCATCTCGATGGTGACGAAGCGGGTCTCGCCTACAGAAAGTGATACTCTGGGCGGTCGATTGAAACAGGTTGGCGAAAAGCCCATTAGGTGGTATTCACCAGGCGGAATATCGGTGATCTCGAAGGTGCCGTCTTCGGCAGAGGTGGTTTTAATACGAAAATCACTGTAAAAACCTGGGCGGATAATCACGTCGGCATCGGCGATAGGCATGCCGTCATCCTTGTCGCGGACAACACCCTCGAGCTGGGCGGGCTTGTCCAGAACAAGCATCACATTATTGTCTCCGCTTCGAACGATTTGCAGCGGCGCCACCAGTCCATTAATTTTTACAAGTGGTACAGCCTGGCTGATGTAGTAGTTGATGGGATCGAACTCGAACCGACCATAATTGTTTGTTTTCGTCGTCGCACTGTAACCGTTGTAAACTATGAGTTTTATTGTTGCATTCGGAACACCCTGGCCTTGTGGACTGACAACTGCGCCTCGGATGGGTTGGCTCTGAGGGATTGGTTTTAGTCTGACCTGCAACAAATCAACTTGACAAGCAATGAAAGTCGTCACCTCTTGCAGGTATCCCATCTTTGTTGCGTACAGAAAATATGGTATTTCGGCAAACGGAATTGCAAGCTGAAACTGGCCTGAAGGATCGGTGCTGGTTTCCGCGATTTCCCATCCGAACATTCGCTTCAAGAGAACAGTGGATACCTTAATATTTACGTCGGCGAGAGGATTATTCTGATCATCAAGGATGCTACCTGCAATTTGTACGGATTGAACAGGTTCAGGTAACTGCGTTGATTGGGCCTTATTAGGCGGCCCGATAATAATAAAAGCACACATTATTATGAAAGAGATGTGTTTTTGAGCGCTCATTGTCAAAACTTTTTTATTTGGTTTGAGTAGCTCTATTGCGGATGAGAGGAGTCGAACCTCCACGGGCCTAAGCCCACAGGCACCTGAAGCCTGCGCGTCTGCCAATTCCGCCACATCCGCGGCTAATATCAGTAACAGAGTTTTGCAAAAGTCTAATTAGTATCTGTTGCGGAAAGCCAAAACTGACGATGTTACCCCTGCAAAAGCAGGGGTCCATATCGAAAAACCTGGATTCCTGCTTTCGCAGGAATGACAAATGCTGTTTCCGCAACAGCAACTAATTAGTATTAACATTTTCCGGTGTTCAGTCAAGAGTTTTTGCGTAAATTTGGTTCATCCGGGAAATGGGTAGGTGAGATTGGCATATCGTACGACCGAGAAAAATCGCCTGGGACCCCAGATGCACAAATTTCCCCCCTCACGCCCCAAATTTGAGCATCTGCCCAAACGATTTTTCTCTTAACAGCGATTTTCGCAGAGCATTAAGCGTCAT
>CAYWOD010000163.1:0-8252 GCA_964459805.1 uncultured Pirellulales bacterium
CCTCAATCTGCCCAATTTTGTTGTTATTCCTTACCAATATCATGAGTGAGTACCTAATATTAAGGCATCGCCTTGTGTGCCGGAAAAAGCTTTAGGAAAAAACAAAAATGCTATATTGATTGTAAGTCCTTTGGTATTAGTATTAGCCGTAGCACCACTTCAATCTTGCAAAACGAGCAATCTCCCTCCCTCGAAAGAGGGGGGTGGGGAGATTGCGGCCATGCGAATAAGATGGATGCTTATGATAACGGCCAAATCGGTTTTATGGCTCGTCTCTTCCGGTCCCGGTCCAAAGGCGGTTATTGCCGGGACCTCCGATTTCGGTCAAGGCCTTCTCGACCGGCCGCTTTGTGGCCGGATCGACTTCGTATCCGAGGTCTTCGTACGTCATAGCCTCGGCGTGGCCGTCCAGGAAGGCGACATTGACCTTACCGACGTGTCTGGCGTCGGCCGGGGAGTACTTTAGTGGTCCAAGGGCGGGATTTTTCGGTGCAAAATGCCGGGCATCCTTGCTGAATGCCATCTTCGGCGGATCGACCAAATAAGCGTGTTCACCGTGCGGTATATTGCACCCCCGGCTGTCACAGAAGGCCACCGTCTGGGCCGGAGATCTAATCTCTGAAGTCCAAACGGGGTAATTTGCATAGTCTGTAGCTGACGGGTTCGCCCTGGTATTGCCAAGGTACTGAAAGTTGTAACCGTACGCGCCGTTACGTATGTTGCGCGCATATTTATAGTGCTTTAGCGACGGGCACATATAGTAATCGTTATCCATCTCCAGGGCGTTGTTGAACTCGCCTTCGGTTGCATACTCGTAGGGGTTTATGACAAATCCCATTCCTTCATTGAGGAACCAAATCCATCTTGGCCTGTAGCGCTTGTACGGCCCCACGGTTATGAAGGCAGCAGGGTCTCTGAGTCTGTCCGGGGGGAACCTGTCATCGTAGTTGTCAATATACAGTTTAATCGAAATACTCAGCCGTCGCACATTTGCCATGCACACTGCCCTGCGGGCAAGCTCACGAGCCCGGCCAAGAGCGGGCAAAAGTATCCCCATAAGCAACGCGATGATCGCGATCACCACCAACAACTCCACAAGGGTAAAACCGCATTTCGGCTGATTGTTTTCTCTCATTCTACCCGTGTCCTCCATTCTGTTTTTCTGTTTTATTTTCTTCAGGCTTATGAAATTGTATCCAGATGCCGTAATTTACATTTTCACTGCCTGGTGGTTTCGGTCTGCGGATTTTGTATTCTTTGATTCCCAGGACCTTCATAATACGGTATAGCTCATCGGCTGTTTTGTCAACATCATACTTCATTTTTCCACCCTGTTCGGCGCGTACCTTTTTTGCCGTTTTGACAGGCAGGTTTCTCGATAAACCGCGTCCGATATAAGCCACAGCACCCGGTTTCAGCACGCGATATATTTCGCCGAATGCCTGGGTCTTGTCTTCCCAGAAATGGAAAGAGCCCCTGGAGACGATGATGTCCGCATAATTGTCGCGGAAAGGCAGGGCGTGTGCGTCGGCGAAGACGGCGCCGACCCGGTGCCCAAAGCGGCGTTCTTGGGCCTGTTTGAAAAAATATGGAAAGAAGTGCGGATTGATATCAGCATTAATCCAATGCAGCCGAGTACGATCGCATAGTTCGATAATGAGGGTCCCCGGGCCGCTTCCGAGGTCGATCCCGATACCGGTTTTTTGGCCCAGCTCGAAATCTGCAACGATTTGCTCGGCCAAAGGAGCATATACGGGCGCCAGCGCGCCCCGGCTGGCTCTTATCATACCAAGGGCCTTCTGCTCGGTATGTTTTTCGCCCGGAGGTGACGACAACGGTTTATCGTTGAAGGAGCATGCTCCGCAAAGAAGCAATGCCGGCACAACCAAACGAAATCGCCGTGATAATCCCATCATCAAGCTTATCTCAAACCGAAGCAAACGAGTTGTCCATTTTCAAGGGTTACTATTATACGGCCGTTCCGGTCAACTGCCAAGCCCCAGGTAACGGGGCGTGCGGGCAACGGCTGGGACCAGAGCACCTTGCCTTCGCCGAGATTCAAGGCGACGAGTTCCGATTTCTTGGCGACCACCACGGCATTGCGGCACAGGGCGAAAGCGGCCCCATCCTTGCAGTCGTAGCTCCACAAGGGTCTGTCTTTTATGGCGAGTCTGGGCCAATTGAGCTGGAATCGATTGCGATCTTCGGCCATTTTGCTGCTCAATACTTTTCTGTCGATGCGATTGTAGCAGAGGATTTTCTTGTTGGCCTGGTCCGCCGTCCAAACTACGTCCCTCTCACCGCTCGATGCGAGAAAGACCTTGCCGAAGACCGTGGCATCAAAGACGCCCCACTTAGGGTGTGCATAAAACGGCTTGCCGCAGGCAACGACGTGGCCACCAAGCAGAGAAAGCTCCCAGCCGCGCGGCGCTTGCGAGTGACACGCCGCCAGCGGTCCGGGATCATTGAGACACTTGCCGTTGGTAATGTCATAGACGGCCGGTGAGAGGGAAGTCCCGGAGGCGAGGTAGAGTTTGCCGTTGTTAATCAACTGATGGCCCTGGACGCTGACGCCGGTGCGGGCCTGCTTATCGAGATGGCCGGAGGTGTTGTTCTGCCACTTTATGGCGCCGGTAACGGCGTCGAGGGCATAGACATAAGTGCCGTCGTAATTGACAATTCCGGCGGCCACGTATGCGGTCCCGTCTTCGACGAGCACCCCACTGGCGGCCGGCCAGGTGGACAGCAGCGAGCCATATACCGGTATCATTCGCTGGGCCGGGGCGGCACGGAACCGCCAAAGCTCTTTGCCGGTTCTGGCCTCGAAGGCATACACCCATCCGTCACCGGAACCAACAAAAGCGCGACCCTTCCATATCATCGGCGGAACACGGACGGCCCCGCCGGTATAGGCCTTCCACTTGAGCTTGCCCGTTTTCGCATCCAGCGCCCGGACGATACCGTCGGGCCCACTGACAAACACCAGGCCCCCTACGGTTACCGGGGCGGTTGGAGGAGGGGCCGCGGTGCCAGGACGACTCTTGGCTGCAAAGCGCCAAAGCAGCTTTGCCTTTTCCGGGATCGCTGCTTTGGATGTTGCAGTGCATTGGTTGTTCGCGCGGAAGGTGGGCCAGTCGTCCGGCGATTGCGGCAGCTCGGCGACCTTTGTAATGTCCGCGGCGACCTTTTCCAGGCGCTCTGCCTCAGTTGCCTTGGCGGTGAAGTTGAAGCCCCCCGCCGGCGCCAGAGTGGTTATGCCGTAGAGAGTCAACTGGCAATCGCAGACCGACGGCCAAAAGTAAAGCAGACCGTTGGCGATTGTAACGCCGTCGTGGCAGGGCGGACGCATCGGCGAAATCCACTCGGCTCGCCTGCTGTTCAGGTCCAAACGCACCGAACCGCCGCTCGCCCGGAAGAAGATGGCGTCGGCAGAAGCGGTCGGGCGAGTACAAGCGCGGCGACGCTTGCCAATCTCAGCCAGCACCTCGCCGGTCAGTGCCGAAAACTTCATACTCGGATGCTCGTCTCTTTGTCCGCTTATGCCGTAGAGTCCATCATCCCGCAGGACCAACTGGAAGTTGTTGTAGGAATTTTCCAAGAGGATGCTGCCGTCTTTGGCCGAGACCGCGAGGAGCTTGCCGACCTGCGGCCCGGCAAAGTACAGGGCCTTGTCGGAGCACTTGAGATAACACGTGGTTCGCCAGTTGGTGCGGTAATTCTGGCGGTTGGAATACGCGCCCAGCGACTTGAACAGATCGGGGGCGTTCTCCGGCGTTTTGCGCCAGAGGACGCTGCCGTTCTTTGCATTAAGGCAGATCAGATACGCTTCGAAGCGGAAGATGTATATTCGCCCGTTCTTCATACAGATAGCCCGGCCGTCGGTGGGCTGATCTTCCCGACGGCTCCAGAGGACTTGCTTGGATTCGGGGTCGATGGCCAATACGTTTCGCCCGAATCCCCACGGATGGGCTGAGTATGCCTTCTTGCTATCTCTGATACCGTCGGGCTGGTTGAAGCCCTTCGATATTGGACTCCAAGGCCAGCCATGCTTGTCACGGCGCCAGCGTTTAGTGGGGTCTCTTTGCTCCTGCTCGCCCATCAGCGCATAGAGGATGCCGTCTTCCAGGGCCATCCACTTCCAGAACGTCCCGCCGGCGACGTCTTTGGGCGGGATTATCTCGTCTTTGAGCTTGCCGGTCGCAGCGTCAATGACTTTGCAGGATATGTCATCTGCGACGTAAAGCGTCTCGGGCGTAGCAATCATCGTATTGCGGTGGATCATAACGCCCTCATTCAGATCGCGCTGCCAGAGCTTTGTCCCGTTGTAACCATTGAACGCCACGAGCTTGTTTAGCAGCGGCTCTTCGCGCTTCTTGAAGGCAACGTGCCCGAACGCCTTGAACACACGCCCGGCCGATGCGACAGCCACCTGAGGCACCGGTGCGTAGCGAGGCTCGGAGAGGAACTGCGTCAGATAGGGCGCGACGATAACGCGGTCCTGTGATTGGGGGTTGTTGTCCGGCCCGTGATACGGGTGGCTCCAGTCATCAACGCCCTTGGCGAATGGTTTGATAAGGACCCTGCGCCCCAACAGAGCTTTTCCCTGGGGTCGCAGGACGCGGAGGACTTCGGCCCGCGGAACCCTTTTAGCCCTACCGGTGACAACGACGGCGTCGGCGACATTGTCTGCCGGATGCAGCTTCGTTAGCTCGCCGGCCTCGACAAAGATACGGGTCCCGTAGAGTCCGGCTTCATAGGCCGCCCGGCGGGCTGCTTTGGCGTCCTTGGCCCGAGGCAATTGGACATACAGCAGCAAGTCGGTGCTGCGTGCAAGCTCAATAGCAAGCTCGCAGTTGCTGTCGCCGGCCAGGACGCAGATTCCTTCTGTCAGGCCGATCCTTTCAACTATTGGCTGGTCCTGCCCCCGGGGCCGGGCCTGGGCCGTGCAGACAAAGAGCCGGGCGAACACGATACATAGGGCCATTATCGGTAAGCATACCTTCGAAATTCTCATTTTCCATCCGTTTCAAGAATTGCAGCGACAAACTCGCACGAAACAGGATTGTGAAACGACTAAATTCTACACCGAGACCAACAATTGTCAAATACTCTCCTGTCACTTACCGCTGTCGGCCCTATATCAACGAGGTTCGACCACGTATGTGAGCCGGTCAAATAAACAACCTCCCCCGTAGCCCTATTCTGAAAGTACCGCCGATTCCCCGGATGCACTCGCAACGGCCCCATCGCCTTTGCCCCCGCCGATTTACCCCGTCCCGCCACCGCCTGCGAGCAGACAACCATCACAACAACCAGAATTGCAAATTTCATAAACCGCATAGCACAAATCTCCAACTTAAAACCAAAACCCCAATAAAAAGAGACTGTAGCAAGCCTACCGGGAAACTGCTTGGTTTGAATATGGTAGCCTTCATGCGAAAGCACTCTTTTGTTGGAAAAACACGAAGATCAGGCAGGTTATGGCCAGAAACACCAAACAACGAAAAATAGATATGTACGTAATGCCTTTACACATAAGTAGTTATGGAAATATCGCCCGGTTACTCTGCTACGGTCTGTTATTTTTTCTAATTATTCGTTTCGTTTAGTACTACAACGCTACTTACGCTGTAAAAATTGGCTCTATGTGTCCCAAAATCATACACCAAGCTGCGTTTATCGCCTTTAGGCTACCAGCAGGCAAAAGGCCAACCCCGAGGCCCTGCTGGCTTGTTCTGCTGGCAGCTAACAAAGCGCAAAACGCAAATTCAAATTCGCCAAAGTGTCCTTAAAGCCAAATCGATTGTCGATATTCTACACAGCTATCATAACCGCTTATGCAACAAGAGATTATGCTTGCTGGTAAAATCTAAGTAGCGTTGTAGTATTAGGAGGCATGGTATATTTAGGAGCATTTCAAGTACAATCAAAAACTGGAAAATTTGCGCACGTAATTTTACACCAATACCTAATCTCAATCGTTTTTGGATACGTTCTGCAAATATATAAGTAAGATTGTTTGTAAGAAGTTCTGTTTTTCCTCGTTGGTACGAAGAAAATTCTCTTTGAAATAGCACAAAATTATGAGCGAAATTATTTCTGAATTGATTTGCTGTTGAATTATTGTCAAAATCTTTAAGACATTTCTCTATAACCTCTTTTAATAGTTGTTCAATAAATATATGTCGCTTTGTTTTCTTTAAGTAGTTAAAAGCCTCTCTGTCGGCAATATCCATCGTATAAAGCAAATAATCATAGTACACCGTCCACCAAACCTTATCATCAACTATTGTGTCATTTTCGGAGATCAGAGCTTGTTGCATTTCCTTTATAGCGTTTGGTAAAATAGAGGACATTATTCGTGCTAGTGCGGATGCTTTCTTTAGGATAGTATTCTCAGTGTTCTTTTTCCCAGCAAATTCTTCCCATTTGACTGAAGCATCATTAAGTTCCCTGAAATGTTCTTCTTTCATAATTATTTATAGTCTCATTGTATGAAATGCAAATATCTTATCACTCATACCGGCGCTCCTTTTTCAACTTCCATAAGAAGTTCCCGTTGCTTCTTCAATATTTATCCGCCTTTTACCCGCCAAAGGCGGGATGGCGGACTCGTCCAATCTCTTGCATTGTAATTATAAGAATTTGCGGGGTTAATTCAAGGTATTTCCTTTGACGGCAAAGGCGGGGTGGATTTATTGAATGATTTCGCATGTAAAAACAAGTTGCACGCCCTATACGACTAGTCTATATTACTGGAAGGTCTACTATAAAGAAATGGACACTATGAATGAGCATCATAAAACGCCACAAAAAAGTTCAAATCCTTCACAGGAAAGTATTATCCCAACGCCACCTGCCTTATACAAGTACTGTTCTTTTAACGAATGGACACAGAGTATTTTCGAGCGAAATGAGATTTACTTCCAATCACCTGATTGTTTCAATGATCCATTTGACTCAAAAATTTCTACGACTTATGAGGGAACTGAAAAGCAGAGGGTATCTCGCCTAAAAGATTTTTGGAATGAAGCTATCAGTAAAGGTCTCCGTAAAAAAGAACCGGAAGAAACTTTGCATGCAGAGGCAGTTAAAGCAGTAAAAGCTGGTCAAGACATCCCCCTCGTACTCAAGACCTCGGAGCGGTCTGTAGAACGGATACGGAAGCAACTTGGCATTTTCTGTATGACTCACCCGAACCAGAAAGACAATATACTGATGTGGTCGCATTATGCGAACAAGCACACGGGGTTCTGTTTGGAATTTCAAACATCAAACGATTTTTTTGGGAGAGCTTTGCCTCTTGAAGAAAAGCATTACAGTCCGGAGCGACCATGCCTTAATTTGATCGAACCTCCTGAACCAAAAATAGTCGAAGCATTGCTTACGAAAGCAAAAGGCTGGGAATATGAGGAGGAGTGGAGGATCATCGACCACATAAATGGTCCTGGCCCACAAACATATCCACCTGAAGCGTTAAGCGGCGTCATTCTCGGATGTAGGATATCACCTGAGAACAGGCAACGGATCACAAAATTGTGTCGAGCACGTAATCCTCAGCCAACTCTTTACTGGGCAGAAGAAAAGGACAGAGAGTTTGGCCTCGACATTAGATTGATTAATCAATGATATGTGCTAACATGTCACTGCACTCGTACCGGATAGCTTCACGTTGAATAGAGAATTGAGAATGCGCCAGCGGAGTTTTTTGAGAGCGGGATTTGGTTCAAGTATAAGGCTTGCAGTCCTTCCCGCTGTTTCGCAACTGCCTTGTTCCTTTGTAAAGCTCATATTTCAGCAGACGGCACTCTATTTTGCCGTTGTAGAATATCATACGGCGAGAAGCTTTTAATCCAATTTTTGCAGCCAGCTCTTTATTGCCCATGAGTAGATAGCCTGTATAACCGGCGCATTTCTGTTTGAAAAAGTCACCAATGCGTTTATACTCTTTTTTGAGCGGTTCAAGATGACCCAGCCGCAACCCGTATTCCGGATTCATCACCACAATCCCCTCACCTTCCGGCACCTCGGTATCGGAAAAGTCACACACATCAAATTCTATCAAATGTTCGACCCCTGCCGTTCGCGCGTTCTGCCTGGCCGCTTCGATAGCTTGCTCATCTATATCCGTGGCGATTATGCGTTTTCGCAGCCCGCCCTTGCGTATAGTCTTGCGAACATCATTTCGTATTTCTTGCCATATCTGCTTATCAAAAACTTTCACATGTTTAAAACCAAAATTGCTGCGCAGG
>CAYWOD010000164.1:0-8229 GCA_964459805.1 uncultured Pirellulales bacterium
CCTCGAAGGTAAGGACCCTGTAACAGATACTATGACGATTGACGTCTATGATGATTCCTGTCTGGCGGCGAAAGCTGCCGGTCTGGCGGCGATTGATCCAACTGACTTTGACGAGAATTGCATTACAAACTTCGCAGATTTTGCTGTAATGGCCACAACATGGCTTGTTGATTATACGTTGACAGCACCAGAACCTAAATAATGGGTAGGCCCTGATAATGTTGGTAAAAGAACGTTTGAATTTGTGGATAGATGTGTTTCCAATTTGATACGGAATTCAAGCCATTAACAAACTGGATTCCCGCTTTCGCGGGAATGACAACTCACAAAAGCAAATGTAATGGAGTAATAGGGCTTTTTAAGCGCAAAAAAGCTTACCGATATGGTGAGGTAGTACCAGATTTCTGATTTGAGATTTCATATTGGGTGGTGGGTGCGTGTCGGGTGTGGGCGGAGGCCGGGTGGAAGGCGGGGCTGAGCAAGGGGGAGGGCCTGCGGTAAAACCGCAGGGTGAATATTTTTTAGGAATGGGCGAGGGGGGTTTTCAGCAGTTTGTTGAATGTTCGCAGTTGATTTTCGATAACGTTGAGTGCCCAATCGATGTAGTGCAAGTTGTGTACGGGGCGGTGGTGTCCCTCATTCATCAGGCCGTGGCGGACGGTGCCGAGAAATCTGCTTATGGTTTGGGGGCTGATTTGTGTCGGCTCGGTGGCCCATTTTTTTAGGTCGTTGTATTGGCGTCTCAATTTTGGGCTGTCGCTTAATTGCTCGGCAGTTAGATAGTCGGCGGGATTATAGGCCAACTGTAAGCCTTTGAGGCAGAGGATTAAGGGCTCGTAATTTGTGGATTTTTTTAGTCGGATGAATTTGTACTGCTGGACGTGGGTGGTTGCCTGTGCCGGCGGCTTGTCAGCGATTTCATCTCCTCCGAGGTACCACCTTCTTTTGCTGGTTCTGGCAAAAACGAGCTCTTCGCCGTAGCCGTACTGTGTTATCTCGTCATATCCCATTCTTGAGACCCAGAGTCTGCCGGTGTTTCTTCTTTCAGGTCCTCCGCCGAGGACAAGGAGGCACTTCACAAAGCCCAAGGGGAGGATTTTCTGTTTGCCGATTTGATTCTTTCGCAGTTGGAAGGAAAGATGCAAACTGTGTGGGCGGACGTGATAGAAATTTGCGATTTCTTGTATCAACTGATTGAGAAGCCAGGGGTCGGCGGTTGCAGGTCGCGAGAGCTCACCGGCGATGTTTAGCCTTCCGGGGGCGAGCTCGAGAAAACCTCGGCGGCGCGCCTGGTCGGTGGAGCCGGTGTGGTCGTCGATGTATCCGCCGAGCTTCCAGGACAAGACGTCGAGGTGAAAGTCGTAGAAGTAGAGAAAGCCGTCATATACCGGGTCGTGCTTTTTTTGAATGCTTCTTTGTGGCTCGACTGCGGCGGCGCCGAGGTTGCTGAGCTCGATTTCGATTCCGAGGGGCACGAGTCCGGGCTGGAGGTTTCTGCGAATTCTGTTTAGCTCGGCGTTGACAATTCGTGCGTGAAACATACTTTTTGCGGCTCGTACGGCGTATTTGACGTAGTCGATGAGGTCGCACTTGTGATGTAGCATTGTTGTGAGGCACTGGTGCACGATCATATCGACTCCGGCGGCGTTCGTGTTAATCATTCTTAGAGCGGCGAGGATGCCGGCAGAGCGATTGAAGTACCTTTCCGAGGTGCGCATGTGCTCAAGGTCGAATCGGTATCTGGCCTGGATTCTTTCTTCGAGCTGATTGAGGAGTACCTGTCTTACAATCAGAGTGAGATAGTTTTTGATAAAAGGCCCAGCTTCCGGGTCGTCTCTGAGGTGTTTTATTGAGGGTCTTGGTCGGTCGAGCTCGTGCTCAAGATAATAATCGCTGACGGCGTCGGAGTGATAGTGGCTCATAACGAGGTCGCGTTCGGTAGTTGCGATGAGCTCTCTGTCTGCGCGGCGTTCCGATTCGGCGTCAACGGTTCTTTCGCCGGGTCGGATGTGCCTTGCGATGAATCTTTCGATGCGTTTTCTCAGCCAGAGCTCGTGTATGAGGTTGACGTGGAACCTGTCTCCGAAGTGCTTTTGCATTGACTCGTGTGTTACGAGGTATGCCTGGGCTTCGACTTGGCCGACGGCCGTGTTGACGCTGACGGTTTCCCTTTGGTATCGTTTTCCTTCGTACCTATCGATTTCTGCCATAGCAGATGGGGGGACGTCGTAGATTACGAGTCCTTCGATTCGAGATGCCGGGGCAGCGACGGCATAGAAATAGACATTGTCGGGGCTGACTCGGCGAAATCGCGGCAGGAAGGCCGGTTCGGCAAAGAGAGTTGTCTGGTCGATTTTGGAGGCCCTTCTGGAGAAACTGAGGCCGCTGACCGACTGGAAGACTCTACGGTCTCTCAGTGAGCCGTAGATGAACAGGTTTATTCTTGAGTGGTTCATGCCCGGTAATTGGTCTGTCGCATTCGGCATTGCATCTTGGACCGATTACAAAAATAGAGTGCGTCCAATGCCGATGTGCTATGACACTGCAGTTTGATTACCCCTCCCTCACGGTCGGGGCTCCGTTTGAGAAATCGCATATATTTTTTATGTTCCGTATTAAGGATCATTTCTGGGATCGGATTCGGCTGCGCAGCTTGAGGATTTCTATGAAGGCGCGGAGAATTACGCGCAGCTTTGCCCCGGTTTGCCGGCCGGCGGTTCGCGGGTAGTGGCGCACGGGCTTTTGTGTTATTCGATAGCCTTTTCGTGCGGCCCGTGCAAGTATCTCGGCGTCGATGAGGGCGCCGGTGCTTGCCAATTGGATATTATCAAAGATTTCGGTTTTGTACAACTTGAAGGCACAATCGATGTCGCGGAGTTTGAGGCCGAAGAGCAGGCAGACGAGCTTTGTCCAGCAGAAGCCGTTGAACCTGCGAAGGAGCGAGTCGCGGCGGTTGAGGCGATAGCAACTGACTATGTCGTATTCGTTCATCAGGGGCAGGAGCGGCGGCATTTCTGCGATGTCGAACTGGCCGTCTCCATCGGTGTAAAAGACGAGGTGTTTTGTGGCGGCGTTAAAGCCCGAGCGCAGCGCGGCGCCATATCCGAGATTTTTTTGGTGGTGGACGACTTTTACGGAGTTGTTGGCGGCGGCGATCTCGTCGGCGATTTGGCCGGTTTTGTCGGAGCTGCCATCGTCAACGATGATGATCTCGAAGTGGGCGTTGAGCTTTTGGAGGACGGCGAGCGCCTTTTCGGCGGTCTGAGCAAGGTTGTCTTGCTCGTTGTAACAGGGGAAAAAGACGCTGATTGAGAGTGCCGCCTGCTTGTTGGAGTCAAGCCGGCTTGCCGGCGAGCTATGTGATGTCACAAGTTACCACCTCTTACTTTGAGATATCCTGTTTCGTTCAAGTAGATATTGTTCCATTTGAGCGAGGTAAAACTTGGCGAGCTCAGCATCGGACAAAACACGATTACCGTCGGCATCGGCTTGCGGATACTTTCGAAGCAGCTCAGCCAGCTTTGCCAGCTGTTTCTTTTCCGTTCGTGCGATTTTCTGCAGATGGACAGTCGCGAGTCGGGTGGCCTCAAGTCTGAGCCGGTAGCCGTCCCGGGCGAGGTAAGTTTTCTTATTGTCTGTGAATTGGGCAACCCATTCGGAGCAGAATTCGGTGACCAGCGGCATTAGGTTGGGGGACCTTGCAGCGATGAGTATTGCTTGGAGTATTGGGGCCGGTGACGGATTTGCATTGAAGGCTGCTTTTATCAGATCAAATCCGCGTTTTCTGGTGTTCTTGTCGGGCTGGAGGAGATAATTATGGCCAAGCATAAGGTTTTTGTGGTACTGGTCTGGATAGCGTGTCTGGCCTGTGAATATGCCCTGGTAGAGCAGTTTTCCCTGTGGTGTGGTGATATCGACGAAGATTTTTTGCTTGTTATTCATGAATACGACAGGCCACTCTCGATTGTGCTCGAGTCCTCTTGTGAAGGGCTTTCCGAACTGTCCTGCGGGCATGAGTGCGACCCAGACATTGTATTCTCTGAGCTGGGCGGCTATCCATTGGCCAATATCGGTATAGTCTTTGGTTGTGAGTACCTGGTCGATCCTTTTGTTTTGGAGCCTGGCAGTTTCGGCGGCCCTGTGAACGGTCGGGCCGCCGGAGGTAATAACGGTCCAGCGTTCAAAGGCGGGCCTATTGTAAGCGGCCTGTGCCCTTCCGTCCATAAACAACTGGAGAGGAGTAAAGCCTGTGTTCGGGTCGGGCTCCTGTCCGAATGCTATGGCGCCGCCTTCGGTCCAGTAGTTGAACATTTTGCCTTTTAACTTGTTGTCTTTTATGAACCTCAGGGCGTAGAACGGCTTTGCATCTGAGGCGGTCATCCGCATGAAGACGGAGTTTAGTTTCGGGTCATTGGGCCAGGGGTCGAGGTAAACGCGCTTGACGCCGAGCCCCCACCAAGTGCCAAAGAATATGACGGCTATTGCACCGGCAACGATGTACGAGGACCGCTGGAGTTCGGACACGGGCGAAACAGCGAGGCGATTGCGGGTGTAAAAGTTGCGTGCTGCGGAAGTGACGCAGACGGCCTGGTGAATGAGCATCGCAATGATCGGACAGGCCGCAATTGCGGCAATAGGTATGAATCTTCTGGAACGGATGGCCATATAGATTGTGAGGGCGGCGACAGTCATGTGGGCGAGGTCGATCTTAGGTGATTGGTATGCACCGCCTGAAGGCTCAGGGGCGGGCTCGGATGCGGGGCGGCGCAAGGCATTTCGCAGGTCATCAAGCGTCAACCACGAGACAATCGAAATGAGGTTTGCGATGTAGAGTACCGGGAACAGTAGAGAATAATCCAAGCTCGTTGGGCCCTCATACTTGGGGCGCCATATTCGTTTGAGATACAAGAATCGATCCATGTGCCAAAGAGGTGATTCGAGCACGTAGATGTTCAGGCTCTTTTGCTCTCTTGTGGCAGAGTAGCTGTTGGACTTGTCGGTGATAAGCCATTTGGCGCCGAACTCTTCGACAGTGATGGTGACGTCGGGTGAGAGCGGGATCCCGTGGTTCTCGAACTTCCGGCGGAGCTGCTCAGAGACGAGGCGTTTGTCCAGTTGAGGTCCAAACTGCAAGCCGGCATCGAACAAGCGTGTGAATTTGAAGGGGTCGAACAAGGCGACCATCAGCAGCAGTGAAACAACCGCGGGTATGACGACAAAGACGATGTTGATGTGCTTGCGCGTAAGGCTCTTTGAAAAGAGGCGAGCGAAACTGTGTACGAGGACATATCCGGGTATTATGAGGAATGGATATATGTATCTTCCGGAGTAGCCGGTTTCGGGCTTTCCGGACCAGACGGCCATCAAAGCGAGAATTACGGCCAAGTGAATATAGTGTACGTTGACGTGGACGCTGAGCAGGAAGATCCCGGCGAACAAGGCACAGAGGAGAAAACTGAGCGCATCAAGACTGAGTAATGAGAGACTAATGGACAGGACCCAGCACAAGAGGGCGGTTGCCACAATTCCAGAGATTTTGAGGAGAAGAGTAAACTGCCTTTGCTGGGCTTTGATTTCGTTCTTCGGGGCCTTAAGGAATTTTGGCTTGAAGAATCGAGAGAAGAGCCAAAGGGTAAACAGGCCCGCGCTGAGGATCAACATCACGAGGAATGGGAAGGCAGTTCCGACTGGGTTGGTCCATTCGAATGCGGGGTGCCACTCATGGATGTCGCGCCAGCGTTTGGCGTGTTCGCTGACGCTGATAACAAAAGTGTGGGTCAGGTTTGTCAAATGGAACGGGTTGAAAAGGACCGTAGCTATAAAAGCGGCAAAACCGGCGGCCATGGTATGGTATGTGCCTTTCAAGCCTATGGAAACGAACGTTTTCTTAGAGAAAGCCGTTAGGAAGTTCAGGCCGACAAACGGGACGAGCATAATGAAGACGTAGATGTAACCGCCGTGGACGTTGCACCAGAAGACGGTTACGGGGACGATGAGCCAGATATACAATATGTTTCGATAGGTGGCGAGCAGGAGTATGAGCAGGAATACGGCGACCAGCATATTGGAGAAGGCAGCCGGGCGGACGTCGAGAAATGAGCGACCGATGAACATAGCGAAGCAGGTGAAGACGGCCGAGAGGGCCGGGTTGACACCCAAGAGAACACCCATATAAAAGACGCAAATTACGGTTATTATGTAGATGGCGAATTTCCAGTAAACGAGTGCGTTGGAGGGAAAGCTGACGCCGTCGGCGTAGGATGATTTAGGAATCAAGGAATAAAAGATTACGTGCGTGAGCCAGTTTTGATTGACCCAGCCGGTGGGATGCCACTTCTTGACTGTTTCGAGTCCGACTTTTTCTGTAATCCACTGCGCCCAGTCGGGCCAGGTTTTTACTTCCTGCTCTGTTGGTCCGGGTTTGTGCGAATTGGCGCTGAATGGCTCGACGGTGTCCACGCCGTGATTGACGAAATGCCGTCCGCAGGCCATTGCAACCCAGGTGTCTCCGGCGGCGACCATGTGTGTGCAGGCGTGGACAGTGAAAATGAGCATTGCCATCCAAGCGAGGATCATTGGCCAGCCGGAGAGGGCGGCGCGTTTTGTGGTTTGTTCCTGGTCTTCAGGTATTTGCGGGGCATCGGCGCGGAGGGTGGACGAAACATCTCTCTGAGCAAGTTTCTGAGCGGCCCGCTGAGCAGGTCGATTCTTCCTCTTTTTTATTCGCTTAGCCATTTCTCCAGTCTATCCAATCCCTTGGTAATTTGTTCGAGCGAGCATGCGAAGCTCAGCCGGACATTATTGTCGCAGCCAAACGGCAACCCCGGGACGAGGGCGACGTTTGCCTGTTCGAGCAGGGCCTTTGCGAAGTCCATACTGCCGTTAATATCGGCCCCATTTATATTTCGGCCATAATGTGCGGAAACATCAGGGAAACAGTAAAAAGCGCCGGTGGATTGGGTACATTGGACGCCTTGGATGGCGTTTAGTCGCTCGGCCATATACTTTCCGCGGCGTTCGAATTGTACCCTCATATCTTCAATTGCCTTGTCGGCGGGGTCGCCGAGTGCGGCGATGGCGGCGTATTGGCCGAAAGTAACAGGGTTCGAGGTCATGTGGGACTGGAGACGGCCCATTGCCTTTATGACTTCGAGCGGCCCTGCTGCGTATCCGAGCCGCCAGCCAGTCATTGAAAATGCCTTGCTGAAGCCATTGAGCGTTATGGTGCGAGTGTAGGCGTCGCGGCTGAGAGCGGCGAAGCTGACGAATTTGGTCTCGCCGTAGATTAGTTTTTCGTAAATCTCATCTGAGAGGACGATAACGTTTGTGCCTTCGAGAACCGCAGCGAGTGCCTTTAGCTCTTGGGGTGTATATGTGAATCCGCCGGGGTTGTTGGGGGAGTTTATCAGGAGCATTGCGGTTTTGTCGGTGATGGTGTTTTCGAGCTGGGAGGGGGTGATTTTGTGGCCGGTGGTGTTGTCGGTCTGGATTATCTTTGCGGTTGCCCCGGCGAGTTTAATTGTTTCGGGATATGTGACCCAATACGGGGTTGGTAGAATGACCTCGTCGCCTGGGTCCAGGATGGCCTGCATCGCCTCGTAGATCGAATGCTTGCCGCCGATGTTGACTATGATCTGGTTTGGGGAGTAATCGAGGCCGTTTTCTTTTTTGAGCTTTTCGGCGATGGCGGTTCGGAGCTCGACTATGCCGGCGGCGGCGGTGTATTTTGTTTTGCCCGCCTTGAGTGCTTCGACTGCGGCGTCCTTGATGTAGTCAGGGGTGTCGAAGTCGGGGGCCCCGGCGCCGAAGCCGACTACGTCAACGCCCTGGGCTTTTAGCTCCTGTGCCCGCGCGGTTACGGCAATTGTTGCCGAGGGCGGGACCTGCCGGGCGCGTTTGCTGATTTTCATTTTTCTCTGTACCTTTCCAAGTGAAACAGACCTGTTCAATTTTAGACACGGGTATTAAAGAGGAAAGCGTGGATGCGGTCAAGAAAATTGGCGGGATTGGCGGGTTCGGCCGCGGAGACCGCCGAGAATGCAGAAGCGGTTATGGTTTGGGTGTGAGGCGGATGTTGCGGATGCCGGCTCCTGAGCCGGTGACGAACGTTGGACTAATGGCTGCGCGTACAAAGGGGGATGAGGGGGTGTTGGCGCGGGGCCGAATGCGTGTGGCTAATTTCTCTGGCAGAGCATAAGGTCCTTTCTGACATAGGATTGGGACCTGCGT
>CAYWOD010000165.1:0-8198 GCA_964459805.1 uncultured Pirellulales bacterium
TCTGGTAGTCTGAAATGCGAAATGCTAATATCGAAATCCGAAACAATATCGAAATCGAAATGACCGAAATTCAAAATGTCGACTTGGTCGGGAGGGGTGTTTTCGTTGTTGGTTTGTCTGTTCATAATTACTGGTGAGGTAATGGTTTATATTTATTCTGGGGAGTAAATCGGTGAGTTTGAGTATTCAGTATCAAGGATCCGCTATTAGTTCGATAGGCATTATACCCGGAAAAGAGTTGGATGTCAAGTGAATTTTTTTTAGACACGGAGAAGGCAGAGAAAAGGGTAGGTTTAGGCCACTGAGGTACTGGGACAGTAAGGGTCAGTTGCCCAAATTAACTAGCCGGCGTGGGGGGCATTTATCGGGGTTATGGTGTTGCTTTTCGTTTGATCAGGTCCAGCCATTCCGGGTGGTTTTACCTTCACTGGGGGAGAATGGGCGGTAATATGGCGGTAGATGACGCAGCACTGAGTGAGCACCTGAGATCGGGAGTATGATATTGCCGGGAGTTTTTGTGACGGAAGTTCCGGAAAGAATGCACCGGACACCTTTAATTCTCCCCAAGTTGGTGCCCAATAAGCTGAAAACTATTTGGGTAGGGGTAGCAGTGTGTGCTTATCAGTCGTAGCGTCGAAGGGTCCATAAAACAGACGGGCTCTCCCAATCCAATGATTAGCTCCCGGTTCTGCTATCAGGGCGTCAGTATACCCGTCGTTATTCACATCACCTACAGCGACATGAAAGCCGAAGAAGTCTTCCGTACAACCCTCACCCGCAAAGATGTGATCACAATTGGTGTCTATTGAGCTTTTAGTGTTTCCGTAGAACAGGTAGGCACGGCCGTGCTTATATGGGGGACCAGGATATTGCCAACCGCCCACAAGGATATCTCCATACGAGTCGCCATTGAAGTCACCACATTCAAGATATGCCCCCATGGAACTTATGTCTTGTCTCTCAAGAATTACGCCAGGTTCACTGCCATCGAAGTGCTCGGCACCCCAGTATATGTAGACCCGGCCGCGGTAATTAGCCGCATAGCGGCCTGCCATAATCACGTCGTCATACCCATCATTGTCAATATCGAATATATCAACCGCTGAGCCCAAATTGTTTCTCCGAGCTTCGCCTGTGAAGAGCCAGTCGCATTCAGTATCCATCTTCTCCTTCGTGTTTCCAAAATAGAGATACGCCTGCCCTTGTTGATTGTTACCTCCTGCTCGTGCTCCAATGACGATGTCATTGTATCCGTCACCATTCACGTCTCCACCCATGGCCATTCTGTGGCCAAAATAGTTGCCCGTGTTCTTTCCCTCGAAAACCACTTCTGTGCTTGTGTTCATAGGATTGCCGCCCCAGAAGAGATAGGCACGTTCCCGATATGGCTCACCGATGAGAATGTCACAGTAACCGTCATGGTCTACGTCTGCTGCTGCTACTACTTTACCGAATCGACCTCTCTTGCCGCCTTCTGGACTGAAAATCACATCCGGCACATTGTCCATACTTGGGCCTCCGTGATAGACATAGGCCTGACCATCAGTATCTCCCCGTGATGGTGTTCCCGGTGCTCCTATTATCACATCATCAAAACCGTCACCGTTCACGTCTCCAAAAGTACCGGACTGATTAGAGAACGCTACGTTAGCTTCCTCGCCTGTGAAGACCACATCGGGACGAGTGTCCATATCCCGGCCACCTAAGTACAGATGGGCCCGGCCACGAAAGTCCTGCCAACCTATACTACCTATCAGTACCTCAGCAAAGCCATCACCGTTGACATCACCACCTATGCAAACACGATTACCAAACATAGCTCTCAGCATAGTCTCTGTTTCAAAAACGATGTCAGCTACATTGTGCATTCCATTCTGGGCCCCCACACGATCTTCTGGCTCAGTCTGTCTTGATGAAGTTTGGCCATCTTGGAGCTTTGCCTGGGATAGAGCAGCCCGCTTGTCCTGTTCAGTCGCAACTGCTCCAGCATCCAACAAAAGTAATGCTGTAATCGGCTGTTTGAAACGTAGCCCGACTTGAATCGGCGTCTGACTAGAGCTATTCTTTATGTCAACATCTGCACCGTGGCCAATCAGATAGGCCGCCACATATGCGTAGTCCGCTTGGGCGGCAAGGTGCAAAAGCGTATTGGAATGTCCTATGGCATTTGCATTGATGCCTTGGTCGAGAAGCCGTTTGACTCTTCCAAGCTCTCTATGCTCAAACGTCCTGGGCCGCACGCCCGTGGCCGTCAAGAGTTCTACTATGTTCTTGTGTTTGCCAGCGACAGCATAGTGAAGCGGTAGGCGACCACTTTCGTCCCTGGCATTCACGTCTGCTCCATTGGCAAGATTTGTCTTCACCTGTTGGACATCACCGGCCTTAACCGCAGCAAAAAGCAGTTGTGTCGGTTCATCCGCAACTTCAGATTGTCCGATCTTCTGCTTCTCCGGTGTCAACGGCGATTCGGGATTCACCTTGTCTTGTGCCTGAGAGATTACGACGGTTCCCAGCAGCAAGGCTGCCGCGAGGATGACTCTTTTCATCTGCTTTATATTTTCCACTTGGTTCATATTTTTCTGGGTGTGACCTGCCAGCGAACGAGATTGCCCCAGCCCTGTCTCCCTAGATCACATTGCAGAACTCGATACATTCAAACTGACGCTGCCATAGGATTAGATTGCCTCAGGGTGATTATAGCCTTATTTTTTCGGTTCGGTCTTGGGCGGAAACAACGAGAACTCCCAGATGGTCGGGCCGTCGGTGGCTTCTGTGACATTCAATCGTACCCGCTGTGTCGTGACGGGATCAAAGGATACGTCGAGGGTAGCCCCAAGGTTCTCGCCCTGGTAACAGGCCTTCCATTGACCGTCCTGCCAGTATTCGATGACGTATTCTCGGCAGCGTTGCAGTTCCGGATAGGCCTGATCGACACCCGCGCGGCCGATGATGGTCGGCCTGCCGAGGTCCACCTCCAGCCAAGCGGACTTGATTCCGGAATCGCTGGCCCAGCGCGTCTCCAGGTTGCCGTCCACGGCCTTGTCCGCGCCGTACTGCGCATTTCCCTGGTACACGTTGGAGGCTGCGGCCTTGCCACCGGTCGTCAGCGACGGATTGGTCGCAGTCACGTCCACGGGCGCGATATCGCAGGCCGGGCGGTCCAGTTCCAGAGCAACGATCGTGTCGATGGCGCGGCGGTCGCCACCCGGCATGGACACCTCGATGGCATCGTCGCTTTGCCTGACAGTGACCCGGCCGCCGGTGATCGCGACACTGCGAACGACCTTGGCCGGGATGGTCGGCAGGGTCAGCCCGTCCTGCGGCCATCGCCGGATGTGCAGGTAAATGGTCCGATCCTTGCGCGTGGAAACACCGAAGCGCCCGGGCTTGAACGGCCCGCCGCGTGTGCCGTAGATGCTGTCGCCGTATTTGGCCAGCCAGGCACCCATGTCCCGCAATAGGTCGGCCTGTTCCGGAGCGATCTCACCGGTGGGCGTGGGACCGACGTTCAGCAACAGGTTCCCGTCGCCGCCGGCACAACTGATCAGCATGTTCAGGCATGTCTCCAGTGGTTTGACCCCATCCTGCGGGCCGCCCCAGGACCACTGGCTGCGCCGCGAGACCGTCATGCACGATTCCCAGGGTGTTTGATCGTCATAGGCGCCCACGATCTGCTCCGGTGTGGTGTAGTCGGCAAACGGCGAGAGGATCTCGCGATTGTTGTGGCCGACGTCGAGATCGAGCCGGTTGGTCAGAAGAATGCGCGGCTGCAGTTTCTTGACGAGCGCATAGGTATTAGCCTGGTCATACATCGCCTCGCGTCCGTCGTAGTCGAACCACAGCAGATCGATGGGGCCGTAGTGGGTCAACAGTTCGCGGATCTCGCCTTGCATCCGCTGCAAGAACGCCGCATTTCGCTCCGTGCGAAAATCCGGGTCGCGCCAGTCCATCGGCGAAAAATACCAGCCGATGCGCATGTCGGCCTTGCGTGCGGCCCGCACCAGCTCTGCGCACACGTCGCGCCGGAACGGTGTATGCATGATGTTGTAGTCATCGACCTTGGAATCCCAGAGCAGAAAGCCGTCGCAGTGCTTGGCCGTCAACACCATGTACTTCA
This sequence comes from uncultured Pirellulales bacterium, assembly GCA_964459805.1. GTDB lineage: Bacteria > Planctomycetota > Phycisphaerae > Sedimentisphaerales > Anaerobacaceae > DAOVRL01. Next base: position 4,118 of record CAYWOD010000165.1, read on the forward strand.
TCCCAGCCGCACGCGCCAGCGCGACCCAGGCCTTGGCGTCGAATTGTGTCGGATTGAACTGCCGGTACAGGTTGTCGTAGACCTCAACGGGAATAGGGCCCTTGTTCGGACATTTCGGATTCGAATTGGCGCGGGACCAACTGATCTCGGTTTCCTTGAGGCTCACCGGACCCCAGTGAATGAACATCCCGAACCGCGCCTCGCGCCACCACGCCATGCGCGACTCGCGCTGCGCCTCGGTTTCGTTAATCTGCGGCATTTGCGACAAATCCGCCGCGCGCGTCGAAGCGCCTACGAGGGCCAACGCCAGCACCAGCCAACAGGGTAACGTCTTCATACAAAGCCCTTTCATCTGGGATTTGCCATCTAACGTCAGAATCGGTGCTCCTGTACACCACATTGTCAATAATACCACAATAGGGGGCTCTATTTCAACCTGATATTTCCCTATGTGTTAATCCTTTCTTGATATTGGTATAGTTCTTTGCCATAAGATTAGTACTTGCCTTGCAGCCGCTGTGCAGCGGCTGCAAGGCAAGCGGACCGGGATGCGGCAGAGCCTGACATTTCCTGCCCATTTAAACGCTTACAGAACATAATTCAGTCCTTCCGACATCAATAATCGGCTCTCTGAAATAATTTGTGGGTAAAAATAGAAGGAATCGCCTTCGGCGAAGCTGTTTAATCTTTTCAAACACCCCCCCAACCGAAGCCAGATTCGGGCTAAGAAAGAGTTCTCAAGTGGTATCGTAGAGGGCTTAAATGCCAAAGCTAAACTGACTACCAGAAAAGCCTATGGCTTCAAGAGCTTCAAAACGCTTGAATTGGCCTTATATCATAATCTCGGGGCATTGCCCCAGCCTATTGAGACCCACAAATTTTTTTGAAGAAGCCATTTTAGTATTGTGTGGGGATCGAAGACGATGTTGGTTATATTGAAGTGCACGGCGTGGTCGGCGCCGAGCTTTGTGGCCAGGTCGATGAGGTACTCTGCATCTTTTTTCGGGTTCTTTTGCATAATGTGCCGGCATTATAACGGAACGGTGTGGTAAAGACAACATGCTGAAAAAGCGGGATGTGGTCTTGTCAGGGGGTGGGGTTTGTGGTTTATTATGCGGGTATGGAAAATGATCGATTTGATTTGGCGCGAAGAAGGGCGTTGGTGACGGGGGGCGGCAGGGGCATCGGTTTTGCGATAGCAAAGGGGCTGGCCGAGCAGGGGGCGGACGTAGCGATAGTTGCTCGGACGGCCGAGCAACTTGAGACGGCGTGTGAGAAGATCGAGGCGGATACGTCTCGCAAGGCGTGCAGCTTTTCGTTTGACCTTGCGGATATAGAGGGGATAGAAGGGCTTTTCGCGGATGTGGTTAAGAAGGTCGCGGGTGTTGATATTCTTGTCAATTGTGCGGGGACGACGGCGCGGGGGGCGTCCGAAGATATCGAGATGGCGGATTGGGAACACGTCCAGAATGTGAATTTGAAATCCGTACTTGTTTTGTCGCAGATGTTCTGCCGGCATCGCAAGGCGGCCGGGGGAGGGGGCAGGATCATTAATATTGGGTCGCTGATGTGTAGCGGGGCCCGGCCGACGACCGCAGCGTACGCCGCGAGCAAGGGCGGGCTACTTGCACTGACCAGGACGTTGGCGGTGGAGTGGGCGAAGTATGGTATTACCGTCAACGCAATCGGGCCGGGCTACATCGCGACGGACCTTACGGCGCCGCTGCAGGCCGATAAAGAGTTCAATAAGTGGGTGCTTTCAAAGACTCCTCTTGGGCGGTGGGGTCGGCCCGAGGACCTTGCGGGCACGGCGGTCCTGCTTGCATCAAAGGCCGGCGAGTTTATTACCGGGCAAATCGTGTACGTTGACGGCGGGTGGCTTGCGCTGCTCTGAGAGGCGGACTGGGCTTGTTGGTCGCGCCGCAAGTGGCGAGTCCCACGTGCTGCGACAGTGTGGGTGGGTGAAGGTCCCTCTGTCTTGATCTGGGCGATATAAAGTCTTCGACTTGAAAGGAGCGAATCAATAGTGAAAGGGCGAAAGCAGGTCTTCGGGACGGCTGTTTTTCTTGGGGCTTTGGTATTATCCATTGGTCTTTTCGTACTGAGTCCTTCGGGGACGAGTGGTGCGAACGCGGGTTCGTGGGCTCAGGTGGCGGATATATTGTCGCGGATAGAGATGCCGAAGTTTGCCGAGAGGGATTTCAATATTATAGACTACGGGGCGGTTGGTGATGGGCAGACGGATTGCAAGAAGGCGATGGATAAAGCCATTTTGGCGTGCTGCTATGCCGGGGGCGGGCGAGTGGTTGTGCCGGCGGGGACGTATCTGGTCAACGGGCCTGTTCATCTTCAGAGCGACGTGAATCTGCATTTGGAAGAGGGCTGCCGGATTGTGTTCGGGACGAATTACGAGGATTATCTGCCGGTGGCGTTGACGCGTTGGGCGGGTACGAGAATATACAACTACTCGCCATTAGTCTATGCGTATCGCAAGAAGAATGTGGCGCTGACGGGCAAAGGTGTATTAGATGGGCAGGCCCACGATACGTGGTGCAAGTGGGTGGGGCAGAGCGGCGATGCGGGGAAAGATGTTCGGCGGATGAACAGGGAGGATGTGCCGGTGGTTGACCGGGTGTTCGGGGCGGGGCATTATCTTCGGCCGAGCATGGTGCAGTTCTACGGGTGTGAGAACGTTCTGGTTGAGGGGGTGAAGATTGCGGATTCGCCGTTTTGGTGTGTGCATCCTGTTTTCTGCAGGAATGTTACGATTCGGAACATCACGTTTGGGGCAAAGAACCCGAACAACGACGGTATCGACGTGGACTCGTGCGAGTACGTTCATATTCACGATGTTGTGTTCGATAATGACGATGACTGCATAGCGCTGAAGTCCGGACGGGGACGGGAAGGACGCGAGCTTGGGCAGCCGACGCGGAACGTCTATATCCACGACTGCATATTTAATGCTTATACAGCCATTGCAATCGGCAGCGAGATGGGCGGTGGCGTCTTTAATATCTTCGCCGAGAACTGCGAGGCGAAGAGCCAGGTCAAACGAGCGTTTTATATCAAGGGCAACCGCAGCCGGGGCGGGGAGGTGGCGCATATTCGGTATCGGAATATGAAGTTTTTAGACAGTCGGGAGGAGATGCTGGCGATCACTACAGACTACGGCAGCATGAGTTCGGATGAGCTGCAGGATTTTCCTCCTTATTTTCACGATATTCGCTGGGAGGATATTACTGCCGAGGGCCCGTGCAAGATAGCGTTTCGAATAACCGGGCAGGCGGATATGCTTATTGAGGACGTCGTGTTGAAGAATGTGACGGTCAAGAAAGCGAAGAAGATCAAGGAGATTACACATACGCGCGACGTGGTGATGCAGAACGTCGTGTTTGTCGGGCGGCTTCAGGAGCCGGACGCGGGTAATTTGCCGCCGGACGTATATGCCGGGCCGGACCACGTGCTGGATATGGGCGGCGATAAGGTTGCGGCTCTGGATGGGTCTGTGGCGGACGACGGCAAGGGCGCGGGGAAGCTGACATACCAGTGGTCGGTGGAGAAAGGTGACAGCGGTGCGGTAAAGTTCGGCAATCCACAGGCCTTACGAACGAAGGCCGACTTTTCGAGAGCGGGGACGTATTTGTTGAAACTTACCGCCGACGACGGGCAGTTGCAAGGTTCGCACACAGTTATGATTTGGGTGGGGAACTAAATGGGTTCTTAGCTGACTCGAAGCCTCTGGATTCCCGCTTTCGCGGGAATGACAAATAGGTGTCTTTCTCTTTGTTAGACGCTCTGACTCTAAGACGATGGTGGGGGTGGCTGGACCAGCTTGGCGGCAGGGAGTATCGAGAAGAGGATGGGCCTTTGAGCGGGGAACGTTGAGGGGTTTTAAGCGTTTGTGTTTTTGCGGGTGATTTGTTAGGCTTGTGCCCGATAGCACAGGAGAACCTGCAGTAAAACCGCAGGCTAAATATTTGGATTGCGGGGCTTGAGTTGTTGGGCGATATTTGACTAAACAAGTGAGTTCTGCAAAATTGCAGGTTAGGCCTATATTGTTGAAGAATTGCTTTTTTAT
>CAYWOD010000166.1:0-3787 GCA_964459805.1 uncultured Pirellulales bacterium
ATTCCTGCTTTCGCAGGAATGACAAATGCTGTTTCCGCAACAGGAACTATTTAACCGAAAACACTTAACTCTCTGTGGCTTTGAAGAATTCGGCCTAAAACTCGAATTGGTCTTTGAAAACGGCTTGGAAATCGTAAACGCCGTCGAAATCGTCTATCGAGTCGGTCACCTGGGCGCTCATCCATTTGTGCTTTATCATCAGATACACGATCTCGCCGAAATCGCGTGTGGCCTTAACGCCCCAGGTACTGAGCACGAGCAAAGCCAGTCTGCCCCATTTCTCAACGGCCAGTTTCTTCAGCCCCTCACACAGCGTCTGGCCCGTGACGTGTCTGGGCTCTTCGGCGATCTTCTTGGCGGTATAGCCCAGCCCTTCATAGACGAATTTAATCGCCGCGGGGCTGAACCGACCGTCTTCTCTGGCAATTTTCTCAAGGTTCTTTTTTTGCATTCTTCTAATCGACTATGAAATAGCTAATACAATTCCGGGCCTATACCTATGAATCTTGTGCCTGACCTTTTCATCGCAATTTTCCTATTAGCCGCTCCCTCCTCTCCGCACGGTGGTTCCACGTATCGCGGCAAAGACAAACGTTGAAACCCGCCGTGCCGGGGGGTTCGCAACCATACTTGTCGTATATCTCAGTCAGCCCGTCCAGCACACGGCGATAAAAGTCGAGACCGGGCGCCTCGCTCTTACCATCCACCGGTTTGCCGTGAGGCAGCCATACAGAGGCTATCGGGACCACGCCGCGCTCGGCCAGATGTCGGGCGCCCGCAAGAAAGCTCTCTGCCGGTTCCAAGCCCACGACAAACGCACTGCATGCCTTGTTTGGACCGAAATTCTCTGCAACATGCACCAGCATTGCCAGTTGGCGCCGGCGTCCGGCAAACCTCATTTTGCCCGGGCAGATCCGGTTGGCTAACTGCTCATCCCAGAGTTCAACGTCGCACGCTACGCGGTCTGCCCCGGCTGCAAAGATGTCATCCACGAGGGCAGGATCAGCGGGAGCGGAGGTGTAGATGAGCATTTCTCCGCCAAGGCTCTCCAGACTCACGAGTTCGTTGATTGCCCGAAGTATCTCGACTACCAGATCGACCTCGCCCGACGGGTCCATCGACGATCCTCCGGTGATCTGCACGTGTGAAGCAACACCCTCGGTCTGAACAGCGTAGCCCACCACCTCCGCGACGTCCTGAGCACTCGGTGAAGGCGGCAATTCCTTACCCTCGCGGACAAGCTGCTGGCTATAGCCCCCCGTATAGCAGAACTGGCACGCATATCCCGCGCGCGCATACTCACACGACCACAGATAGGGGAACGACAGGACGTCAACACCTTGCAAAACAGCCATTCCCTTGAATGGCATGCCGCTCGATGTCCTCTGTTCGTAGAAGCGAGTAGCCGGCGGGAAATCCACCTCTGTTACGAAGCGCCCTTCGTATTCAAGGCAGGCGCGGCCACTCTGGTTGATACTCATGCTAAAGGGTGACCGAGGACCCGTGTTGACCATGTGAACAATTGTAGAATCCGGCAGTATCAGACAATTACACGCTTGTGCATCATCCGGACCGGACAATCGCCGAACCTTAGAGAAGCGCTCGTAAACCGAAACAGGAACGTTGATCCCTTTCGTAATCAACAGGACTTTCAACTCAAGCGAATCAACTACCTCGGCATTTAGTCTGTATGTACCCAGCATCGCGCTCTCCTTGCTTTAACAGCTTCTTAAGCTATCTTTGCCCTTTCAAAGACATTGATCATCTGCAAAGCCGCCACGCACCTGGTCTTACTCGTAGTCTGTGAAACCCTTTAACCAGTCCGGCCACACCGGCGGGGCCGCATGTGTATCAAACGCCTTATGCCATTTCAACATCCAAAGCTCTTTCAGTCCGATCTTGCGCGCAGAGAAATCAACAAAGAGCCCGTTAATGTACCCGTTGTGCCGATTGATGCAGAAACCCTGCATATTCACACCCAAAGGCCCGAATTCACACACATCGTCATATTCGGGAGGCGAATCGTGCGGTTCAGGCAGCCCGCCAAGCCAGACGCAATCCAGAAACAGTGGTATCTTATACGCGCCTCTAACGTCTGCGCTGCCCCAGTTGTTCTTCAGATCCCGTCCCCACGGGTCAACCGTCCCGGGAGAAGCATTGGAAACATGCCCGTTCATCCCGTAGCTACCGTACACCCCATCCACACCCATCGCGGCGTAGCTGGCGTCGAACACTCCCCACGCCAGAAACTTCCCACCCCAGGGTGGGTTCCTGCCAACCGTTGAAGCCTGCTTGGCGGCCATCGGGCACAAACACAGGTCCGGATCCACATAGTACGGCTCGAGAGTCTCTGTCCACATCTTGCCTGTGCTGCCGCTCTGGAAATACCCGTCGTTGTTCATTGTGTACATCTTAAAGACCTTGGCCCACTGATTCAGCCTCGACTGGCAGCCTACCGCTCTTGCCTGCGTCCTCGCGCGTTGCATAGCCGGCATCAGAATAGCCATCAGCAACGCTATAATGGCGATTACCACCAAAATCTCTATTAACGTAAACGCCGCCCGAAATACAGCGAATTCGCGGCTTCCGCAGCGCATGATCATACCCTACCCAACTTGGGGCGAAATATCTCACAAGGCCAGCTCTGCACCATTTGTAAGCCTTTTCATACGCTATGTTGTCGGATTTACGCCGAATTCAAGGCAACTATCATTCTCTTGCGGCTGCTCGCCCAAAGGCGCTGCTAAAGCACCTTCTGTCCGGGTTTGGCGCCGGTGTCGGCTGTCAGCATAAAGATGTCTTTGCCGCCGGTCCCCGCCGCCAGAATCATACCTTCCGAAAGGCCGAACTTCATCTTTCTCGGTTTTAGATTGGCGAAGTAAACCACGGTCTTGCCGGTAAGCTCATCGGGCTTATAGGCCGTCGCTATGCCGGCAAAAACCGTCCTGACCGTCCCGCCGACGTCCAGCAGCAGCGACAGCAACCTGTCGGCCCCTTCGACGCGCTCGGCTTTTACGACTCTTGCGATTCGCAGGTCAATCTTCGCGAAATCATCAATTGTGCACTCGGGCTTAAACGGCTCGGTGGCCTGCCCCTGGGGTGCCTGGGCAATTTCCGGGGCTCCCGTATCCTTACTCTCTTCCATCATCGTATTTACCTGTCCTTCGTCAATTCTCTCAAACAATCGTTCAAAGTTGTTTATCTTGTGATTCTCCAGCACCGTTTCGACATCTGCAAAAGTTAATTTACCCACATTAAGAAATTGTTCTACCTTCTCGGCGTATTTCGGCACAATAGGTTTTAGATAGACCGTCAGTATGCGCACGGCGTTTATCACCGCCGTAAGGCTTTGACGCGTTTTTTCCGGGTCAGTCTTTATGGTCGTCCAGGGTTCATTCTGCTCGACGTATCGATTTGCCTCGTCGGCTAACGCACTGATTGCCCGGACCACCGCGGCAAACTTCAGGTTCTGATAGTCCCGGATGACCTGGTCTTTTGCAGCGGCCAGCTTGTCGATCAACTCGGCGCCCTGCTCGTCCAATCGGCCGACTTGGCCGTCGAGTTTCTTCGTCAGCATCGGCCCCGAGCGCGATGCAAGGTTCGCGTATTTGCCGACCAGGTCGGAGTTGGTCTTGCCTATGAAATCCTCTATCCCTAAGTCAATATCCTCGACGCCGTCGGTCAGTTTGCTCGCGTAATAGTACCGCAGGAATTCGGGATTCAGGTGTTTCGCGTATGTGCTCGCCTTGATGAAGGTGCCGCGCGATTTGCTCATTTTTTCACCGTT
>CAYWOD010000166.1:3887-8029 GCA_964459805.1 uncultured Pirellulales bacterium
CCCGGTATCTTAAAGCCGAAGTAAGGCCCGTCCCGCGAAATGTCCCAGTCCTTCAGGCCCGCCTTGAACCATTCATCTAACTTGTTCGCAACCGACCTCTGCGCGTATCCGCCGGCGATAAGCTCTCGCAGATCCTGCTCGTAGTTGGTGAGCTTGAAGAAATAGTGCTTGGAAGTCTGCAAAGTCGGCGCCGCACCGCAGGTCGCACAATAAGCGTTGATCAGCTCGGTCGGCCGATAAGTCGCGCTGCAAACCTCGCACGAGTCCCCGTATTGGTCCTCGGCCTTGCACCGCGGACATGTCCCCCGAACGTATCTGTCGGGCAGGGTCATTTTGCACTTGTCGCAATAAGTCTGCTCCACGTCGCGCGTGACGATTGCCCCGGCCTCGTTTAACCGCCTAAAGATGAGCTCGCTGAAATACTGGTTCTCAGGCGAATGGGTGGAGTAGTAATTGTCGAATTCGACACCAAAGCTGTCGAAATCAGCCTTGTGCTCCTTGTGCATCTGCCCGATCAGCTCCTCGGGCTCTATCCCGGCCTTGCGGGCGCTTATCATAATCGGAGTGCCGTGAGTGTCGTCGGCGCAGAAGTAAAAGCACTGATTGCCGCATGCTTTCTGGAAACGCACCCAGATGTCGGTCTGCAGATACTCGACCAGGTGCCCTATGTGTATAGGCCCGTTCGCGTAGGGCAAAGCTGAGGTTACAACGATTTTGCGAGGCATATTTCTTCTCTGACGATTACTGCTCCTGAGCTTTCTTGTTGCCCTGCTCCCGATCTTCCCTGCTCTCCTGCTCTTGGGTTTCCCTGTTGTCCTGCTTCTTGTTCCTTGCGGCCTTTTTGTCTCTTTCGGCCCTTCTGTCCTTTCCGGCCTTTTTGTCCTCTCTGGGCCTTTTAGTGTCTCGGGCCCGTTTGTCTTTGCCTGCCTTTTTGTCCTCGCCTGCCTTTTCGTCCTCGCCGGCATCATCCTGCTTCTTCTCGGCACGCTGAGGCGCCGGGATTACCTCGATCTCATCCACGGGCTCTGCGATCCTCGTGCCGCCGTCGTATTCAACAACGACAAGCTGCGTCAATATTTGGCTGTCCACGACTTTGCCTTCGCCGTTTTTGGTCCTGACCCACGCACTCTTTCTCGGCAGCCGCTTCTTAAGCTCCGTATAGGTCTTGTCTTCATATCGCAGGCAGCATTTCAATCGACCGCAGTAGCCCGATATCTTGGAAGGATCGAGAGTCGCCTTCTGCATCTTGGCCATCCGCATATTGACCGGCTTTAGAAGCCTCAAGAATCGCTTGCAGCAGCATTCCTGACCGCAGCTTTCTATATCGCCCAGCAGCTTCGCCTCGTCGCGCGAGCCGATCTGACGCATTTCGATCCTTGTTTGGTACTCGTGCGCCAGTTTTTTTACCAACTCGCGAAAATCCACCCGTCCATCCGACATAAAATAGAAAATAATACGCTCGCCGCCGAGTATGTGCTCGGCATCGACTATTTTCATCGGCAGGTTCAACTCTGTGATGAAACGCCTGCAGCATTCCATCTCCTCTCTTGCAATTTTCCCCAGGTGCTCCTGCTCGCTCAAATCCGCACCGGTCGCATAGCGTATAAATTTACCGCCCTTCTCGCCGGGCAGATCGATATTGTCGTCACCGAAGTACTTCTTTACGTCGTCCTCGCTTAATTTGAATTGTCCGCCTCTATAGGAAGTGAGCTGCCCCACGAGCCGGCCCAGCTCCAGCCCTTTGTCGGTCTTGACTACCACGCGAGCGACCACTTTGGGTATCTTCGTTTCGTTATGCTCGAAGAAGCCGAGCGAATTCATCCGCCCGTAGCGCACCAGCATACGCTTTTTATTCTTTGCCTGCTTGGGCTTTGTCTCTGCGGTTTTTGACATCCAAAATTCCCAGGTCAATACTATTATCAGGCTGTATCGCTTATACACCTACTCAAACTGACGATTCTCGAATAGTGCGCCGCCCCAAGTGCTTTTGGAACAGTAACATAGCACAGTGTGTCATTCCCGCGAAAGCGGGAATCCACTCGCTCGCCACATTACTGGATCCCTGCTTCCGCAGGGATCAGGCGCCGAATCGCTCAGGTCAAGACCCTCATTTTATCAGAACCGGCCAGATTAAACAACAACTGCTCGAAAATAAGCTTTTCATTGACCCCGGCCTCGATCCAGCGCAGCACGCGATAGCAATCGGCTATTCTCTCGGCGAGCTGCTCTGCGTCGAGCTGCCCGGCCAGCTCTTCTATCTGCTCTTTCTGGTCGAAATTGATGGCCCCCTCTTCAGGCGTGACCTTCAGTTTCATCGCATCGTACAGGGCTGATATGATTATCCCAACAACGCTCTTGGCCGCTCTTCGATTGATGTCCTTTTTGCTCGTGCTCTTCTCGAGCTCCGTCCAGACAGCGGCGATCTTCTTGCTCTTCTCAAGAAAATTCACCGCAAGCTCCGGAACTTCCGCAAAGTCAAACCCGACCAAAGAGTCAACCAGCTCCTTCTTGATCCGGTAAAGGCCCGCCTCGGCCAGCTCCAGCCTTGCCCACTCGCACGCCAGACCCAAACTGCCCTGAGCCAGACGCCCAAAGTAGCGCCCCTTCTCCTGCCCGATGCCCATCTCTTTCAACTTGTTGAAGATTATCTCTTCGTCAATCAGGCCGAACCGAATTATCTGGCATCTCGACTTGGTTGTGGCTAAAAGTCTCTCCAGACGCGTGCACAGCAGAATAATACAGCAGTACTCCGGCGGCTCCTCCAGAACTTTCAGCAGACAGTTCTGCGAGCTCGCGTTGAGTTTCTCGGCTTCACTGACGATGAAGACTTTCCTCTCCGACAGGGTCGGCCGCGTGCATACCTTTCCTATGAGAAACTCTCGAACGACATCGATTGGCAAATCAACGGGCGTTTTCCTGCCTTTGTTGTCCTTTGTGAATTCGACCAGCTCCTTGTAGATGATATTGAAGTCCGGATGCGCATCGGCCGCGACTGCCCGGCACGATTCGCACGTCCCGCAGCTCTCGGCCGAATCGACGCGCCCCTTCTCCACTACCGGATTCCTGCAAAGCAGAAGCCTGGCCCACTCGCCGGCCGTTTTGAATTTGCCAACCCCTTCCGGCCCCGCAAAAATATACGCATGTGCCCATTTGCCGGAGGTAAAGGCCCTCTGCAAAATATCGATTGCTTTGTCCTGACAGAAAATCTCTTTGAATGACATCTATGTAAAACTCACCTCTGAAATAAGCTGCAATATCTTTTCGTGAACTGTTTCGATGTCGTCTATACTTACATCTATGATTCTCACAATTCCCGGGTATATCCCTTCTAAATTTAAAAAAGCCCTTCTAACCTTACGATGATAATCTAAAGTCCTTAAATCAAATATATCTGCAGTTGGGCTGTCAAAAAAGTGATTCTGCTCATAATCACCTTCAATTTTCTTACCTCTTGTAACACCAGTTCTTTCTCGCCCCTTTTTTGTAGGTAAGTCAAGAAGCACTGTAAGATCCGGCCAAGTCTTGCCTACAGCAAATCGACCAAGCTCAAGTATCTTCTGAATTGAATACCCCCCAACCCCCTGATAAGCACATGTAGATGAAATGTATCTATCACATAAGACTGTTTTCCCTTTTTTTAAGGCAGGTTCAATCACATCAGCGGCAAGTTGAGCCCTTGAAGCCATAAACAGCATTACTTCCGTCCTAACATCAATATCTTTTGAACCATATTTCACAAGCTTCCTAATCTTGTCGCCTATCGCTGTGCCTCCTGGGTCATGGGTCTTTACTACCTCGACGCCTTGTTTCTTCAGGTAATCTGCAAGTAATTTTACTTGCGTAGTCTTCCCACAGCCGTCCGTCCCATCAAGTACAATAAACTTGCCTTGCAATCTGCTCTTCAAGTTTTTTACTCCTTCTAACTGTTCAAGATTAAATGCCTGGAATCCGTTGGCATATTGACGCCAGCAGAGTAATCATAGATAATATAATTTTGCATGTTAGTCAAACGCTATTTTAATTCGGTAAAGCGTATATGGCAGAGAAACGTTCGGTAAATAACTATTATGTAGATGAAGCAGGCGACCTTACGCTTTTCAACAAACGCGGCCATATGATTGTTGGTAAAGAAGGTGTCTCAA
>CAYWOD010000167.1:0-7992 GCA_964459805.1 uncultured Pirellulales bacterium
TCACCAAACCCGATGCACCAGCAATGACATTCTTTAGCGGAAGGGAATCGGATATTGAGTTTTTTCATTTTTGCTTCAACTTGTCGTAAGCTATTTTACCGGTAATGCCGATAATACCGCCTAAACCGGCAAAAGCGGAAAGGGTGATTGTGCCATCAATCCCCATGAGTAGAGCTGTAACAGCAACAATAGTAATACATAGCGCAACAATAACAGGGACCACAACAGCTTTGTCCATCTGCTTGAACCTTTAGCGCCTTCGGTTCCGGCGCTTTCGCTTCCGGCTTTTCTTTCGCCTTGCCGCTTGAGCCTTCTTTATGTTCCGCCTGGCTGCAGCAATTTGTTTCCGTGTTGTCATTATACCTTTACCCTCCTATGCTTCGGCTCATTCAATGTAGCCCAACAAGTAAACGTTGAAATCAGCTTGTGCTGTTCCAGATATAGTCACACGGTATTGTAGAATCTTGTCGCTATCTAAGCCCACTATGCGAAAACTCCAAATCGACTTTCCTGCTACTAGTTCCGGGACTACTGTAACAGCGATTGTTGGAGTAGTGCCTTTTCTGCGTAGTGATAATATGATGTTTCCATCTGTGTAGCTATCAACCTTGATATACACTTGAAGCATAGCCATTTTAGCTTTAGCGCTTGTTTGTGCTGTTAAATCGAGGCCTGTCCAGTTACCTGTAGCGGTTTGATCCAGTAGTGATAAAACTTCTGGTTGAGTATCTTTCCAAACAATTCCCACAAGCGTTGAAATAATGAGTTCCCAGGCGGACCCACTATAACGGTATGTTTCACCGGTAGCATCAACCGAGCAATATTCACCGGTTTTCATACCGGTCAGGGCGTTCATTGCCGCTACATCGGCAACTTTATAGGTGCGATAGACAACCGGTATTGTTTCGAGCCGTGTTCCTTCCATCATCACAACCCCCCTACCCATTGACCGGTCCCACCAATACCGCCGTATTCCCCAGCATCATATTTTTCGGTTGTTTTAGTGTTATCACCGCCGCCACCGCCTTCACTACTGCCACCACCACCACCGCCGCCACTTCGACCAGCTCCGGTTGCTGGGTTGGTAAACCAATCCTCCATTGGTGCGCCCATTCCATAAGCCGGCTGATTTTGAGCGATTATCTCAGGTATGCGCATTGCGGAATACATCCCAGGGGACATAACTGGAATACTCCAAATAGTTCCGGTGTGTTCGTATGGCTGCGAAACAACTGCAGGTCCGCTAACCTGTTCAGTAGGCTGCCCGGTAAGTAAGCCAATTGTTGCAGCAAGTAAATCGGGAAAGGATAACGCAAAAGCTGCAGCTCCTAACGGTCCGACCTTAGGATATTTCAGCTTAAACCCTTTCGTTGCTGAGGCTGGTCCAAGCCCTTCCCCGGCAAGAGCCTGCCCAGGTGCAGTAGTAGTAGCTACCCGGGGTCCCACTTTGCCGAATAGCCGTTGAAATATCCCTCCAACCCCTCTTGCTATTGGCGGACCAGCATAGCGAATACCCACATAACCAAGACCAACTCCAGCGCTGAATTCCGCTACCTTCAATGCTTCCCCTTTGAAGTTGTCCCACCAACTCGGTTGCTCGGTTGTGCCTTCATCACCAGCGTCGGTTATGTCCTCTTCCGGTTGTGCAGCATCGCCTCCCCCTCCTCCACCACCACCGAAAAGAGAACCAATAAGATCACCCAAATCACCAATGCCGGGCATCTGAATAGGGATGCCCTCTTCCGGGATTAAACCGCCTATGTCGATAGGGGGAAAAGTGATAGACGGAACCGCATTTTGAACTGCTTCTTTAACCTTCGGGAACAAAAAATAAGCAGCTACTGCGCCAGCGCCTAGCAATAATACGGTTTTGCCTGTGCTGTCCTTTTTGCTCATCTTTGCCGCCTGATCCACTTGTCCATGGTGAGCGGTTGACGCTGTAACGTCAACCTGATCTTCTTATCAGTAGTTGACGTTGAGCCGTCATTGTTTTTGATCCTGAGTTCGTGTAACGGTTTGCCTTCAATATAGCGGATCGTGCCGGCTAGCACGATGATGGTATCACCCCCATTCACCGTGACTAAAATATCCACCACATCATTATTGACCACCTCGGCCCAATCAAGCGGCGCATACTTCTTGCTCTCGGGGAAGTATTGAGAAGGCGAAAGGACCACGTTATCACCGGCAGCCACTACCCCCACCGTATAAGAGTAATACGGCGATCCTTCACGTTTTATCCGCTCCTGGCGGATGATATAACGGTTATTAGCGCTTTGAACGTTCGCTCGTTGAAATAAATTCATCTTCAAATAGCTACCAAAACCCGTAGGCAAAGCTCGCCTGGTGCTTTAATTGTTATCCCCGGAAGGATAACGGCTTACTGGTAGATTGTAACCGGGATAGAGAAACCAACAATATCGTTCGCGGTTGGTGTGGTGGTTTCTTTATACTCCAGGATCAGCTTGCTATCCTCGCCAACGAACGGAAACTCGACCTTCTCAGGCAAAGCCATCATTTCATTCTTATCCGTCAGCTTGAAGTAGTCCGCCGTTTTCCCAGTTACCCAGGTGCCATGCAGGTTCAAGGTGTCGAACTCAGCGACCACGAGGCGCTTTGTTTCGTTGGCGTTTGCCTGGACCAGCCGCAGCATACCTTCGGAATGCTTTTCGTTAGCATCGCTCATGACCATCCAAAGATAGCCCTGGTTATAGGGTAGGTTTGGTCCGCCAAAGCCCCAGCGTGCCATCTGCTGCGCCGGCATGGTCTTCTGCCAGATCTTGACAAACTGGTTAGCAACCACCAATGCCACAACTTCAGCTTCCGTGTCATATGCGGCATCCCCATCGGAAAGATGAAGATAGGTCCGAAAACCCCTTCGTTGTGGTGCCTGTGCCACTAATCCGCCAAGTCCGCCAAACAACCCAGCCAGGTTTAACTGCCCGGATTGATCATGGGCAACGGTGCGGACCAGGGCAAAGAGATCAACGAAGCAAGCTAGCAGAAGGTGAAAGCACTTCTTTATCCCCTGCATTACATGACCTCCTGGCTGCCGCCGGCATCGCCACCGCTGATAGCTCCAGACATCGATGCTACAATGCTGTTAAACCCGATCATGGTAGCCAGGATTTCGCCTTTGCTGCCTTTGATGATCGAGCCGGCTAACGCGGCTGTCGCCAGCCCACCTATAAGCCCGGTGCCAAACAGGTTCGATAACAGTGAATATACCACGCCGCCACCGGCGCCGTAGGCATAATCAACCGCTGCATCCTTTAACCCTCTGGTTGTAGGAACTCCAATATCTTTCGGCATAGTTTACCTTTGCTTTTTATTTGCTCATTCAGCTTTCGACTAGCCGGGGATGGCTTGGAAAAAGGAAAAGGGGATGAGCCGAAACCTTTTCCGCCATCCCCTTTGACCATACTCTACCAAATACAGCTATACGCTGTCAATTCCAATAGAAATAGCCTTAAACCGCCATGATTTAGCTTTACAATGGGCTGTCATGGGGCAGCTCCAGGTCCCGGAGTTAGCTTTGAGGGTCAAAATCATGGCGGTTTCCCGGGAATGTCCTAGCCTAAACTGACAGCTTCATGCACCTGGAACGTGTGATTAGGATAGACAATGACAAATTGATATTGCGGCAAACTCAACACAGCATCACCTAAACCCTGAGCTAAAGAATTCAGGTATAGAATATCATTTTTCCCTTTGAGCTGGAAGATGAAAAGATAGTCAGCCAGCTCGATTAAGTCGCTGTGCAGCTGTGTTGGTCGCCTGGCTATTACCCCAAAGCTAACCCCAAAATGACGCCCAAAGTCGTTTAACTCCAGGATCTCCAGCGGCAACGGCGAAGGTTTAGGCGGACAATATCTGTTAGCTTCCTCAAGAACAAACAGCTTGATCTTGCCAGAATTTATCACCACTTTGCCGATAAATAAATTAAGCTCCTGTAATGCCATTTTGCCAGCTTGCCGGTATTCGACAATGTATCGGTTCAAACCCTGGTATTCATGCAGCACATCATAGACAATAGACCGGGGATTTTGCTTCAATAGGTATTTAGCCAGATATGTTTTCCCGGTGCCTCTTAAACCCAGGATCGCAAATCCCTTCCCCTGTAAATCAACAAAATTCATTGCTACTGCCTTTTTATTATCTCTAGCAATTGAGATAGCTTCAACCCCCCATATTGCTGCATTAGCGTTTGAAGTAATTGAGCTATGGTTATATTGCCGTACTCAGAATGCAATTTCTGGATCATCGCCTCGATCCCCGGACCTGGTCCTGCAGTATTTGCCTGGCTGCTGCCAATCTGCCCTGACTTATATTGCGCTGCCAGGCGGATTAAATCCTTGCCATTATTTATGACATCTTGAAACAGCAACCCTAGCTCTCTGATGCTGCCTATAAAGCTTTCGCCTTCACCCGGGTATTCTTCCTCACCGGCTAACGGTTGATCAACGCGCGGTCCTTCATTTTGATTGCCGATAAGGTCCCGGTAATTGATTTCAAAACTCATTCAATCCCTTCCCATATAAGAGTAGCGCCGCAGCTATGACATCGTGTTTCGCCACGCCTGACGTCAGCGCCACAATCGTTGCAATGATAGTTTATCTCAGCGTTTTGCTCTTCCTGATCCTGGCTTTCCTCTTCCTTGCCTAACAGGTCCTCTTTGGTCAGCTCAACCGCGCCATCTTCACCTTTACCAGGCAATTCAGCTTGATGTTTAAGCAGGATATGGTTCTTTACATTGCCAAAGAATTTATGGCAATAGGGACATTCCTTTAGCTTGTAGTTTTTCCCTTTGTTGGTATCAGTCATCGTTGCACCACCTTTGCTAATTTGCCTCGAACGTATTTATCGCCGTTTGGAGCCGGTATCGGTCCCTTTGATTTGCACAGATAGCGGATATAGCCGGGAAGATTTTTAATCAGTCCCGGCGGTCTTGAAATTGCCCGGTCTTTGGCTGCCTTCACCCGGTCATAGCCATATTGCTGAATTAAACTCATAGGACCATCAAAGCCCAGGTCCATCAACTCTTGCTCCAATATATCCACAGGTTTAACTGGGTTGACTAAAGTTGTCTGCAGGTGTAAAATCGCAGCTGAAGCAGCACAGGGCGCCTTTGATGATGATGATGATGATGATGTAACATCATCATCATTCTTTTTTTTAGTTATCTTCCTTTGCATGTTCATTCAATAGAAATTCTATTGGGGAAGCCTTTTCATGCACCTTGAAAGCATCTTCCTGCTTTAATGCGGCAGCGTATTGCCGCGGCATATCCAAATCAGTCCAGCCGCCGAGCATCTGTAACGTGTAAGGATCACCGCCAGCCCTCAGGTAATCAATGGCGAAAGTGTGCCTGAAAGCATGGGGATTGATTTTAACTCCGGGGTTTAGCTTTGCTAGCTGTCGGAAAATAGATTGAACGCCGGACCTGGTCATGTGCTTGCCGTTTTCACTAACCCAAATCCATTCGTTCTTATTCGGGCATAAAGTCAAATAGCTAGTAAATACCTTTGCAGTAGTCGGGGATATGCGGACAATGCGCTCTTTTTGCCCTTTGCCAAACACCTTTATTAAGTTGTCAGGCAATATGTCTGTGTGTTTCATCCCCAACAGCTCATTCAGCCTGATACCGGTATCGATCAAAACATAGAGGATCGCTCTATTCCTGATCCCCAGGAAATCGTCATCCAGGCTGTTCAGGATTGACTTGATAACGTTTGAGGGGACATCGGGGATGATAGTTTTTACCTGTCCCGGTCGTTCAACTTTGGCTATGAAGGATTCCTTTATTATCTCCTCCATCAGCATCCATTTACTGAGCGATTGAAATGTCCGCCAGTAAGCATCAACGGTTGACCGGCTTACCGGGCGCCTTGACGTGGTGGATAGACCACCGAAACGCTCTGAGCTGGTCTGAACATAGTAAAGGAATTTGCGAATGATAACCGGTGTGAGTATAGATACTTTGCCAGGGATGCCTTCCTGTTCAAGCCACCACAGAAAGCGGCGGAGATTGTTAGAATAGAACTCAATGGTCGATTTGGTCTTACCGCCAACTTGTTTAGTGATCAGGAAATTCTCTATGGCTTGCTTTAACTCTGAGTCCTGCAGGTTATTTGTTACCGTTTGCGTTCGATGGCTGTAAACGCCGAATTGCCTGGAGTAATTGATAACGGACCCGGGACTGATTTCCAGTTTGCCAGCAACAAAGCGAATATCGCCCTGGGCAAACAATTCCTGCAGTATTTGCTGCAGCGGCTTGCCGAATTTAGCCTCAATACTCTTGACCTTGCTCTTGCGTCCCATGTTCGAAATAATCCGTTGGTTTTTGGATCCGGTTAGCAGCTCCGCAATGTGGACATCGACCTTCCCAATATAGTCCTTGTTGCGGCGACTGGAAGCCCATTACCCTGGTGAAGATTACCTGGACAAACTCATGGCAGCTCTGGCATCTGATCGTGCTAACTCCTAGCATTGTTTCCCTTTCCCTAATTTCCTGTAATTCTCTGATACCAGACATTACTGCATAAAGGGCATTTGAATTCATATAAGTCAGGTTCAATCCCTGACGGCGGCACCCAGTCAGTCATCTTTGCCAGGGCATGGCATTTCTTACACCTGCGATAGACTTCACGATACCTTTGCTTTGTTGCCATTCGCTTCCCCCTTAGAAAATGGGCCTTGACCTTCTATAAATTGATCCACTTTGCACCTCTATCATCCGTTTCAACTCGAAGACTGTTGGCATAGCCTCATCTGGCTCAAAGCCAAAGTCACGTGCTGCTGCTTTGAGTTCATCCCATCCAGTCACGTCCTCTTTGACTACCTTTCTGGCAAATGCCAACCCCTCATCTTTGGTTAAATCCCACCATGACCTCTCCGTAGTGGGCATTATCCCTTCCCCCCCTTATAGAATGGGCATTGATCAACAGGAAATATACAGCTTGTTACCGGTTTTGCCGGCGGCTTATGCTCTAACGGCAGACAGCAGCGCCCCGGTCCCTTATAGCAGGGCAGCCCTTCGGTATCTTCATGATCATACCAGTAGCTGCCAGGTTCAAGCTGCAGAAATTTTGATGATGATGATGATGAGGGAGCGGACGCCGGGCGTTGTTGTTTTCCCTGAGGCAGAGGTGGAACCTCAGATTTAGATACACGCGGGAGATTGTGACCTGTGGAAGATGAAGGGGACGAAGGAATGATAGATGCCTGTTTCGCCCGGCGTTGCCGCATTTGTTCGCGCTGATATTCGCGCAATTTGTCTTTATCTTTAAGTGGCATCGCTCATCCCTTTAATAAAGTGTAATAAAACAGTTTAATTTTGTCAAGTGTTTTTTTATTAAATCTTTGATAAAATGAAATTGGATGAGCAATATCACGCAATTGGGCAAATATCTGCGTGCTGCCCGTGAAGCTAAAGGAATGAGGCAAACTGATTTGGCTGCTAATGCCGGAGTTAGCTCAGCTCATATTCATTCAGTTGAAAGTGGTAAAATACGAGGTTCATACCAGGTCCTGCTAAAAATAGCCAACTGCCTGGATTTACCGGTGGACCTGGTCCTAAAGAAAGCCGGCTTCCCTATACCTGAGCAAACTAACAACCCACCAATGCAGCTTGAAGATCACGAGCTGATAAAGCTATCACCGAAGCTCAAACAGGTCATTTTGGAATTAGTGCCTATTTTGCGCAAACATATTGGGAAATCATAGCGATACAAACCTGTTTCCTTTTGGGACTAACAAATTTTGGGTCTAACAACAACATCATTACAAAATGACACATTGTGTAAATATGTAAAATTGAACGAATGTTAGTCCCTCCAGGCACGAATGTTATTCCCGTTATTCCCGATGTTATTCCCGATGTTATTCCCTGTTATTCCCTGCAGGCACGGATATAGGTATATTCAGCCAGGAATGGGGTTCAGGTGGTCGGAGGTTCAAATCCTCTCACCCCGACACGTAAATTTTTGAACA
>CAYWOD010000168.1:0-7992 GCA_964459805.1 uncultured Pirellulales bacterium
AAGTAGATAGTAAGATTATTGTCGGGCAAAAGCAATAGTAATTTATTATCCGGCAGGGCAGAGCCTATGGGTTTGCGATTCTGCTGGTAGGTGATAAAGCGATAAACGCAATTGGTTGTTCGCCAAAGTGAACGATCGGATTGCCCCCAACCTTTGGGACGGTACTAAAATTTTATTTTTTTTGATGATTTGGGCAAGCAGAAATATAGTTAAGTAGTATCTGTTGCGGAAAGCCAAAAGCGACGATGTCACCCCTGCGAAAGGAAGGGGCCCCATCGAAAAAGCTGGATTCCTGCTTTTGCAGGAATGACAAATGCTGTTTCGGCAACAGGAACTAAGTAACGGGTTCAGGCCCTCAGGGCTTGACGCTCAAGTTCAAGCATCCTTTTTTTGAGTGTTAGCCCTCCGAGAGCGGAGAAGCCACCGAGTTTACCGTCGGTGCGGATTATACGATGGCAGGGGATAATCAACGGCAGTGGATTTTTGGCAAGTGCGTTTCCGACTGCCCTGGCGGCGGTGGGTTTGCCAAGCATCTTCGCCAATCCGCTATAACTTATTGTCCGGCCGAGTTGCACTTGCCTGCAGGCGACGAGAACCGACCGGTTGAACGGGTTCAATGCGTCGAGGTCAACAGGAATTTCGGGGCCCAATTCGATTCTCTCGCCGGCAAAGTAAGCGGCTATCCCATCTTGGACCGCGTTGAACAAGGCCCGGTCGAACTGGGCGGCGGGCAGGTTCCGGAGGAGCCGGGCCTTGATTTTCTCGGGTTCCGGACCCGGCAGGTGCGTTCGGCAAAGCGCATGCTCGGTACCGGCAAAGCCGAAATACCCCCATTTCGTTGTGAAAATCGTGTATTTTATCGGATTCTGCATTTTTTTGCCCAAATAGTGTGCTCAATGTTATCTAATGCCCCTAAATTCATTGACGCAAGGGTAAAATTCTGTTAGATATGTTGGTTTTTACAAAAATCGACCGAAGGTGGCTCTGGGCAAAACAAGGTAAAACGAAAGGGTAGGAACCGAAAGCAAATATTCAAGACTCAAATAATTAATGAGTCTCGCATTGTGACTTTGCAACCTTTGACCTCAGATTTTGGGCTGATTTGATTTATGTCTCTTGAAGAGTTAAGGAAAAAGATAGACGACCTTGACCACCAGCTTGTGCAGTTGCTCAATGAGCGTGCGCGGGTAGTCGTGGAGATAGGCAAGCTAAAGAGCAAGACCGCCAAGCCGGTCTATGCGCCCGACCGGGAAAAGCAGGTCTTTGAAAGAATCGCCCGTGCGAATAAGGGTCCGCTGCCGGACAGGTGTCTCGCGGCTATCTGGCGGGAGCTGATGAGCGGCTCATTCGTGCTCGAGCGGCCCTTGCGGATCGCCTATCTCGGTCCGCAGGGCAGCTTCAGTCACACCGCGGCCATGCTCAAATTCGGCCAGAGTGTCGAATATGAGCCGGTAGCCGACATTACAAGCATCTTCGACGAAGTGAGCAAGGGGCATTGCGATTTGGGACTGGCGCCGGTCGAGAACACCATGGGCGGCGGCGTAATAGAGACACTTGACGCCCTGATAGATTCCGACGTCAAAGTCTGCGCCGAGGTCCTGATGGCGATACATCATAATCTTCTGGCGAATTGCTCGCTCGAAGATGTTGAGAAAATATACTCCAAGCCCGAAGTGTTTGCTCAGTGCCGAAGCTGGCTCAGCGCCACTTTCAAAGAAACCCAAACCGTGCCTGTTGCTTCCACCGCCAGGGCTGCGCAAATGGCTGCCGGCGAGCGCAATGCCGCAGCAATCGGCTCAAGTGTCGCCGCCGAGTTGTACCACCTGCGAATCGTATGCGAAAATATCGAGGACATAACCAACAATGTAACCAGGTTCCTCGTAATCGGGCGGGAGGATGCCAAACCGACCGGTGAAGATAAGACGGCTATATTGTTCAGCACCGCTCACAAGGCAGGCGCGCTGGCCGACGTGCTGGATGTCTTCAAGCAATACGGCATCAATCTGACGAACATAGAGTCCAGGCCCAGCAAGAAGAAACAGTGGGAATACTATTTCTTTATGGATTTCTTTGGCCACAGGACGGAAAAGCACGTGCAGGACGGACTGGAAGAGGCCCGTAAGCACTGCATGCAGCTCTCGATATTGGGCAGCTTCCCCAGGGCAACGGAGTTGCTGTGAGCGCCTTGATGTCTTTAGCCGATAGCTTGCGAATTTGTTGGTTGAGTTGTAAACGACACTAAGGATCAGGAGCATCTTATGAGAAAGCCGTTTGTGGCCGGTAACTGGAAAATGAACACCGACAGTCACAGCAGCGTGGATCTGGCCACTGGTGTAGCCCGCGGCTCTGTCGAGCTGGCGGGTCAGGGCGTTGATACGGCCGTCTGTCCACCGTTTGTCTTTCTGCAGGCTGTGGCCGGCGCCGTTAGCTCATCGAACGTGGCGGTCGGCGCCCAGGACATCTATTTTGAGGCCAAGGGCGCTTTCACCGGCGAGATAAGCGCGTCAATGCTCAAAGATATCGGCTGTACCTACGTTCTGTGCGGGCATTCCGAGCGACGCCATGTGATCGGTGAGACCGACGAGTTGATAAATAGGAAGCTCACCGCTGCTATTGCCGGCGGGCTTCTACCGATATTGTGTGTAGGTGAGCTGCAGTCCGAGCGAGAGGCCTCGCAGACCGAGGAAGTTGTTACCAGGCACGTAAAGAAGGGCTTGGCCGGCCTGAGCCCGGAAAAGGTCTCGGCCGTGGCAATTGCTTACGAGCCGGTCTGGGCTATCGGAACAGGCCTGACCGCGACGCCGCAGCAGGCGCAGGAAGTGCACCGGTTCATACGAAAGCTCCTTGCTCAAATGTACGATAGCCAACTGGCCGAGGAATTCCGTATCCTCTACGGCGGCTCGGTCAAGCCCGGCAACGCCGCCGAGTTGATGAGTCAGCCGGACATTGACGGCGTGCTTGTCGGCGGCGCAAGTTTGAAGACCGATGATTTTCTCGCAATAATTCAGGCAGCGACGTAGTTAAAGTTGAATCCGGCGCCTGTTGTCAATTGAAATGATTTTTGGGGAACAAATATGGCAGCTTTTCCATTATTGGCGGTGAGCTTCATCCTGACATTTGTGGCAATCCTGTTCGTTGTTTGCTGCCTGATACTGGTTCTGGTCATCCTGATTCAGAAGGGGCGGGGCGGCGGTTTAAGCGCGGCGTTCGGCGGAGGTGGGGCCGGCGGGATACTGGGCTCGAAAACCGGCGATTTCCTGACCTGGGTTACAATAATCCTGGTGGGAGTGTTCCTGGTGCTTGCCGTTGTCATGGCGAAGTTCTACAGGCCAACGTTCAGTGATTTCGGCACAGGCCCTCCAACCGGAGAAAGACAGCCTGGGGACGCGGGGCAAACCTCGGCGGTTGACGATGCCGGTGTGACGGTCGGTGATGTCAACAGCGTCGGCGATGCAAATTCGTCTGGCGGCTGAGGATCGTTGCCCTTAAATGGAACCAAATGGCCGGACGCTCGGCCGAATTTGGCGTGAAAGCATAATGCGATGATAAACAGTATGACCGGATATGGCCAGGCACAGGGTGAGATTAACGGCGTCAGCTACGCCGTTGAAGTAAAAGCCGTCAACAACCGCTACTTCAAAGCGATCATAAAACTGCCGGAGCTCGCCGCCTTCCTCGAGGAAGATATCGAGCGACTGCTCCGGCGGAATTTGGCGCGCGGGACGGTAAACTACGTGCTTCGCTTCAAGGATGTCTCGGCCAATACGCTGTTTGATATTGACGAGCAGGCCCTCCGGGCCGTTGTCGAAAAGCTGGGTCGGATTAAGCCCTCGACTGATGTAAACAGGTTGATTGATATCGGCAGTCTCTTGGCTTTGCCGGGAATTATTCGTCCGGCGATGCCGGATGAACAAATGGCCGAGCAAATGAGGCAGAAGGTTCTCGAGATCAGCCGGGAGGCCATAGACCGGCTCAAAGAGATGCGTGCCGCCGAAGGCGCCGCCCTCGAAGCTGATTTGAAAAAGTACTGCGGCCAGATACAGCAGGAGATCGAGCACATACGTGCACGCAGTCCCGCTGTTGTTCAGGAGTATGCGAAGAGACTTAAGAAAAGAGTTGACGAGCTGCTGGCGCACGCGGAGTTGAAACTGGATGAAGAGGTCCTCGCCAGAGAAGTGGCCATTTTCGCCGACAGATCCGACATATCCGAGGAGCTGGCTCGATTGGATTCGCATCTGCAGCAGTTCGACCAGACTTGCCGCGGCGATGGACAGGCCGGCCGCAGGCTCGACTTTATCAGCCAGGAGATGCTCAGAGAGGCAAACACCATTGCCAGTAAGTCCTCGGATATGGAAATTACCCGCTCCGTGGTCGATATGAAATGCGGCGTGGACAGGATCAAAGAGCAGGTTCAGAACGTAGAGTGAACGAATTGCGTACTCGCCAAAGGCGGCCTGAATGGATCGGACAAAAGACACACAAGGCAAAGTAGTGATAGTAAGCGGCCCGTCGGGAGTGGGCAAGAGCACTATTTGCAGGGAGGTAGTCAAACGATTGGATAACGTTTGCTTGAGCGTCTCGGCTACTACCCGGCCGAAAAGCGAAGGTGAAGTTGACGGCGAAGATTACTGGTTTATTTCGGAAAGTGAGTTCCGCGAGCGCATCGATAATAACCTGTTGTTGGAATACGCCGAGGTGTTCGGAAGTTTATATGGAACGCCGAGGGAAAAGGTCGATGAGGCCCTCCGGGCCGGCAAAACCGTAATTCTCGAAATCGATGTGCAAGGCGCCAAACAGGTAAAGGCCAATTTCCCGAATGCAGTGATGATTTTTATCCTGCCGCCCAGCACCAAGGTCCTGGCCGACCGTATGAACGACAGGGGCAGAGATGATGCCGACATTGCCGAAGAAAGACTCGACGGCGCAGGTGCCGAAATTGCCGCCGCCTGGCAGTACTATAAATATATGGTCATAAACGACGATTTGCACCAGGCCGTGACCGAATGTGTGCAAATTATTAAGAATGTGCAGAGTGAATCGTAGAAAAACAATAGAGTACAAGATGAGATACAAAAGATGATAGACGAACTAAAGAGCGACGAAATAGTCAAGAAGATCGGCGGCAGATTTAGGTTAACCGCGCTGATTCAAAAACGTCTGGGCGAGCTGCTGCAGGGGTCACGACCTCTAATTGAGGACACACAGGGCAAGACGATGCTTGAAATCGTTGTGCAGGAAATCCTGCAGGATAAGATCACGGTCGAAGGGGCGCCGCTCGCCGATGAGCCCGAAGACGCAGGATCAGACCGCAAGGACTGAAAGGAAATATTGAACAGAGCGGAAAACGAAAAGCACATAGCGCACGGTCTGGGAAATTCCCGCCCGAAGCTCTTTGCCGCCTTTGGCCTGCTTGGTTTTCCGTTTCTTTGGTTTGCTTGTACGTCCAATGCGCAAGAAAAAGACAAATCCTGACAGCCCGAAACACCGTGGCTTGCCCACGATTCAAAAGACAAAGCCCAGCGTCTTATTGGGCGTCAGCGGCAGTGTCGCCGCATACAAGGCCGTCGATCTCGCCAGTAAGCTGGCCGCGCTTGGAGCAGTTGTCAAAACGATAATGACGGAAAACGGCTGCCGGTTCGTCGGCCCCAAAAGCCTTGAGGCCGTGACCCGATCAGTTGTTTTTATGAGCTTGTGGAGTTCGCCGGAAGACCATAAAAGCGCCCATATTGCCCTTATCGATTGGGCCGATATCGTTGTCGTGGCGCCTGCAACCGCCAACATCCTCGGCAAGGCCGCGAACGGCATCTGTGACGATTTGCTGAGCACGACCCTGTGTGCGGCTTCGGCCAGGCCGGTGCTGCTGGCTCCGACAATGAACAATAATATGTGGAATAGCCCCGCCGTGCAGCGAAATGTGCGGGCGCTAAAAGAGATGGGCTTTGAACTCGTAGGTCCTGTTGAGGGACGGCTGGCCAACGGAGCTATGGGGATGGGCAGAATGGCCGAGCCGCAGGAAATTCTCGCGGCCATAGAAAAGATTCTGGCGCGAATAAAGCGTGGCGAAAAGTGAGACTCCAACAAAAATGCACTTGCTAATCACAGCAGGCGGAACGCGGGAATACATCGACCCGGTCCGCTTCATTTCCAACGCAAGCAGCGGCAAAATGGGCTATGCACTTGCACAGTCAGCCAAAGACGCCGGTCATAAGGTGATGCTTATAAGCGCATCTCGTATGCAGCCGCCGGTCGGCGTTGATTTTGTAGGGGTCGATAGTGCAAAGGAAATGTTTGAAGCCGTTAAGGAATTTTTCCCGAAATGCGATTGTCTTCTTATGGCGGCGGCTGTGTCCGATTACACGCCCGTCAAACAAGCCAAATCCAAAATCAAGAAAACAAACAAAACTCTTACCATCAAATTAAAACCCACAACCGATATTCTGAAATGGGCAGCAAAGCATAAGAAAGCAAGAAGTCAGAAGACAGAGGGCAGAAGACAGAAAGCGAAGAACGGAGGGCAGAAGGGACAAATCGTTGTTGGCTTTGCTCTCGAAGATAAGAATCTGCGGGCAAATGCAGAGAAAAAATTAAAGGAAAAAAACCTTGATATGATAGTCGCCAACACCCCCGCCGCAATCGGTGCAACAAAAGCAACTGTTCAAATCAAGACCCGCCAAGGCAACTGGAAAAAAATTGCCAAAGCAACCAAGGGCATTATCGCCGGATGTGTGATTCGAGAGGCGGAGAATCTCCTCAGTTGAAATAGCGGCCATATACCCAATTTAGCGCTGCCAGCGAGACGACCAAAACAGCGAAGCCGACACATATCAGAACCAGGGCCCATCTACGGTTGAACCCGCCAGCGAAAGGCCGAAACAGGACTCTTGGGATATTTGGGCATACCAAAAACACAACGCTCTGGATAAGCCACCATAATCCAATTGAGGCCATAAAAACCGACCAGGCGGCCAGCCAGTACGGCATATCGTCCCAGATTTTGAATTTGTCTATTAAATGATGCTCCCACTCGAACGCAAGTGGTACGAGCCCGAGCAAAGGCAACGCAAGAAAAGACCCAAGCAACACGAGATACACAACGATTAAGGATGGGTACAGAAGCCATCTTTGGGCCTTTAGCTGCGTTGCATCCTCGACCACCGACAAGACTGCCCGAGCAGCTATGAAGCTGGCTGCTATTAGTATGGCGCCGGTAGGCAATAGCAGAAAACCTAACACCAATAAACCAAAAGAAAGGTAAGCTAATCGCCAATCTTCAGGTCCCGTTTGCAGACGCAGGATCAGCTTTCGCCACCAGGGCAATTCTTCTTCGGGGACCCATTGCTTAGGACTGCCGAGTTTCTTGAGCACTGTCTCCAGCTCTTCGGCCGAGACTGGTTCGGCAGCGCCTTCAAGCTCATTTTCAATATGCTCAGAAATGTTTTGCTCCACCTCCGCGGCATCGACGGATTTGGCCCCTCTCAGATAGGCCCGTGCCTGTCGCAGATAATCGTCCAGGCTCTTTCTGGCATTGTGAGTAAGTTCAATCATAATTGTTACTCTCCTTTCAGAACGTTGGTTCCCGTTTTGACATCCTGCCAGTAATCGTTCATCCTGCTAAGGGTTTGTTTGCCTTTTGAGGTCAGTTCATAATATTTTCGAGCAGGGCCTTCGGTGGATTCCCTGATAGTGGTTTGCAGAAAGCCCTCCCGTCTTAGACGGCTGAGGATGGGATAGATAGTCCCTTCGCTTATGACCAGGCCGTCAATGCTGCGCAGCCTTCGGACGATATCGTAGCCATAGAGGCTTGTGCCTTTGATAGCATTTAGAATGCACAATTCGAGCATCCCTTTGCGAATCTGTGTGGCCCAATTGTCGAAGAATCTGGTTTCCATATTCGTTAGTATATCGCATTGCAAGGTAGCTGTCAATGCCACTTATTGAATTTTTCAGGGATTTTTTCCAGGCAGTAAGTGTTTGCGTTAAAAGGAGTTATGG
>CAYWOD010000169.1:0-7990 GCA_964459805.1 uncultured Pirellulales bacterium
GGTATTCTCTTAACCGTAAGTGGACAATGTCCGTTTCACGCTGAACCAGTACAGGCTGCGGCGACGGCAAGCTCACGGCGGCGCTGCGCGCCGATGCCCGCTATACGGTCCACGGACTCGATGCGGACCCGGCCAAGGTCGCCCGGGCCGCAGGCTATATCAAGCCCCGGGGCATCTATGGCTCAGTTGCCGTCGAGCAGTTCTCGGGGTCGGTGCTTCCATACACGGACAATCTAATCAACCTGATTGTCGTCCGGGATGCGGGCAAGGTCTCCATGAACGAGGTGATGCGGGTCTTGGCGCCCGGAGGGACGGCATGCGTTTGGCGCAGCGGCAAGTGGACAAAGGTCGTCAAAGACTGGCCCGACAATATCGATCAGTGGACCCATTTTCTGCACGGTGCGAGCAACAACGCCGTTGCCGACGATACTGTCGTCGGGCCGCCCGAGAGTCTCCAGTGGCTTGCGCCGCCGCTGTGGCTTCGAAGCCACGAAACGCCGTCGGGGATTCAGGCGCCCGTTTCAGCCGCCGGCCGAATCTTCTACATATTCGACGAAGGGCTTATCGGCATAACCGACGAGCGCCTCCCCGATCGCTGGTCGCTCGTTTGCCGGGACGCCTTCAACGGCAAGCTGCTCTGGAAGCGGCCGCTTGAATCGTGGGGCTGGCGCGAATGGAGCCTGGAGCGATGGCAGGGAAAAGACTGGACGAGACTGCGCGCCGGGCGGGTCGATGTGCCTTCCGAAAACCAGCGCCGAATCGTAGCCGACGGTGATCGGCTCTACGCAACCCTCGCATACCGGGCGCCAATGTCGATCCTAAATGCGGCCACGGGCGAAACAATCGCCACGGTTAAAGCGACGCAGGGCACGACTGAGATACTGGTCAGTGACGGCATCGCCCTTGCCTATACCCGCGGAGTATCGCAAGGCGAGGCAGGCAAGGGTGCCTCGGCAGCGGCGTTAGTTGGTGTTAATGGCAAGACGTCAAAAGTGCTCTGGAAAAAGCCCATCGGCCAAATCCGACCTTTGGCGTTGGCGATCGACAACGGCCGGATAGTCTATCTCAGCGGCAAAGACCTCGTCGCACGCGATTTGAAGACCGGCGCCGAGTCGTGGAGGATCCAGCCCAAGTTCACTGCGCCGAAGACGCTGCTTACCGTCGATGATGTGATTGTCATGCAGGGTGGAAAGATCGTCGCCGCCTACGATGCGACCAACGGCAAGCTCCTCTGGCAAAAAAACGTGCCGTCCATCGGCGGAGGCGAAGGGGACGACCTTTTCGTAATCGACGGCTTGGTCTGGCGCGGAATGCTCAGCGTCGACGACAGCGGAAAGCCCGTGCGCAAGAGTCCGAATGTCCTGGTTATCGGTTGGGACCTTCGCTCCGGCGACGAGAAAAAACGCATCCTCGTCAAAAGGCTGCGAAGCCCGGAACATCACCATCGCTGCTATCGCAACAAGGCGACCGTTCGCTATCTAATTAGCTCTTACGAAGGTGCTGAGTTCCTCGATTTCCAGGCGGACAACCATTCGCAGAACAACTGGATTCGCGGCGCATGCAAGTTCGGGATGATGCCCTGCAACGGAATGCTGTACGTGCCGCCGGACCAGTGTTTCTGTCAACCCGGATCGAAGTTCCTCGGATATTCAGCACTGACGGCCGGGCCGAGCCTCACCCTTAAAGCGGTCCCGGACCGCGAGCGTCTTGAGAAAGGTCCCGCTTACGGCGCGGTTAGCGATACGAAATCCGTCTCCCGGAGCGACTGGCCGACATACCGCCACGATGCAGCCCGCAGCGGCACAACTCCCACCCGCGTTCCTTCCAAGGTAGAGATCGATTGGAAGGTCACGCTGAGGGGCGCCCTGACTGCTCCGGTAGCTGCGGCTAACAAGGTGTTCGTCGCCGCCTCGGATGCGCACACCCTGTACGCCTTGGATATGGTGAACGGCAGAGTGCTGTGGCAGTTCACTGCAAACGGGCGCATCGACTCGCCTCCGACAATCTACCGAGGGATGGTGCTCTTCGGCTCGAAAGACGGACGCGCGTACTGCCTGCGGGCATCGGACGGCCAACTGATCTGGCGGTTCCTCGCGGCGCCGAGAGATCTGCGAATTGCCGCTTTCGACCAAATCGAGTCGGCCTGGCCCCTCCACGGCAGCGTGCTCGTGGATAAGGGAGTGGCGTATTTTACGGCGGGGCGCTCCACATATCTGGACGGCGGAATCCGCCTTTACGGACTCGAACCGGCCACAGGAAGAATCCTCCACAAAGGTCTCCTGAAAGGGCCGAATCCGTTCAGGGAAGGCAAACGTGACGTCGCCTTCTTCGTCCTTGGCGCCAATTCGGATGTGCTCGTCAGCGAAGGCGGGTTCCTCTATATGCGTCAGAAGAAGATGACGCCCGAGCTCAAGGAGGTCGAAGTGCCGGTCCTATCGAGCAAAGGCGCCCAGGATGTGGGCCTGCATATTTTCTCGACAGCCGGCCTGCTGGACGGCTCCTGGTACAACCGCACGTTCTGGATGTACTCGAAGCGCTGGCCCGGCTTTCAGTTGGCCAACCAGGCCCCCAAGACCGGACAGCTCCTTGTCGTTGATGACAGGAAGACTTACGCCGTCCGCGCATTCTATCGCCGCAATGTGCACAGCCTGATGTTCTTCCCCGGCAAGCAAGGGTATCTGCTTTTCGCCGACCTAAATTCCAACGAGCCGCAAATCGTCGGCGAGGCCGGATCACGCCCGCCTGTCAAATGGCTGCCTCAATCCGACTATTCACGCGGACGCGGCGGTGAGATGCGAAAGCTCGAAAGCGAGGCATTCGGACTCGACAAAATGATCGGCTACACGCGCGCCGAACCGGCCCTCTGGAAGCAGTGGCTGGGCGTGCGAATCCGCGCAATGGTCAAAGCGGGCGATACCCTGTTCGTGGCCGGCGCTCCGGATGTATTTGACGCGAAAGACCCCTACGCTGCCTTCGAAGCCCGCAAAGGAGCCCGGCTTGTGGCCGTCTCGGCCGAGGATGGAAAACAACTGTCCCAAACACCGCTTGAGTCCCCACCCGTCTTCGACGGAATGATCGCAGCTTCCGGCCGCCTCTTCGCTTGCCTGCGGGACGGAACCGTCGTATGCCTGGCCGCCAAATAGTGCCGACCACACCGGCCAAAATGCGCCAACAATATCAAAACGTTCACCAACGCAATCCAGCAGGCGGGTGTGCCTAATTTTTCTGGCACTATATAGTTCCTGTTGTGGAAACAGCATTTGTCATTCCTGCGAAAGCAGGAATCCAGGTTTTTCGATATGGAGCGCTGCTTTTTGTTCCTCTAATGTAGCTCCTTCCTTGAACCGCACTGCTACCACTTCTGTAGATAGCGACAGTCGGATCTTACGTCCGCCAGAATAATAGTACAGATCAGGATCCCCGGAAGCACTCCTTACAGGCCCCCCACCAACTGCGAGAATCAGCGCCCAAATGCTAAACAGGTGAAGTCCCGGAAGCAGAAACATCCTTTTTTCTTCTGTGTGCATCCTCTTCGACTCCTTTCTTTCCTCCGTTCATCCAGATGACCGGCTCCTTCTTCTACGCTCATAGCTCAGAATCGCGACACCGAACGCAAATACAGCTAATGAAGTGGGCTCGGGCACGATGGTTATTGGCACCCCAACCGTGCTGTTCAAGGACTCGATAACTCCTGTGACTCTATACGCACCCGGCAGCACCAGAACGTCATCTTCAATCTCCCGTGTTCCTTTGTGGTTGATCTGAGACCAGACATCCTCGAATGCCTTGTATTCACCTCCCTGCAATCGAAGGACCGCCGGGCCCGTATGGCCTCCCCCATACCAGTGTAGCGACCAGACTTCGGCGAACTCATCACCTCGTTTCTCTCCAATAGAAATATCCCATACCGGAAAAAAACTTATCACTTCCCATTCTTCATCTCGCAAGTTAGTGATTCTGTAGAGAATCTCCACATCTTCCCCCAAATCATACACAACCTTGTCCGTCTCGATGTAATACTCGATCCCATCCTCAATAACAGAATTAGAGTTAACCGGCACAAGGTTTGCCCTCCCCTCCATAGCTACCCCCAGCAGCACAACCGCCGCGACTGTTATAACCGCCCGCTTCATAATCCCACCTATTCTACAAAGCTCCACAATCAACATCTATTTTACTATCCAGCCCACAGATATGCAAGCCTTTTCTTTTTTTTCTTCCTCTTCGTCCACGATTCCCGCAATATCACCAAAACCTCTTCGTCTGCCGGAGATCCCATAGGTCCACTCAATCCTAATTCTACCGGTTTATCTTCTCTCTGTCAACTACTAATCCCCAGCTTGATTCCTTCATCTTTGCAGCAGCCATCCCGATAGACACCAGTACTGCAATCGCATAACAGCTCCATTATTCTACAACTCGCCCGATCAATTTGTCTATCGTGGAAACTACGGGTTTTTGCAAATTATTTTCGCAAAGGCCCGTTTTTGGGCCAAAAATGAGGGTGTTTTGGAAGAAAAAAATGTTTATTTGTAAGAAAAAAATGTTTCGGCCGAAGGAATTCTAACGATTTCAGCGAATCAGCATATCCCTTCCACTCGCCGCACAAGCTTTGGCAAACCTATCAGCATCCTCCGCATCCCTGTCATTTCCCCATCTCCGTCTAACTTGCCCTTTTCCTATTAAGATGTCTTAAGCCATATATACCAAAAACAAGCGTCAAAATTGTTGCTGGTTCCGGAATCTCACATATAAAATCAAATGACGCAGTTGAAGGATGACCAGAACTACTTGAAGCAGTCAGTGTATACTGACCTGGATCAAGCACCCCTGAGATGCCAAAGTTGATATGTACAGGCTCCCATACAAAGCGGGGAATTGATTCATTCAGAACGATTTCAGAAGGTCCACTGAAAAGGATAGACGCATCCGACCAATAACCATCCGTCGAAAGTGAACCGGTTATGGAAAATTTCTGTGGTGTCGTTAGTTCAAAAATAAGACTAAATGACGAAACACCATTTGCTCCAATCCATATATCACCCCCACCTCCACCACTTTGAACCAACCCGCTCGCGATAATCCTAGTGTTCAGTATACTCGATGAATGGCTCGCAGATGCCCAAGGTGTCCAAGCCCACGATAGACGGGCTGTTACGCTGCTTTCAAATCGACCGTAGTCAGAAGCAAAATCTGAGGCGTCATCCTCTATGACCTGTATGTCTGGGTCTCCTGCAAAAGCCTCGGCTTTTACATAACGCTCTTGGGCCACAGGCATGATAATAGTAGCTTCAGCCCTCGGAGCAATAACAACCATTGCCACTATGACTATGACCCACCGAATTAACACAACACGATTTATCATCCATATATTAGCCATAATTCTCCTGCTTCCTTCTGAGGCGGCTATCGCAACATGCCTGCTCATCCGTTCTACCCCCTGTCTATTTCCGAAATCTCCATTCCTTTCACGCAAAACGGTCGTTCTTCGCCTCATGTCAAAGTCAAAGATACCACATCCCACTGATCCTTCATTCTACCGGCCTCGCTTACTTCTGTCCACAACCAACCGGCAAATTTTTTAAATTTTTTTTATTTTTCCCCTTGACTTTTCACCCCCTTTTTTTGGCCCAGAAATGAGGGTGGTCAAAAACCGCGCAAAAAGCGCGCATTTCCGTCAATTTCCGGTTAGTTTTTGTTCAAAAAGCATCAAAAAGCGCGCAAAAGCGCTCATATTAGGATTTTTCTATGTCACCACCTTAACCCCTTATACCAAAACAACTTAACGCCATTTTTTGGCCCGATTCCCAAAAACCAGGTGTCCAATCTTGACCACCAAAATCCCCATTATTCGCCCAAAAACGTACATTCATCCAAAAGCCAACCCGAAAAATCCCGCCGAAACCCCGCATTTTTTGAAAATTGACCCCCAAATTCGCCAAATTAACGCGCAAATTCTCTTAATGTGCCCGGGCTGCCTCCTCCGCATAGAAAAAAAATTCGAGACGGAGGGAATCGAACCCTCATTTCCGCGATGCGACCGCGGCGTGCTCCCGTTACACCACGTCCCCTGAACCATTTCGCTGGGAGAACGGCGTTATGACGGGCCTGGGTATCCGCGGCAGCGCCACAGGCGTCTCGGCCGACGGCTCTGTCATTGTGGGCAGCGCAGTGTTCGCCGGCAGTGTCTATGAGCCCTTTATCTGGGACATGACCCAGGGCGTGCGCAGTCTCCGAGCCGTCCTGGTTGATGACTGCGGCCTCGACCTGGGCGACTGGACCTTGGAACGAGCAACCGGCATCTCTGCTGACGGCCTTACAATCGTCGGCTACGGCACAAACCCCGACGGCGTCACCGAAGGTTGGATCGCCACCATCCCCGAACCAGCCACTGTTTTACTCGTTGGCCTCGCCGGCCTCGCCTTGCTCAGAAATCGCAGACAAACACCCTTGTGACTCACATCCCCTCTTTCTCTCGAAGCAGCTTGAAAGCCTGGCTTTTCGATACGGAATTGATATTCTATTGGAGATTAGGTTTGGCCTTGAAGCTGAGCAGGCATAAACGGCAATCTCGGATAAAGGCAAGAAGTCGATATTGGACTGTATGGAAAGGTTCCGCAATATGGTCGGATCGCTGCTGTTTGACGCACTTTCTAAAATCAGACGAGCTATGGCATTGCTGCTCTTCGCCTCGGCCATACTTGTTGCAGCCGGGGCCGATACCGAGGGGCTCGGCCGGCATCCTCGGGGCAAGCCCTGGAAACGGCACGCAGTTGATGATTCATCCAAGGGGGCTGACGGAGTCAGACTGGCGGACGTCAACAGCGACGGCCGGCCGGATATTGTAACCGGCTGGGAGGAAGGCGGCGTCACAAAAGTCTATCTTCACCCGGGCAGCGCATCTGTCGTTGACAAGTGGCCTGCCGTGACTGTCGGCGCGACGCCTTGCGTCGAAGATGCCGTATTCGTGGACCTTGACGGCGACCAGGCCGTTGACGTCGTGAGCTGCTGTGAAGGGGCAACCAAAACTGTGTATGTTCACTGGGCCCCGAACAACAAGGCCCAATACCTCGATGCAGAAAAATGGCGCCAAAGCGTCCTTCCCGCGTCCGCCGGCTTGATGCAGTGGATGTTCTGCATGCCCATGCAGGTTGACGGAAAAAACGGCATTGACCTTGTGGCGGGCGCCAAAGGCGGCAACGCTCAAATCGGCTGGTTCGAGTCACCACCCGATGCCCGCGACCTCGCCGCTTACAAGTGGCGCCCGATATCCCCGGCCGGCTGGATTATGTCACTCAAACCCGCCGATATGGACGGCGACGGCGACCTCGACATAGTCACCTCCGACCGCAAGGGTGAGCTTCGGGGCTGCAGGTGGCTCGAGAACCCCGGCCCGGGCCCGGACCAGCTTGGACCCTGGAAGAACCATTTCATAGGGGCGCGGGATGAGGAAGTTATGTTTATGACCATCGCGGATTTTGATGCGGACGGCGCCGCGGACGTCCTCGTCGCCGTCAAGGGAAAGGCTCTTCAGAAAATCCTGCACTTTCGCCGACTGGACTCAAGCGGACGGCTATGGAGACAAGAGACAATTCCGCTGCCGGACAACATCGGGACCGGCAAGGGTGTGGCCGTAGGTGATATCGACAGAGACGGCAAGTGCGACGTCGTCTTTAGCTGTGAGAACTCCGGCGGCAAGTCCGGCGTTATGTGGCTGGCCCGTTCGCAGAACTCACAAGGACCACGTTGGCTGCCCCATGAAATAAGCGGCGTCGAAGGAACCAAATTCGATAGAATCGAGCTGCTCGATATGGATAAAGACGGCGATCTGGACGTGCTGACCTGCGAGGAAAGTGCAAAAGACTCCGAGGGCAAAAGGAAAGGCCTCGGCGTTATCTGGTATGAGAACCTCATCAGGTAAAACGCCTGCCTTTCACAATCGAAAAAGCTACCGATCTCGAAGCGAATCGCTACCGCATCGAGATAACAG
>CAYWOD010000170.1:0-7939 GCA_964459805.1 uncultured Pirellulales bacterium
ACAATCCACAATGTAACCTTCTTCAACATTTCCGGCTCCTTTCTACTGTAATTCTCAATCTTGCTGCTATTAGTCAATAGTCATTGCCCGCCAGGCTGTTATCACACGAGTCCTCCCAATCGGCGAGCGTGGCCTTCATCGAATTGACGATGTCCGGATGCGCCGCAGCAATATTCGTTGTTTCGTACTTATCGGCAATCAGGTCATAAAGCTCGAAGGTGGCGCCGCCGTCCGTGCTGATGAGTTTGTAGCGGTTATCCGTAAGTGATTTCCTGTTGCCGGACTCAAACCCGATGGGCATAGGCCGTTCGGTCATTTTGCCCTCAATCAACGGCACGAGGCTCACCCCGTCGATAGGCTCAGGCCGGCCTTTCATCTTGAAACCAAGGACTTCCATCACCGTGGGCAAGTAATCCGATGTGCAGCAGGGCATCTGCACGACCCTGGGTGTCTTTATCCTTGCAGGCCACTCGAGCAGCCCGGGCACTCTGACGCCGCCCTCGTAGAGGCTGCGTTTGCGCTCACGGAAGCCGCCGGTCACGCCCGGAGTGCCGTTCTCCGGCCCATTGTCACTACTGAACCACAACATCGTGTTCCGGGCGATACCGAGGCTGCGCAGCTCGCTGCGCAGGCGCCCGACCTGCTCATCCATAGCCGTGACACAGCCGTAGTAGTCCTGCTCACCGTTAGTGTGTTGCGAATACATCGCTTTATAGTCCGGCCCGGCCACGACCGGCTTATGCGGTGTATGGAACCAGATGACCGCCAGAAATGGTTTGTTCCCGCCGACGGCCTTGCGGATAAACGGGACCGCGTGGTCCATAATGACACGGGAGTCGTCGCCGGTCAGCTCAGGGCTGTCTATCGGGACGTAGCTGCCGTCCTGCCTCCAGTAATAGGTGCCATAGAAACTGTCCGAGCCCGGACTTTTCATCGGGTCCCAGGTCGGCACTTTGGCCTCGGTCGAAAAGCACACGTCGAATCCGTTGTCCCACGGCGGAGAATAGTGCTCTGTTGCACCAGGCCGGCCCCGGTTGCTGTCCCTGACCTGGGTCGTGAGCGTTCCCAGGTGCCACTTGCCGAAATGTCCGGTCGCGTATCCCTGAGTCTTGAGGGCTTCTGCCAGCGTAATCTCCTGCTGCTTCATGTGGCCGGCGTTTGCTGTGAAGACACCGTAGCGATACGGATGACGGCCTGTGATACAACTGCCGCGCGTGGGTGAGCATACCGGAGCGCCCGAGTACCAGCGGTCAAAGCGAATCCCGCTGGCCGCCATATTGTCAAGGTTGGGTGTCTTGAGGACGGAATGCCCGTTGTACCCGGTATCACCCCAGCCGAGGTCGTCGGTCATGCACAAAATAACGTTGGGTTGGCGTGTGCCGGCGCCGACACGGATCTCCACAGTCCGGCCTGACAACACCGGTCCACCGACCGCGGCGGCGTAATTCGACAGGGCAAGGCCGCCGGCAACGCCGGCGCACTTCTTCAAAAACTCGCGACGATTCACTTGGGTTTTCTTTTTGTCCTTCATCTCAGGCATTATCCGCAAATTATAATGAATCCGATACGCAAGTCCAAGAAATCTTCATGGCTTTTGGTGATTCATTCTCTGAGGAGCCAAACCAGGTGGGACAATGGGCGTTTGGCCTATCTGTCCTTCTCCGGTACGGGGGCAGGGGACTTATCGCCTGGGCGAGAGTCGGTACGGGCCGGAAATTGGTACGGCCCTTTCACTTAACCAAAGACCAGATTCGTATCGGAATGTCGCACGCCGTCATTGTCGTGAACATTGGCTACTTCCGTGAGGATCACTCCTTCCGGTCCGGCGAACTGCCAGTGCCGCTCCTCGGCTTCCTTCAGGCCGGTAAACTGACCGGGACCCAGGATTACTTCGTGCCGAACCGTTACCGCGCCGTTAATGTGGCACTTTGGGA
The DNA here is from genome assembly GCA_964459805.1 of uncultured Pirellulales bacterium. GTDB lineage: Bacteria > Planctomycetota > Phycisphaerae > Sedimentisphaerales > Anaerobacaceae > DAOVRL01. The sequence continues at coordinate 1,935 of CAYWOD010000170.1, forward strand.
TAACGGCTTTGATGTTCGCCGTCGGCTCGCCCGCGCCATAGACGTAGGAGACGCCGTGACGCACCAGCCAGCCTTCCAGCTTGGCGGGATTCTTGTCCGTCGCGAGGTGATAGTGCTCAGGCAGCATCTGATTAGGGAGCAGATAAATATCCATCAACATGTAGCGGTGCTCCTCGTTGTTGACAAAAATATTGGCCCCGAGCCCCAATTTCGTGAACTGCCCGGTCCCGTAGTCCGAGACCCAGAGCTTCTCGCGGACATCGGGGAAGGCCGGATAGCCGTGGTGCTTCATCAGGGCAATGTACGCATCCATTGCCGCTTCGGGCTTGAATTTGCCGTCGGCGTCGTAGAAGTAAGCATTATCGAAGTTGATCTTGGGCTTTTTGCCCTGGACCTCACGCCTCGACGTACATCCTCCGACCGTCAAGCCCGCCGCCGCAACGCCGGCGCCTTTGAGCACTTTCCTTCTGCTGATCACATCTTTGGCATCCATAATCATTCCCCTAACAACCTAAGACTTCGTTTGCAATTCCTTCGGGCAAAGCTGGCTCCGTCTTGTCCGAAGCAACCGCAACCTCCCGACCATCAAGCGTAAAAACCCCAGCCTTTGAGACCGTACAGCCGTTATCGATACCCAGCAGGTATCGTCCCATGATCCACCCTTAACTGACCCGGCGCAAGCCAGACCCGTGACCTGTGCCGGGCTCTTAATCTCAATTCATATCTTACAACTACGACGCCTCCGCCTCGCCCTGGCCGGAACTCTCACTAACCGCTGCTGCCTCGCCGACCGCTCTCACATCATCCTTAAACAGCAGGCACATAGCGCCGAGCAGAACAGCCGACATGATTGACGTGACCACAAAGACCGGACTCCAGTCGCACACGCCGTCCGTTGTGTACCGAGCGATCAGCTTGACATTAAACAAATTGCCCAGGAACATGCCTACGCCAAAGCAAATCAGGACAATCAGCCCCTGGGCCTGGGCACGAATCTCGGGCGGGGCCTTCTTATCGACATACACCTGTCCGCCCACGAAGAAAAATCCGAAGATTATGCCGTGAACGAGCACCGCGACAAAATACAGCATCGTCTGCTCCGACGCCACTCCGCCCCAGAACGCAACGTACCGCACGACAAGCGCCGCCAGACCTATCATCATTGTCCACTTGACCCCGAACCGCACCAGCGCAAGCGGCACCAGAAGCATCAGGCCCATTTCCACAAGCTGCCCCAAGTTCATCGTTACCGTAACGTACTTGAAACCCTGGCTGGCAAGAAACTTGGCGCCAAGAGAGAAATACAACGTAAAGGGAATCATCACTAACATTGACAAAAGGATAAACATCGCGAAGTTCGTGTCTTTCATCAGAGTCATAGCGCGGAGCCCCAGTGCGTCAACAATAGAGGCTTTTTGACCCTTGGCCGGCGGAGGTGTATCAGGCAAAGTCAGGTTCACAATAGCCGCAACTATCGCCGTCCCGGCCCCGCAATAAAGCGGTATCGCTGTGCCGTCGAATGCCTTAGCCCCAAGCAGCTTCATCGCCACAAGACTAAACACCGCCGAAGCGACCCACCCGATAGAACCGAACACGCGAATTTGCGGAAACTTCTCCGATGGGCTGTTCGACATCGCGATTGCATTCGTTAGAGACCATGTCGGCATATAACAGAACATCGCTATCAGAAGTAATACAAAAAGACTACTCGTCTCCGTCTGCCTCGCTGCAAAAAACAGCAGGACCGCACAGGCAATATTCAGCACCATCAGAACCTTATTACTCGCAAAATGGCGATCCGCAAACATACACACAATCGGCGCGACCATACACCCGAACGCCATCGTACTAAGCGTCAGCCACATCTGCGTATCGGTTGCCTTGAGAGATCCCAGGTACGCCGAGAGAGGCACCCAGAAAACCGCAAACATCATGTACTGCAGAAACATCATAGCGCTCAGGCGAATCCTTACATTCATTGACATTCCATTCATTTGACAGCTCCTTTACTAAAACTGATTACTGAGTTCCGGCTACCGCATGGCAAGGCCGCCGCTGACGTCCACGGTCGCGCCGGTCATATAGCTGCTCCCGTCGGAAGCGAGGAAAACGACGACGCGGGCGATCTCCTCGGGCCTGCCGATCCGACGGATGGGAATCCGGTTGATGTACTTCTGCTTGTTCGCTCGCAGGGCCTTGTCCATTATTTTGGTGTGCATTATACCGGGAGCGACGCAGTTGACCACAATGTTCTTTTCGGCAACCTCCCGCGCGAGCGAAACCGTGAACGAAACGACCCCGCCCTTGCTCGCGTCGTATGGCGCGTGGCCGGTAGTCGAGCCGCGAAATGCCGCCTGCGAGGAGATATTGACAATTCGGCCCGGTTGCCCTCTGTCCAGCAAATGCTTGACAAATTCGCGGCAGCAGAGAAACGTCCCCGTCAAATTGACCTGCAGCGTATGGTTCCACATCTCCTCGGTCATCTCGGCGACCTGGCAGGTCGGGCAGTAAGCGGCGTTGTTGATGAGAATGTCGATTCGGCCGAATATCTCGTCGATCTTCTCGAACATCGCCATCACATCGCCCTCTTTGCCCACGTCCGCATAAACGGACATCGCCTCGGTGCCGAACTTGTCTTTGATCTCTCTAACAACCGCCTCGCCCCGTTCGGGACTGCTGCGATAGTTGACGACTACCTTCGCTCCTTCAGCGGCCAATAGCAGGCAGACCGCTCTTCCTAAACCACCTGAACCCCCGGTCACCAGCGCCACTTTGTCTTCCAAATTCAGGTCCACGGATCATACTCCTTCTCTAAGGTTTCAGATGAGTTCTGCAAAATTGCAGGTTAGGCCTCTATTGTTGCAGACCGTAGTATCTAATAGCTCACTTTCGCCATAATATCAAGATTCCCTGTGAATTGTACCTCTCGGAACTATCTTTTCGCACCTAATGGATGAGGCCGGCATGGTACTCCGGAAAACATAGAATACAATGTCATTCCGCACTTGATGCGGAATCCAGAGTTCCAAACAGACGCACATAATGACTCGACGATGGTTGGTTCATATCGAAGCGACGGCGTGAAAAAGGCAGATTTTTGTTGAAGCGCGATGATAAAAGCTATTGAACGGCGGCGCCTGAGCTATTATCATTAGCGGAGAAAACATCTTGAAAACAATATAGGGAAAAAATGACAATGAAGCATTCACAACTGACCCGTCGTGATTTTCTAAGAACCGCTTGTGCAGGCGCGCTTGCAACCGCTGTTCCTTTACCCGGCCAAGCAGCACAGCAAGACGAGCGTCCGAACGTGGTGGTCATCTTGACCGACGACCAGGGCTGGGGCGACCTGAGCGTGCACGGAAACACCAACATAAAGACTCCGAATGTCGATTCGCTGGCCCGGGATGGGGCCTTATTTGACCGGTTCTTCGTCTGTCCGGTCTGCGCACCGACGCGGGCCGAGTTCCTGACCGGGCGCTATCACCCGCGCGGGGGCGTCCGCGGCGTATCAACCGGGGCCGAGCGACTGAACATTGACGAAAAAACTATCGCCGATACGTTCAAGGCCGGCGGGTATGCCACCGCAGCTTATGGAAAATGGCACAACGGCACGCAATATCCGTACCACCCGAACGCGCGCGGTTTCGACGAGTTCTACGGATTCTGCTCCGGCCACTGGGGCCAGTATTTCGACCCAATCCTTGAGCATAACGGCAAAATCGTCCGAGGCAAAGGCTTCATCATCGACGATCTGACCGACCACGCGCTGGCGTTCATCGAGCGGTACAAGGCCCGGCCATTCTTATGCTATCTGCCGTTCAACACCCCCCACTCGCCGTTTCAAGTACCGGATCGCTTCTACGAGAAGTTCAAGAGCGGGCCAATAAAGATGCGTAACCGTGACCCGCAAAAAGAGCAGCTCGACAGGACACGCTGCGCTCTGGCAATGTGTGAGAACATTGATTGGAACGTCGGACGTGTTCTTCGCAAGCTCAAGCAACTGAATCTTTCCGAAAAGACGATCGTGGTCTATTTCAGCGACAACGGACCGAATAGTTGGCGGTGGAACGACAGAATGAAGGGACGAAAAGGCTCGACCGATGAAGGGGGCGTCCGCGTGCCCTGTCTGGTTCGCTGGCCCGGGCGCATCAAGCCGGGCATGCAGATCCCGCAGATCGCCGGCGCTATCGATCTTTTGCCGACCCTGGCCGATATGGCCGGAATTCCGGTCGTCGGCGCCAAGCCGCTCGACGGGACCAGCATAAAGCCGCTTCTCCTGAGAGAGGCCAAGAACTGGCCGGACCGAATGATCTTCTCGAATCAAAGGGGCCGGGTCAGCGTCCGCACACAGCGGTATCGGCTCGATAATACGGGCAAACTGTTTGATATGAAGACCGATCCGGGGCAGTACAACGACATCTCGAAGGACAAACCGCAGGTCGCAGCCAGGCTCAGAGAAGCAGTTGCACACTGGAAGAAGGATGTGCTGCCCAAATCGCCGGACGATAGGCCCTTCCCGGTCGGGCACGGGGATTTTCCGGCGACGATACTGCCGGCGCGAGACGGCGTTGCGTACGGAAACGTTCGGCGAAGCGCAAGGGCGCCCAACTGCTCGTTCTTCACAAACTGGACAAGTGCGGACGACAAAATCACCTGGGACATCAGCGTGGCGAGCAGCGGTGATTACCAGGCTGTCGTCTATTACACCTGTGCGAACGAAAATGTCGGCTCGACGGTCGAGTTGAGTTTCAATGCAAGCCGGGTCCAAGCAAAGCTGACCGAGCCGCACGACCCGCCGTTGGTTGGCGCGGAATTCGACCGGGTCCCGCGAGGCAGCGAATCATATGTTAAGGACTTCCGTCCGCTTAACCTGGGTGTCATTCGATTGGGCAAAGGCCGCGGTCGGTTGACCCTTCGCGCGCCGGATGTTCCGGGCAAACAGGTGATGGACGTTCGCGCCGTTGTGCTTACCCTCTTGAAATAGATACCGGTAATTGCCCCCGCGATCAATACTTTTTGCCAATGCCGTCGGGCCAGCCCCCTGGGGGCTTCGCCTTACGGCCCAGCATGACAACCCATCAAACCATCTGTGACAAACTCCTGGTGCGTTCTCAAGGTGACCGAAATGCCGCCAATTCCTTCGGATGGAAAGCGTTCGGCATTGGGGATTCCAGCAAAATCAGGGGCGCTGCAAATCAGAAGCTCTCGATTCGCTACGGAATCCTGCTGCATTCGGCGAGCGACGCCAAAGTGATTGACCTTCACGCAGCCTATCGGGACTATTTGCAGGTGCGAAAGCACAAGTGATTACCCGTGCCGCCGGAGACCGGCAACGAATAGAACCATCACGATGCTCACTGCGGCACCGGAGGAGCAAAAGCTTACCGCAGCGTCTCCCAACAGATTCACCATGGCGTTGTTTACTCGCCGGGCGAGGGCGTTGCCGCGGTCCAGTGGTTGGGGTTGTTGCCGTAGTTGGTCGGTATTTTGCGAGTAAGTGATTTACCGCCACCGTCGGCCTCGGTCGGCCTGCCCATGACCGGGTCGAAGTGTTCGCTGATCGCATCGACCGGCATCAACTCAAGGATGACATGGCGGAAAACGCCGGGCCAGCCGTCGAGCAGGCGTTTGCGTGTTTTCTCGGTCAAGACCGAATCAAAAGGGTCAAACAGGCGTGTTTGTTTCGGGTTGACAATCCTTTGCATAATTTCTTCAAGCCTTTGATATGTAATAGGTTATATTCTACACGACCCGGCTGGCGTGTCAACCCGAAAAATGATTTAACTCCAAAAAATACAACAACTTATAGCACTTTTTTGACAGTAACTACTTTTGACGCAGGCATCAATATAGGCCTAACCTGCAATTTTGCAAAACTCTGCCTCTAATAGAAAAGGCCCGCCTGTGCCAACGTCTTGCGAAAAAACCGTCGCCACAAGCGAACCTGCAGAAGATCAGCCAATTCTCCCGAAACTCGGCCCTATTTCGGGTATTTTACCGTG
>CAYWOD010000171.1:0-7930 GCA_964459805.1 uncultured Pirellulales bacterium
ATGACGCTTAATGCTCTGCGAAAATCGCTGTTAAGAGAAAAATCGTTTGGGCAGAGACTCAAATTTGGGGGGTGAGGGGGGAAATTTGTGCCTCTGGGGCCCCGAACGATTTTTCTCGGTCTTCCGAATCGCGAAATACACCTATCCATTATTCGGAAGAACCCATTTTTCGTCCCAAAAATCGCTATCGCCCCCGCCGACGTGGACAGTTAGAATGCCAAAAGAAGAACAATGATCAGGAACATTACCGCCGCGACCGTACTTAGAATCAACACCGCAATCCGGTAATTCGCAACGGCCTCGTCGCCGTACACTTCATCCCCGACCTCAACGGTCTCACCCTTCTCCAACTGCTCAAGCATGGAAACGTCAAATCGCTTGTGCGCCCGCAGCGGCGGCTGACCGTTACGAAGGGCCTCCAAATCCAAAACCAGCTCCTCGACGTTCTTATAGCGGTCCTCCTTGCGTTTGGCCATCATAATCTCAACGACCTCGGAAACACCCGCAGACAGGGATGTGTTGATGTGGTCCGGCGGAATCAGCTTCTCCTTCAGGTGCTTTCGCATAACATCGGAGGAATCTTCCGCCATAAACGGCACCTGGCCGGTAGTCATGTGGTAGAGCGTGGCTCCGAGCCCGTAGATGTCGGCTCGGCCGTCAATGTCAATCTTGCCGCGAATCTGTTCGGGCGAAATATAGTACGGCGTCCCGTAAGCCTTGCCCGCCTCGCTTTGAGCAGTCTTGATGTCCGTTGTTTCGCGAGCAAGGCCCATATCGGCAAGTTTGACTACGCCGTTTTTGTTTATCATTATGTTCTTCGGCTTGACGTCGCGGTGGATTAGACCAAGTGAGTGCGCGTGAGATAGGGCGTGAGCTACCTGAATTATCACCTCAATCGCATCCTTCTCGCCAAAGATGTTGCCGGCGGTCAAATCGTCGGCAATCGTCTTGCCCTCAACATACTCCATCACAAAATAATGGTACCCTCCTGCTTCGCCGACGTCTATCGCCTGAACGATATTGGGGTGATTGAGCTTTCCGGCAGCCTGCCCTTCCTTGTAAAAGCGCTCGACATATTCGGGATCTTTGCTGAAGCGCTTCGGCAGAACCTTTATCGCAACAATCCTGTTGAGGCTCAGCTGCCTTGCCTTATAGACGACGGCCATCGCGCCGGCGCCGATCTTGCCGAGGACTTTATACCCTGGAATCTTCTGCGCAGCGGCCTTGCTCTCCTTTATACTCGTCTTCAACCTCTCGGCCTGAGTCTCAGTGACAAACCCAAACTCGGTCATAAGGTCCTTGAGCGCTATAGGATTGGCCTTGCTGCGGACCTTTAGCTCCTCAACCGAGTGACGCAGTTCCTCGTCGGTGCACAAGCCCTGCTCAACGGCCATTTTGCCGAATATCGTGTCGTAATTCGTTTCGTTGGTCATTATAATCGCCCGGGTGAATCCACAAGTGCGGGCAGCCGAGCCAATCCTTTGGCATCAGTTTCTACATCCGATAACAGAGCCTTTCGTCAATTATCGATTTGCAAAGACCCTTGTCAAAGAAAATTTGCTCTTTCTTCAAGAAACAGCACACCGCAGGGAGAATCGACCTTTTCGATACGCGAGTTTAGCGGTTTTTCGGCGCCCCGCGAGCACGCGGTTGAGCTGCCGGCCCTCCAGCCGGCAAAATCGGGTGTGAAATCATTTTCTGGCAAGTGATTGGGGCGTTTGTCAATACTCATTCACAAGGCGCAACAGAGCCGCTATCGTCATTGCGAGGGCGCAGAATGTGGCCGTGGCAATCTCCGCCTTACAAATGAGTGAGATTGCTTCGCTTCGCTCGCAATGACGGAGCGCCTAATCCTTTGTTAGGAAGAACCTTATACTATGCCAGGAAAATCAGTCACACCCGCAAAATCAGAACCCCCGAATTTTACTTGCCTTTTTCCCTCCAATACGCTAAATCCTGTACGTGCTCTGCAACTCGCAGTACGCGATACGAAATGCGAAACCCGAGTGAAAGCGCAATATGGAGATAAAAAAGGGCATAGCCGTCTCGCCGGGAATTTCTATTGCAAGGTCCCTGATCATTGATTCCGAGGACTATCGGATTCCGCGTCGGCCCATAGAGCCTTCGCAGCGGATGATAGAGACTCAGCGCATAAAAAACGCCTTCAAGGATGCCGTCGGCGAATTGACCGCGCTCGAGGCGGCCCAGGACGACGCGGCCGAGGGGAAAATAAAGGACATCTTCGCCGTCCATCGGCGTTTCTTCCGCGACAAAACCCTCAAAAGGAAGATAACCGATTTAGTGCGATCCGAGCTCGTGACCGCAGAGTACGCCGTCTCAACCGTCCTGCGCGAAGTTGCGGCCCATTTCACCAAAGAACAGGATCCCTACATCTCCGAGCGCGCCGCGGACATCTACGACATCGAGCGACGCCTGCTAAGACAGCTCCTCGGCAGCAAACGCGAGGACCTCGCCCACCTTACCGCAGAGGTCGTCGTTGTGGCCCGCGAATTGAGCCCCACTCAGACGGCCGGGTTCAACAAACAATTCGTCAAAGGCATCGCCAGCGACGCCGGCGGCAGAACCTCTCACGCCGCAATTGTCGCTCGCTCGCTCGGCATCCCGGCAGTCGTCGCACTCGAAGACCTCACCGAATACGTCCACGGCGGCGACACCGTCGTCGTCGATGGAAATCGAGGAATCGTCATCGTTAATCCCGATGACCAGACCATCCGCCAGTACGAAAAATACTCTCAGGAATTCCACGCCCTCGAGCACCGCCTCGACGCCCTGCGGGAGCTGCCCGCAGTTACCCGCGACGGAATCGAAATAACGCTCCTCGGCAATATAGAGTTCCCCGATGAGGCAGAGTCCGTACTCGAAAAAGGCGGCCAGGGAATAGGCCTCTATCGTACAGAGTTCCTCTACCTCAACAGGAGCACCGAGCCCACCGAGGCCGAGCACTACGAGGCATACGCAGAGACCGTCAGCGTCTTCAAAGACCGACCCGTCACAATAAGAACCACCGACCTCGGCGCCGACAAGTACACGCAATCCAAGAGATTCGCCCCGGAGCCCAACCCGTTCCTCGGCCTGCGCTCAATTCGGTTCTGCCTCCAGAACCTGACAATGTTCAAGACTCAGCTCCGCGCAATCCTGCGCGCATCGGTGCTGGGTCAGCTCAAGATAATGTTCCCGCTTATAACAAACCTCCAGGAGCTCAAGCAGGCGCGAACGATCCTGCGCGACGTTATGGAAGACCTCGCCGAGGACGATATTCCCTATAATAAGGATGTGGAAGTAGGCATTATGATCGAAACGCCCTCGGCCGCGCTGACCGGCTTCTCCCTCGCTATGGACTGCGATTTCTTCAGCATCGGCACCAACGATCTGACGCAATACACCTTAGCCGTCGATAGGGGCAACGAGCTGGTCTCCACCCTCTATTCCTCGGCCGACCCGGCGGTGCTGCGGCTGATCAGGACCGTTATCCAGGATGCCAACAAGGCACAGATAGATCTCAGCGTATGCGGCGAAATGGCCTCGGAACCCGAACACATCATGCTGCTGCTCGGCATGGGCGTTAGAACGATTTCAATCACCCCGCCGATGATACCCGAAATAAAAGAGATCATCCGCTCGGTCACTATCGAAGACTGCAACAACATCGCAAGAAAAGTACTCACAATGAACACCGAAAGACATATCTCCGCCTACCTCCGAACCGCAGCAAGAAAAATACTGCCGGAAGCCTTTTAGTTCATTCCCAAGGGACCGGAATCTGCGCTGCGCTTCGATATTTCGTAACTGTTCACGGGGTAGTATGTTGAATTTTGGGCCTGGTTCAATCCTGGGTAACAGTTGGGGTATGCTGATCTAATGAAAATTAAGGATTCCTCCGATCAAGAGAGTAGAAAACAAGCTATAACTCTCAAATTGGAAAGGAATCCTTATGGTCAAGTGTATTGGTTCAGCGTGAAATGGACATTTTCCCTTTACAGTTAAGAAAGTACCTTGCCTTGGGCAAGGAGGTTTTTTTAGGCATTGGGGAAATCTCTGAGATGTTTTGACGGATGCGGCAGGACCGGCGAGGATCGCTTCGGCCCGGCCTTTGAGCTTGTCCTTATGTGTAATGTAGCCGATCGCACTGTGCAAACGCATGGTATTGTAATGATCCACAAAATCGGCAACGATGGCTCTGGCGTCTTGAAGTGACAACGGAGTTCGCACACGGATGCACGAGCCCTTTATCGTCTTGTGATAGCGTTCCAGTTTGCCGTTGCTCTGAGGGTAATACGGCGAGGTCTTCACATGCGTCATGCCCGTCATGTCGCTGATACGGATGAACTCCTTAGCCTGGACGAGCCGGAACCCAAGAGGGTGGGATAAAAGGCTGGCGCCTGGGCGAAGGCCCCTTTTGCTTGAAAGGATCCGTCTGATTCGCACCTTTGGGCTGCGGAAAGGGCGCTTCTTGTAGCGTGAGGATTTAGATTGCCACGGCCACATTCTGCGGCCTGGCAATGACAATAGTGACCTTGTTACGCTTGTGAATGGGATTTTGATAAGGCTGAAATCCTTTGCCAGAAAATCCGGCCACACCCGCGGGGTGAGAATTTGGGAGATATTGCTTGATTTTGGGGGGTGTCGGTATTATTGTTTTGGTTTTGCTCAAGATGAAATGTTGGATATGTTAAGATGAGTTCTATAAAATTGCAGGTTAGACCTATATTGTTGAAGAAAATCTTCTTTGGGATTTCTTCAATAACCATCCAAGCACTTATGGGAGGATAGACTGCTGATGAAAAGACTATTATCAGTAATGAGAAGGTCGATTGTGGTTTTGGTTTTGTTTGCGGTGTTTGCGGGACAATCTGCGGGGGGCGCTGAGCCGCTGGCGAGGATTACGGTGGAGGCCGGAGCGCATACGCGGGTCGATACGCCGGTTTCGGTGTCGCTCGCAGGGGCGCCTTTGGGCTTTCCGGATGCCGAGTATGTGCTGCGAGAGGTGGGGGGTTCGAGTCGTCGGCTTTGTTCGGCGCAGGTGGAGGCCGGGAGTCCTGCGAGGCTCTGGTTTATTCTTTCGGGCAAGACTAAGGCGGGGGCGAAGCGGACTTTCGAGTTGAGACAGACGCCGTTGCGCAAGTTGCCGCCGGGGCGAGGCCCGTCGAAAAGCGCACTTCCGATTTCTGTGAGGAAGCACGAGGACTATTACGAGATATTAGACAGTGGGCAGAAGGTTCTAAGATATAATCATGCGATAGTTCCGCCTCCGGAGGGGCAGGACAATCTTTATGAGCGGAGCGGGTTCATTCATCCGCTGTGGTCGCCTAAGGGTACGGTGCTGACGAATATTCATCCTGCGGACCATATCCATCATCTGGGGATATGGATGCCGTGGACGCATACGAAGTTCGAGGGCAAGCCGGTAGATTTCTGGAATCTCAAGAGCGGTCAGGGGACGGTTCGGTTTGTAAAGTTCCTCTCGACGACGGACGGCCCGGTTTACGGCGGGTTCGAGGCGGAGCAGGAGCACGTCGTTTTGAAGACGGATTCGGGTGAGAAGGTTGTTCTCAATGAGGTTTGGGACGTTCGGGTGTATAATGTTGGCGGGGTGAGCAAGGGTTATTGGCTTTGGGATTTCAAATCGACGCAGCGGTGCGTTGCGGACAGTCCTTTGCGTCAGGTCAAGTATCGCTATGGTGGATTTGGTTTTCGCGGTGCGGCCGAGTGGGATGAGGAGAACTCTGTGTATCTGACGAGCGAGGGGAAGAACCGCAAGAACGGACACACAACGCGGGCGCGGTGGTGCGATACGTCGGGTGAGATTGACGGGTGGGAGGGGGTGACGTTCTACAGTCATCCGGAGAATTTCGAGCATCCCGAGCCGATGCGGATTTGGCCGAGCGGGCAGGTGTTCTTCAATTTCTGCCCGTCGCAGGCGACTGACTGGGAGATGAAGCCCGGTGAGGACCATGTTTTTCGTTATCGACTTTATGTTCACGAGGGCAAGATCGAGGTTGCGGATGCCGAGCGGATATGGGCGGACTACGCCGAGCCGCCAAAGGTGACGATAGAGGCGGCGAAGCCGGAGGGTGTGATAATGCTTTTTGACGGGAAGGACCTCTGGAAGCACTGGACGGCGGGTAAGGATAAGAATGATAAGGAGAAGAAAATCGGCTGGGACGTTGAGGGCGACGTGGCGACGATTGCGCCGAAGAGCGGAAGCATCTGGACGAAGCAGGATTTCAGCGATTTTAAGATGCATATTGAGTTCAAGACGCCGCAGATGCCGGCGAATGTGAAGGGGCAGGGGCGCGGCAACAGCGGGGTATATATCCAGCGTCGGTATGAAGTCCAGATTCTTGATTCTTACGGTCAGCCGCCCAGGAAGAATGAGGGGGCGTCGATCTATAAGTTCGAGGCACCGGATAAGAACGTATCCAGGCCGCCGGGCGAGTGGCAGAGCTATGACATTATCTTCCATGCTGCACGATTTGAGGGAGAGAAGAAGGTCAAAGACGCGCGGATTACGTTGTGGCATAACGGGGTATTGGTTCACGATGATTTTAAGATTCCGAACAAGACTGGTGCGGGGCGTCAGGAAGGGCCTGATCCCGGGCCGATTCTGCTGCAGGACCACGGTAATGCGGTGTCGTTCAGGAATATCTGGATTGTTCCGCTTTAGGGATGTGCGGTGCTGATTGAGGTCGTCGCGGCGACGATGGCTAAACGATGCAGACGTATAAATAGAAAGGTAGGGGACCATTATGAATGGTAGAACGAGAATTGTTTGCGGGTTGTTGGTTGTTGTGATTGTCACCGGTTGTGCTGTTGCGAAGGGGGCGGGTTTTTCCTGGGCGGACAAGCAGGGGGAGTACCTTGATTTGCTCTTTGGCGGGCGTAAGGTTACGCGGTATATGTATGCCTACGGTACGTCGAGCGAGCAGCGGGTTTTTGAGACGTATAAGCCTTTGCATCACGTTTTCGATGAGGAGGGGGAGAATCTGCTGACTAATGGGCCGGACGGGGAGGGTCCTTATTCGAGGGGCGTAAAGTTTCCGCATCATCGGGGGATATTCATAGGGTGGAGCCGGCTGACGTGGGGGGGGCAGTCGTACGATACATGGCATATGTCAAGGGGTGTTGCGCAGGTGCACCAGAAGTTTCTGGAGAAGAGGACCGAGGCGCGGAAGGCGAGCTCAACGGCGCTGATTCACTGGAAGAGCGGGGAGGAAAAAGTGATGGTTGAGGAGAAGCGGCGTACGACGGTCTATCGTCCGAGCGTGGAGACGATTCTGCTGCTGGATTTTGAGACGGAATTGAAGGCTGTTGGCGGTGAGGTTTATCTCAATGGAGATCCGGAACATGCGGGGTTTCAATATCGGCCGCATAATGACGTTGCTGCGGGCGGGGCGGATGTTAAGGCGAAGTATCTCTTCCATAAGGACGGGATCGATCCGAGGAAGGACAAAGATTTGCCGTGGGTAGCGATGGAGTACGGGCTTAATGGCAAGCGCTATAGTGTGCAGCATATAAATCATCCGAGCAATCCGAAGGGGACCGTCTATTCGGCGTATCGTGACTATGGGCGATTCGGTGCTTTTTTCAAACACACGATCCCAGCCGGCGAGACGCTGAAGCTGCAATATCGGATATGGGTCGGCGAGGGGGCGCTGCCGGAGCGGGCCGAGCTGGCAAGCAGGTATTCGACATTTATTGCCGAGTAGTAGCAAAAGACTCAAGACGACAGACTGAAGACTCCAAAGCGAAGGTACAGGAGAACGTAAATAGATTTTGAAGAGAAGTTGGTCCGGATATGGACGGGGAGCCGAAAACGTGAGCCACAATTGGGATGCCGAGCGAGGGTGAGTGGGGGGTATTTTCGGGAGAAATTTCGATTGCGTGCCGGCGGCGTGAAGGTATAATGTTG
>CAYWOD010000172.1:0-7928 GCA_964459805.1 uncultured Pirellulales bacterium
GGACGTGGCGGGCGGTGACGGGCTTGAGCAGCTTGGAGTAGTTGGAGCCGATTTTTGTGCCTTCGGCAAAGGTTGTCCAGGTGTCACCGGCCTTGAATTGGAGCTGGAATTTTTGGACGCGGTCGTATTCCTCGCTTATTTTGATGCGGTCGAAGGTCATTGGTTTTCCGAGGTCCACTTCGAGCCACGCCTGCTTTGTGCCGGAATCAGTGGCCCAGCGTGTGGCGGGATCGTCGTCGACGGCCTTGCTTGCATTATAGCCGCGTGAATTCTGAAAGATGTTCGAGGCGGTTGCCTTTTTGCCGGCGGTCAGTGAGCCGGATAGGATGGGGCGGGGGGTGATCTGGCTTGCCGGGCCGTCGAGCTTCAACTCTATGATGGTGTCAATCTCCCGGCGGTGGGTCTTTGGGACGGAAATCTCGATTGCCTCTTCCGTTTGCTTAACGGTGGCGGTCCCGCCGGTCAGGACAGAAATGGTGATGATTTTTTTGGGGATGGGCGGCAGCGTGAGAGTATCGCCGGGCCAATTCAGGACGTGGAGGAAAACGGTATTGTCCTTATATGTACTGGCACCCCAGCGGCCGTTTTTGAAAGGGCCGCCGCGTGTTGCGTAGATGGTTTGGCCATGTTTTTTTAGCCAGCCGCCCATTTCTTTTAGGCGCTCGACCTGTCTCGGTTCGATTCTGCCGTCGGGCATAGGGCCGACGTTGAAAAGAAAGTTGCCGTCGCCGCCGACGACCTGGACGAGGGTTTGGATGCACTGCTTGAGCGATTTGAGCTGGTCGTTTGGCTTCCAGGCCCACTGGCGGCAGATTGTCATGCAGGTCTCCCAGGGTCGGTCGTTTTGGAATTTGCCGACTCGCTGCTCGGGTGTATCGTGGTCTGCGGGCAGGCCCGCGCGGTTGTTGATGATTACATGGGGCTGGAGCTTGCGGATCATCTTGAAGAGTGGCTCGGAGTTCCAGTCCTTGGCCGAGCCGCCGAGGCCGTCGAACCATATAATGTCGATTTTCCCGTACTTCGTGCAGATTTCGCGGAGCTGGCCGTGGAGGAACTCGATGTAGCGGGCGTGATTTTCGGTTCGATAATCGGGGTGATACCAATCCACGGGTGAGTAATAGTAGCCGAGCCTTAGGCCGGCCTTGTGGCAGGCGTCGGCCAGGTCCTTTACCACGTCGCGCTTGAACGGCGAGTTGGTGATCTTGTAGTTCGTGTGTTTGCTGTCGAACATTGAGAAGCCGTCGTGATGCTTGGAGGTGAAGACGAGGTATTTCATGCCGGCGTGTTTGGCCAATTGCACCCACTCATCGGCGTTGAATTTGATGGGGTTGAACCGCTTGTAGAGGTTGTCGTACTCGTCGGCGGGGATGGAGCCTCTGCCGGAGCGTCCGCGGCGCTCGCCGCCTCGGGACCAGCCTATCTCCGTGCCCTTGAGGCTGACCGGTCCCCAGTGAATAAACAGGCCGAATTTCATTTCGCGCCATTTCTCAACGTCTTCTGGAGCGGCCCGGAGGTAATCTTTGGGCTTTTTCGGCTCGGCGGCGACTGCCTGGTTCAGCGAACAGGCGGCAATTGAGCACACCACCAATCCCAAACAAGCTATAAGTAATCGCTTAGTCCATTTCTCTGTTTCCATAGGTCCGGTTCCTTTCAATTTGCAGTACAGAATTTGTGTGGACCAATAATACAATAGAAAGGCAGAAATGACAAAACTTAACGCTCAATTTTTGCAGCAATCCGAATGGCCTGCTGTAATTAGTATCTGTTGCGGAAACAGCATTTGTCATTCCTGCGAAAGCAGGAATCCAGGTTTTTCGATATGGACCCCTGCTTTCGCAGGGGTGACATGGGCAGTTTTGGCTTTCCGCAACAGATCCTAATTAGCGGATACGGAAAGATTTAAGCCCTGAGCAGTGTGATTAGCCGCTTGCGGTAACGGTTGTGTGAGCGGCGGGGAAGAATCTGATTCCGCCGGAGTCGAGCTGGAGGATCAGGCCCTTTTCGGGGTCCACGCCGATACAATTTCCGGTGAATCTGACGGCGTTGTAGAGGACGGTTAGTCGGTGGCCGAGCTGGATGCTCAGTTGGCGCCAGTGCTCTATTATTTCGCTACTGTCCTTTTGTGCTATTTCGAGCCAGTGGTCGAGGCAGGTCAGGAGTCTTTTCGCCGGCGGGATGCGGTCGCAGGTTGAGTGATTTTCGATGTCAATACTTGTTGCTATTTCCTGAAGTTCGGTCGGAAAAGAATCTTTCTGCTGATGGCAGTTTATTCCGACGCCGATGATGTAGGCGGTGCCGTGGTCGCAGGCCTTCGATTCGAGGAGTATTCCTGCGATTTTTTTGCCGCTGACAATTATGTCGTTTGGCCATTTGATTTTGGCGGATTGGCCTATCGCTTCGGCGACGGCGACGGCGGCGGTGAGACAGAGCAGCTCGGGATTGAGCGGGCAATCAGTCAAGAGGACGGAACAAAGGATACTGTCGCAGCGCCCTGTGAGCCATTTGTTGGAGGCTCGGCCTCTGCCGGCGGTCTGCTCTTCGGCGAAGATTACCAGACCGTCGTTTTCTTTGTTTGCGGCGTATTCGGCGGCGACGTCGTTTGTGCTCGATGTAGAGTTGAAGACGAGGACTTTTTTGCCGATGCGCTTGGTGTTGAGGTTAGCCTTTATCTTGTCCGGGTCGAGTTGGTCGGTTATTGGCATGATTTCGTCAGGCACAAATGTTCCAAAAGATGAGTGGATTCCCGCTTGCGCGGGAATGACGTTATGGTAGTCAGCCGCGAAAAGGGTATGTTAATCAGCTCCCTTACAGTACCTCGCAAATAACGGGCGATGCGAAAAGCGAACCAAGCTGTTCTGATAGATTGCTCCGCTCGCTGCGCTCGGTCGAAATGACGAGGTGCTCACGTGTGCGGGGTTAGAACCTTCCGGCGGCTGTTTGTTTTCCTTTCATTTGTGTTCGGTCAGCTGTCGAGTCCGATGTCCACGGCCCTGGCGGAATGGGTGATTGCGCCGACGGCGATTCTGTCGATGCCGCACTGGGCAATAGCCGAGACGTTGTCCAATGTTATGTTGCCGGAGGCCTCGAGCAGCGGCTTTTTGTTCTTGCCGCACATTTCGTCCCTCATCTCGACGGCGTGTTTTAGCTGCCACTGGCCCATATTGTCGAGCAGGACAATGTCAACGCCGGGGATCTTGAGGACGTGGTTGAGCTGGTGATCGACGTGGTCCACCTCTACGGCGACGAACTTCACATCTTTTACCTTCCTGGCCTCTGCGACAATTCTTTTGAGCTTGCCTCCGAAGTTTGGGCCGAGCTGTGCGAGGTGGTTATCCTTGATGAGGATTCCGTCGTAGAGTCCGAGGCGGTGATTGTGTCCGCCGCCGCAGCGAACGGCGTACTTTTCGAGTATTCGCCATCCGGGCATCGTTTTTCTGGTGTCGTAAATCCTTGCTTTCGTGCCCTGAACGGCGCGGACGTATTTGCTCGTTGTGGTGGCTATTCCGCTAAGCCTCTGGATGAAGTTGAGAAAGACTCGCTCGGCGCTGAGCATAAACCGCAAAGGTCCTTCAATCGTCGCGAGCTTGGAGCCGACGTGGGCGGGCTGGCCGTCGTCAACGTGGACTTTGAGTTTGAGCTTCTTGTCATAGTGTTGTAGAATTTCCCTGGCGATCTCCATTCCGCATACGACTATTTCCTCACGCGAGATAATGTTTGCCCTGGCGACAACATCTTCTTTGAAGATGAGCTCGCTTGTCATATCACCCTGACCAAGGTCTTCTTCAATCGCCATTTTGATAAGGCGCCGGACCTTTGCAATGTTAAGTTTTTTCATTCTACTTTTTCCTCAGCCACGAAAAGCGACAAGAAATATGTATCAAGAATCCTTTTTTTTGTGCCTTTTGAGCTTTTTTGCGGCCAAAAACTCTTTTTTCTTTTTCTTTGAGTCCACGAGGACAAGTTCGGGCAGTTCCTTCAACTCTCTAAGCTGGTCTCGCAGGAAGGCGGCCCTTTCAAATTCGAGCGCCTGGGCGGCCTCAAGCATCTCTTTTTCGATCTGCGAGGCAAGCTGGACCTTGTCGTATTCGGAATCCCCGAGTCGGACCGCCTCGCGGGCGACGCGTCTTGCCTTTATCTGCTCGGTCAGGCTCCTGCGGATCTCCTTCTTTATCGTTTCGGGCGTAATATTGTGGTCTTTGTTGTATTTTAGTTGAATTTTACGGCGTCTGTCGGTTTCGTCAATAGCTTTTTGCATCGACGCCGTGACCTTATCGGCGTACAGGAAGACGGTTGCGTTGATGTTTCGAGCGGTCCGGCCGATGGTTTGTACCAGCGAGGTCTGGCTTCGCAGAAAGCCTTCCTTGTCAGCGTCGAGAATGGCGACGGCGGAGACTTCGGGCAGGTCGAGGCCTTCCCGGAGGAGATTGACGCCCACCAAAACGTCGAATTCGCCCTTGCGCAGGGCGCGAAGTATGTCGATTCTCTCGAGGGTGTCGATCTCGCTGTGCAGATAACGGCATCTAAAGCCCTTCTTTTTGATATAGTCTGAAAGGTCTTCGGCCATCCTTTTGGTCAGGGTTGTAATGAGCGTTCGCTCCTTTGCCTTAACCCGTTTCTCTATCTCGCCGAGAAGGTGCGGAATCTGATTGCCGGCCGGGTGTACGAAGATATCGGGGTCGAGCAGCCCGGTCGGTCTGATGACTTGCTCGACAACCTCACCTTCACATTTCTCCATCTCGAACTGTGCCGGTGTCGCCGAGACAAAGACGACCTTGGCCCAGCTTTCTTGGAATTCCTCGAATCGCAAGGGCCTGTTGTCCAGCGCGCTGGGGAGTCTGAACCCGTGTTCTATGAGGACCTCTTTTCTGCTTCTGTCGCCGGCCCACATCGCTCGCACCTGCGGAATGGTCGCGTGCGATTCATCGATGAACAGCAGGAAGTCTTCCGGGAAGTAGTCGATGAGCGTGTAGGGTCTGGCCCCCGCCGGCAGGCCGGCGAGGTGCCTGGCGTAATTCTCGATTCCGCTGCAGTAGCCGACCTCCTGCATCATTTCGAGGTCGTACATCGTTCGTGCCTGGAGGCGCTGGGCCTCCAGCAGCTTGCCCTGGCCTCGGAATTCGGCGAGGTGCTCTTTCAGCTCGGCCTTTATGCCCTCTACCGCAGAGCCGATTCTCTCACCCGGCATTATATAGTGCTGGGCCGGGTATATGAAGACCTGCTGTTCAACGGCAAGCGTCTCGGCGGAGATGGGATTGATGTAGGTAATCTTTTCTATTTGGTCGCCGAAGAACTCGATGCGAACGGCGAACGATTCGTAAGAAGGATGGAGCTCGACGACGTCCCCGCGGACGCGGAAGGTGCCTCGCTGGAAATCAACGTCGTTTCTCGTATATTGGATGTCGGCTAATCTGCCTAACAGCTCGTTTCTATCGACGTGGTCGCCGCTGCGAATCGCCACTACGCTGGCCTTGTAGTCTTCCGGTGAGCCGAGGCCGAAGATGCACGAGACCGAGGCGACGATAATGCAGTCGTTGCGTGTTGAAAGGCTCGTGGTGGTCGAAAGCCGGAGCCGGTCGAGGTCGTTGTTTTTCGAGGCGTCCTTTTCGATGTATATATCTCGCTGGGGGATGTAGGCCTCGGGCTGATAATAATCGTAGTAGCTGACGAAGTACTCGACGGCATTCTCGGGGAATAGCTCCTTGAATTCCTCATAGAGCTGCGCCGCCAAGGTCTTGTTGTGAGATATCACAAGCACCGGCAGGTCGAACCGGGCGATAACGTTGGCCATGGTAAAAGTCTTGCCGCTGCCGGTGACGCCCATCAGGGTCTGGAATTTCGTACCCTCGCGCAGACCCTCCACCAGCTTCTCAATCGCCTCCGGCTGGTCGCCCGCAGGCTTGAACTCGTTGTTTAGCTTGAATATCGCCATTTTTCTGCTATTTCGCCACGAAGGCACTAAGGTTCTTAGATAGTCTGGTTTCGGCGTTTCTCTGGGCGTATTCTATGCTGAAACCGGATGAAACTCAAGTGCAAGAACGTTAGCGGTATTTTCTTAAAAGCGCTGCGCCGAGGCCGAAAAGCAGAATCGTGGCCGGTTCAGGGGCAAGTACAATGGTTCCCCCATCATAAATTTTGAAAACAGTATTAATTGCTTCGCCACTCGCAAGCGTGCCCGTTAGCGTTCCCAATGTGTACTCTGCACCCGACGTGTGGGTGATTGAACCATACCCATAGTTGAAGCCGGTGCCGTAGATAGCAACCCTGCCCTCCTCACCAACTCTTAGCTCATTGCCTATTGTACCGCCGCTGATAGTAAGCTGGCTGTTGTCAGCAGCTAACAGGTTGCCCCTTATCACTCCGCCCGAAATAGTAATCTGGCTGCTGTAGCCAGCCACGACAGAACCCCTTATCTCCCCGGCGGAGATCGTAATCTGGACGTTGTGAAAAGCATTTAGGTCACTCCATATGCCGCCGCCGAAAATGGTCACAACGTTGTTGTCGGCAGCAGAAAGCCAGCCACCCATAAAAGGGTCTTGAAATATCGCCCCACCAGAGATAACGATCTCGCTGTTTTCGATAGCAGAAAGCCAATTTATCATTCCGCCGGTCACAAGGTTTACGGTGGTCGTGTCACCGCCAGGACTATTTTTGACAGCTATCCCGTCGGATATGTGCGAATCAATCTCGTGCAGGCCACCGTCGTCGTAGATCAGCGTTGCTCGGACTATAGAGATGCCAAGGCAAAGGGCGATTGCGAATGCAAGAACTGATTGTTTCTCTATTGGGCTCTTCTCCTGTAGATGTTCAGAGCCAGCTACAAGGGTATTATAACATCTTTCGAGGGTGAATCAAGGGAAAAAGGGGGCGATGAGGGCATATTGGTTGTTTCACAGGTGTTTTGGCCGGGGTATTGTTATTGTGGGGGTTTGGGGTAGGTGATTGCTGCGAGGAGGGCGTTGCCGTATTTTCGCCATAGGGATTGGGAGGGCAGTTGTGAGTCGGTTGTTCGCATCTCGAAGGTGATAATGGGGATGGCGAGCGTGAGGCCGGCGTATGAGCCGAGTGAGCCGGGGCGGGCGCCGAGCTTTTTGACGGGCAGATCGCAATACTGGGCCATCCGCGCGGCGATGGCGCGGGCGGGGCCATCGTAGTCGATACAGGCGAGCGGTTGGTGAATGGTGACGATTCGGTCGGGGGCGTATTGGCGGATTAGCTGTTTGATAACACGAGCCTCCGGCTCGGAGAGTGCGGAGCGGCCGAAGCGTTCGCTATTGATACGGTTGGCGGTGGCGAAGTTGCGGTTGAGATCGACACCGTTGGCGTTATGACGGGTATTGGCCGCCATTCCATCGGGATTGGCCACGGGCAGGAGCACGATGGTGCGGCCGTTGAGTATTTCCAGGTGTTTTCTGATGTATTGCGCCAGTGTTCGGACGAGCGGCGTGCCGGCCGGCTCGTCGCCGTGGATTGTCGCCATTACGAGGATAACGTCCGGGCCCCGGCCGAATACCTGGGTCATAATCCTCCTGTTGCGGACGGACCTGCCCACGATATGGTGCTGAACCAGAAGTGCCGTCGCCGAAGGATGCGGCACCGTGACAAACTCGGGGTAGAGTGTAGGCTCACGACAGCCGGCAAGAACCAGCACGGCTGCCAGTGCACAAATCGCCACGATAATACAGCTTCTGTTGTTCATATCAGATACTCGGGCAAGGCATTGTTGCCGGTTCCTGACTCCAATGTTAGAGCATTATAAGGTTTTTCCACTGCAATCAAAGGCAAAAAAGGGTGGTAGATGCAGTTGACTTCTCGGGAACAACGCCGGGGATCGCATCGTGGCATTCGTAGATGGTAATGAGCAAGGGCCGAAGTTTCGGGGTGGGGGCCTTCGGCGTTGCTCAGGGTATGGGATAGGGTTTGTATTTCGG
>CAYWOD010000173.1:0-7650 GCA_964459805.1 uncultured Pirellulales bacterium
GGCTAAGGAAGCGTATCTCGTGTTGATTCCGCTCCCGGATGCATCACGCCTTTAGGGACAGAAAATAACACAAAAGAAGGGAAAAGGCAAAAGAAAAAAGGGAAAAAGAATATCGAATATCGAATATCGAACAAGGAATGACGAATATCGAAGGGGTTGCCCATAGAGATTATATTCTTTAATTTTTCGGTAGAGGTTCTTTCTCCGATTCCGAGGCAATTTGCGGCGTTTTCGCCGTTGTTCCCCGTTTTGGGCAAGGTGTCTATAATGGCCTATTGTTGTTGCTCATCGTCATCGTGGTGATTCTGTGAAGCATGTTGAATCTCTTCGATAATCCGCTTAGCTTGGGCTACGTGGGCAGCCGGAACGAGGACAGATGGGACCATGCCATCAAGACAATAAGCTCCTTGTAGATGCTCGTTGGCGATCTGAACCGGGATTCCTGCGGTCTCAAGATTTGCTTTCATCAGATAGGCAAACGTAATATCGCTTGCAGCAAAGACCTCTACGTATTCGTCCATGTCAGCACCTCTTTGGGAGCACTTATACCCTTGAGGGTAGTAAATGCCCGCGAGTAAAATCATAAACTATTATTCTAAAGCTACTTACCCGCGCACAAACGGGAATGTTCAATCGAGAGCACCATACAGCAACCTTTTTTAGAATTGTACTGAGAATTGGTGTTTATGGCAATGTGCAAATCCGCGCGAGTCTACCACAGAGTGCTATTGAGACTACCTCAGAGCAATATGCTTGCGAATCCATGGTTAAATATTACAGATTATATTCTTTGATTTTTCGGTAGAGTGTTCTTTCTCCGATGCCGAGGCAATTTGCGGGTCAATATAGGAGTCGGGGTTGGCTGGGGGCTTTGTTTGATTGCCCCCCAGGCGAGGCCTGGGGGCTAAATATGCGTCGCGGGGCGGTGCGCGACGAGCAAGGGGCGATGTTTACAGATTATATTCTTTGATTTTTCGGTAGAGAGTTCTTTCTCCGATGCCTAAGATTTTTGCTGCCTTTTCGCGGTTTCCTTTTGTTTTTGCGAGTGTGTCTGCGATGGCGTGTTTTTCGATCTCGTTTAGGGAGGCTCCGGCCAGGGCGGTGACAGCGCGGGCGCCGGGGGCCAATTGGCGGACCTGATGTATCTCGGGGGGGATGTCGCGGATATCGATCTGCTCGTGGTCGCACATAACGACCATAGTCCTGATGGTGTTGCGAAGCTGGCGGATGTTGCCGGGCCAGTCGTAGCTGGTAAGGGCGGACATAGCGGCCTGCGTAATGCCGGTGACGTTGGAGCCGGTTTCGGCGGCGGCTTCTTTTAGGAAATGTTCGACAAGCTGCGGTATGTCTTCGGGCCTGTCGCGCAGTGCCGGGAGGGAGATATTTACGCCTTTGATACGGAAGTACAAGTCTTGCCTGAACTTGTTCTGCTGTATCAACTTGCTTAGTGTCTGGTTGGTGGCGCTTATGATGCGAACGTCCACGATTGTAGGTTTGTTGGAACCGACCGGGACAACAACACCATCCTCGATGACGCGGAGGAGCTTGGCCTGCATGTTCAGGGGCATATCGCCGATCTCATCGAGGAGAAGCGTTCCTTTGTCGGCTATCTCGAAGAGTCCCTTTCGATCTGCGGCAGCGCCGGTGAATGCGCCCCTTACGTGTCCGAAGAGCTCGCTTTCGAGGAGGGTTTCGCTCAGGCCGGCGCAGTTAATCGGACGAAACGGCCTGCTGCGGCGCGGCGAATTCTCGTGGATCGCCCTTGCGAAGAGCTCCTTACCCGTGCCCGACTCGCCCTCAATCAGAACAGATATGTTAGTGGGCGCGACTCTTCTGAGTACCTCGAGTATGCCCTGCATTGCCGGATTTGTGGCGGGGACACCTTCGAGTATGAAGTCCGCGGCGGCGACGTGTCTCCGGGCCTCACGGGATTGCGCGGCTGATATCTTGCGGGCGGCCTGGTCCACAAGTGCTCGAAGCTCACCGATATCGATTGGCTTGACGAGGTAATCGTAAGCGCCGCGCCTTATAGCTTCTTTGCAGGTGTCAATGGTTGCGTATGCGGTTATCAGTATGACTTCGGTGTTTTCATTATGCCTTTTTGCCTCTTCGAGCACGGCCAGGCCGTCGATGTCGCCGCCGAGTTTCAAATCGGTAATGATAATGTCTATCTGCCGGCTGGATACGATCTCGACGGCATCCTTGCCGGTATAGGCGGCGATTGCCTTTGCGCAGAATTTCTCAAGGGCTTCAACGATACCGTCGGCGTGGTCACGCTCGTCGTCAACAACCAGAATTACGCCTGCCTTTTGACTCAAACTCGCACCTCACGAAAGCTGAAGCGGCAACGCAATGGTAAATAGCGCTCCCTTGCCAAGGTCACTTTCGACGACTATCGAACCATTATGCGCCTCGACTATTTTCTTTGCGGTGGGCAGCCCGAGCCCGCTGCCGTGCGGCCGGGAAGAATAGTAAGCATCGAAAATATGAGGCAGCTTGTCCGGGGCGATGCCGCTTCCGGTATCGCTGATCCTAATGATCGCATCACTTTTTTGCTGTTCGGTCCTTATCATCAGCTCCCCGCCGTCGCCCATAGCCTGCTGGGCGTTGATAAAGAGGTTCAATATCGCTTGTTTTAGCATATCGGCATCGATTTTGCAAACGAGGGGAGCACTATGGAGAAGCTGGCGGACGGTTATCTTGTGGGTGTGGGCCTGGGGCGAATAGAAGTCGATCATATCGCCGATAAGCTCATTGATATCGACTCCGGCCAACTGCAGTTCGGCTCTGTCGATGTAACGGAGGAATCCATCGAGTATCTGCTCGAGTCTATCCGTCTCCTTTTGGACGACTGCTATTTTCCTAAGCGCCCTGGCCGAGCCCCGACTTACGTCGCCGGGGACCTCTGCCGGAGATTGGCCCGAACCTGCATCCTCCAGGTCCTCGCCGATGAGCTTGAGGTTGACCTTGATTGTGGAGAGCGGGTTTTTGATCTCGTGGGCAAGGCCGCCGGTGAGCTTGCTCAATTTCTCAAGCTGCTCAAGCTGGTCGTTGTGGGTTCTTCGAATCCCGGCGACTCTCTTGTGCAGAAAAAACACAAGCACCGGCACAACCAGCAACAAAGCAATGATGAAACCAGCTACGAACTGCTGCACGTGTTATCCCCCTGCCTGTCAATCCCACAAAACAAAGGCCAATACGCGAAGAAGCGAAGGTGCGGACTGGAGTACGGCCGCCTTGCCCACATCCCGCAACGTCAGATACAACTCACCCAGATTACCGGCATTTAATGGCGAGATGATTTGTCCAGGCCGGGCCGAAGTTAGCGTCTTGTCCTGTCCCTGCCCCTATTCCTGTCCGGTTGGCCTTCTTGTGCTTTTTTCGGCTCCTGGCCTTGCGATTGACGCTGTTCGGCAAGAGCAGCCTTGCGGGAGAGTTTTAATCTGCCCTGGTCATCGATCAATACCAACTTGACCGGTATCAAATCACCTGATTTGCAAACCTCGTCAACACTTTTGACGTAGCCTTCGCTGAGCTCGCTGATGTGGCAGAGACCTTCGACACCCGGGATTATTTCGACAAAGACTCCAAAATCTTTGACTGAGACAACCTTTGCCTGCTGATATATCCGTCCTACCTGAGGCGGCTGAGTCATCATTTCGATAATCTCTTTGGCCTTGAAGTGCCCATCGCCGCCGACACAGCTTATGTAAACGGTCCCATCCTCTTCGACCTCGATCGTGGTGTCGGTCTGCTCCTGGATGCCCTTTATGACCTTGCCGCCCGGTCCAATTATCCTGCCGATCAGTTCGGGATCAATCTCGATGCTGATGAGCTTCGGCGCATAGACGCTCAATTCGGGCCTTGGCTCACTGATGACCTCGGTCATAATCTTGAGGATATCCATACGAGCGGTTTTTGCCCGCTGGAGCGCCTCGACCATAATGCTGTGTTCGAGGCCCTCGGCCTTGATATCGAGCTGAATGGCGGTAATGCCGTCCGCGGTTCCGGCGACCTTGAAGTCCATATCGCCGTAATGGTCTTCCTCGCCGATAATGTCGGTGAGCAGTTCGTGGCGGCCGTTTTCATCGGTGATCATGCCAATAGATATGCCGGCAACGGGCTTGTTGATGGGAACACCTGCGTCCATAAGCGCAAGCGTGCCTCCGCAGACAGAGGCCATCGAGCTGGAGCCATTGGACTCTGTGATGTCGGAGACGATCCTGATGGTGTAGGCGAACTGGTCGTCGGGGGGCCTGACGGCCACAAGGGCCTTCTCGGCAAGGACGCCGTGGCCAATTTCCCTTCGGCCGGGCCCGCGAATCGGCCGACACTCGCCGACGGAATACGGTGGAAAATTGTAATGGAGTGTGAAATTCTGGGCGTATTCGTCCTGGAGCCCGTCGATGATCTGGGCATCGCGGATTGTGCCGAGGGTAACGGTGACCACCGATTGGGTTTCCCCGCGCGTAAACAAGGCTGAGCCGTGAGTTCTGGGCAAAATACCTACTTCACAGGCGATCTGGCGGATGTCGTTGTAGGCCCTGCCGTCGATTCGCTTGCCTTCGGAGAGAAGCTTGCGGACAATGCCCTTTTCAATCTTATCGAGCATGCGTTTTAGCGCAGGCTTCTCACATCTCGGTTCGGGTTTCGGGGCGGCCTGTTCGCCGTTCGCCTCGTCGCCGCAGTATTCGGCGGCGATGGACTCGAAAAGCTCCTTGATGGCTGTACTTCGCTGCTGCTTATCGGCGATCTGCTTTAGCTCGCGTAGCTTATCGGTAATCTTTGAGCTGATCTCGGAAAAGAGCTCCTCGTCCATTTCTCTAAGTGGGATTTCCTTCTCGACGCCGACCTTTTCGCGAAGCTCTTCAATCATATCGCAGACTACGCCCACGGTTTGATGTGCGGTACTGATGGCCTCAGCGATAACCTCTTCGGACAATTCCTTGGCGCCGACCTCAATCATATTGATGGCCTCTTTTCGTCCGCCGAGAAGTAGATTCAGGTCGCCGGCCTCGAGTTGCTTCTGGGTCGGATTTATGACAAATTGGCCATCTACTCTGCCCAATCTGCAGGCCCCGATAGGTCCAAGGAATGGGATCTTGCTAATGGTCAGGGCGGCGCTGGCGCCGATCATAGCGGGCACATCCGGGTCGTTTTCGCGGTCGGCACTGAGAACGGAGGCATGTACCTGCACTTCCTGGACATAACCCTCTGGAAAGAGCGGCCGAATGGGCCTGTCGATCGTTCTGGCCGTGAGGGTTTCCTTTGTGCTGGGCCTTCCCTCGCGTTTAATGAAGCCGCCGGGGAACTTGCCCGCAGCGCTTTGCTTTTCCCGATATTCAACGGTCAGAGGGAAAAAATCAATGTCTTCAAACCTCGGTGGTGCGGTTGTCGCGGCGACCAAAACGACTGTGTCGGCATACTGAACCAGAACGGCCCCGTGGGCCTGTTTGGCAATTCTGCCGGTTTCGATTGATAGGGTCCTGCCGCCAATTTCTCTTTCTACTCTACATACATCAAACATAAACTACCTCATTAGTACGTGTGAAGCAGGTTCTCGAAAGGCCTCGCTGCGTTCGGGCGGGCATAAGTGCATAATCGGCAGGATATTGGTAGTCCTGCGTTTCCATGCAGTTGCGCTGCTCTATTTCCGCAAGCCAAGCCGGGATATGATTTGCTGATAACGCTTGACGTCCTTGCTGCTCACATACTTCAGCAGAGCAGACCTCGTCCCGACCATTTTCAGCAAACCGCGCCTGGATGCGTGGTCTTTTCGATGAGTCTTGAGGTGCTCAGTGAGATCGTTGATCTTTTTAGTCAACAGTGCAATCTGTACTTCCGGTGACCCGGTATCGCCCTGGTGCGTTTCAAAATCATGGATAATACTTCCCTTTTCCTGCCTCGTCAACATCTTTCGGACAAATCCTTTCTCGAATGTCCTTCACAAACCTTTCACATTCTCACATTTCTACAAACCACGTATTTTAATTAGTCATTTCTGCGTTTGCAAGGGTTTTTCTCACTTTAGTAAAAAGAATTTGGCCGGCCCGAAGCAAACCGGCGCGATTGGCTATTCACAGTTGCGAGGAATCTCGGCTAACAACCCAGATATGACAGGCCCAAGAAGGGCTGTTGGCAGGCGAATCCGGTTTTTCTTCGGTTGCAAACTCGGAAAAATCACCATTCAGGGGCAGATTTGGCGCGACTGATACAGGAATGAGCCGGCGGCAGACGGGATATTCGCAAAATTATGAGAAATCCGGGCACTGACGGCCATAAAAGGCCATCTGTGGGTGATTCTGCCGACTTTTTTGGGCGAGCAGCCGCTAAAGATCGCCCTGCCGGCTCTGCTCTATACGACACACTTTCCCTTCTATGGCTTCGACCCTGCCGGTTTGTACCCGCGGACCACGACTTGGTAGGTGGACCATCTGGGGTGCTTTTGGAGGGCGTCAAGTGAAACTTCACCGAGAAAATACCGCAGAACAAGATGGGCGGACTTCGCATCGGCGCCCGTGGGAGCAGTGCTCAAGAATTGTCGCGCCTGTTTCACCGCTTCCGCGTGATGGCCTCGGGCGTCCTCGATGCGAAAGAGTAAGACGTGGGACCATTCATACTTCGGATCCAGAGCTATTGCCTTGCGAGCATCACTTTCCGCGCTTGGCAGGTCGCCAGTGTGGAAGAAGGCCCAGGCTCTCGTGTCGTAGCAGTGTGCCTCTGGCGAGAGTTCGATAGCTCGGTTGAGATCGCCGAGAGCCTTGGCGAACTCTCCTTTGCTGATGTACGCCCAGCCTCGGCCGTTGAGGCAGCTCGCGTCCTCAGGGTCAAGCCCTATGGCCGTGTTGTAATCCCGTATCGCGGCGTTCCCGTCACCTTTGCGGAAATGTGCCCAAGCCCTCCAACCATAGGACGCCGCATCTGGTGAGAGCTCGATGGCCCGGTCGAGGTCGGCGAACGCCCTGGCGAACTCTCCCTTTTCGATGTAGGCGCGGCCCCTGCCAGCCCAGGCCACAGCGTTTTTCGGATCGAGCTCAAGCGCTTCGTTCCAGTCGGCGATGGCTTTGTCGTATTCGCCTTTTCGGATGTAGGCGGTGGCCCTACCAGCCCAGGCCACAGGGTTTTTCGGGTCGAGCCGGATCGCTTCGTTGCAGTCGGCAATGGCTTTGTCGTGCTCGCCTTTTCCGAAATAGGCGCCGCTCCGAACCAAATAGGGTCCTGCTCGGTTTGGAGCGAGCCGGATGGCCTCGGTGAAGTCGGCGATGGCTTTATCCCACTCGCGTTTCCCCATGTAGGCTAAGCCTCGGCTGCCATAGGCCTCACCGTTTTTCGGATCGAGGCGAATTGCTTCACTGCAGTCTGCTATCGCGGTGTCGTAATCACCCTTTTCGTAGTAGACATAGCCGCGGTGGTAATAGGCCATGGCGTTTTTCGGATCGAGTTCAAGCACTTTTGTGCAGTCGGCGATGGCTTTGTCGTATTCGCCTTTTGCTACGTAGGCTCCGCCTCGGGCGGCGTAGGCCATGGCGTTTTTCGGATCGAGTTCAAGCACTTTGGTGTAATCGGCGATCGCTTTGTCGTATTCGCCTTTTTCCACGTAGGCTCCGCCTCGGGCGGCGTAGGCCATGGCGTTTTTCGGATCGAGTTCAA
>CAYWOD010000173.1:7750-7927 GCA_964459805.1 uncultured Pirellulales bacterium
GCGCCTTGGTGCAGTCGGCGATGGCCTTGTCGTATTCGCCTTTTGCTAAGTAGGCACCGGCTCGGTTGGCATAGGCCATAGCGTTTTTCGGATCGAGTTCAAGCGCTTTGGTGCAGTCCGCGAGGGTGCTCGCGTACAATAATGTGATAATTACAGCAAAACCCTTCTTTTTGCCGA
>CAYWOD010000174.1:0-7919 GCA_964459805.1 uncultured Pirellulales bacterium
ACAAGAAGAACGTTAGCAGCAGAACGCCGAATACAATCGGAACGCAATATAAAAGTCGCCTTGTTATGTACGTTGTCATTCGATGTTCTTGACCAGATCTCTGTACGCCGCCCGTTTGGCCAGGTCAATTCTGCGATATTTACTCAGGCCGAATGCGAACGCGTGCGGCTTGTAATTCTTGTACCAGTCATGGCCCAGCACGTAGGCGACCCGGTGGTTCAAAAACGCCGCCGGACAATCATCCAGTACAATAAGCTCCATTTCCTGATAGAGCTCTCGCCTTTCGGGGCAGCCGGGCATCACTTGTGCTCTCTCATAAAGCTGGTCAAACTCCGGATTGGAGTAGTTGAATGCGTTCGGCCCACCAGCCCGGTACTTGCCGTAAAACAATGACAGCAACTCCAGCGCATCAGGGATCGATGCACTCGCGCCCGATGCGAACATCTGAACGCTCCCGGCTCTCAGCTTCTCTTGAAAGGTGGGCCGATCCATATATTGCACCTCCGCTTCAAGCCCGACGGCGTTCAAACTGCGCTTGAGGAATTGCCCATATTGACGGAACCACGTGCCAGCGCCCGGCATTGCGATCTTGAGCACGGGTAGTTCGCGTCCCCTGATCCTCTCGGCCTCGGCCAATAGCTCTTTTGCCTTTTGGGGATCATAGCGGGCATGTCCTTTTTC
The DNA here is from genome assembly GCA_964459805.1 of uncultured Pirellulales bacterium. GTDB lineage: Bacteria > Planctomycetota > Phycisphaerae > Sedimentisphaerales > Anaerobacaceae > DAOVRL01. The sequence goes on from CAYWOD010000174.1 coordinate 682, forward strand.
TTTTATTTCGGGATTGTAGGAAGACATCATAGGCGGTATCACACCGTGGGCGACCAAATGTCGATTATTGAAAAACAGCTCTATGAATCTCTCGCGGTCTATGGCACAGCTTATCGCCCGGCGCAGGGGTTTGTTCTTGCCGAGAACACCGTCCGCCATATTGAAGCCGAGCCAGTAGGTTGACGGGTCCTCAAAGCTTTTCAGGTGTATGTTGCGGTCTTTCATTGCGGACGTCAATTCTCCGCCGCCGGTGATGACCTCGTCGAAGCTGTCTTTGGGAATTACACCGGCATCGACCTTCCCCTGCAAGAACAGGAGCCAGGCCGGCTGATATTCTTCGATGACGGTCCAAACCACCCTGTCGGCGAACGGTATGCGTTTTCCCGCGTCGTTGAGGTAGCCGGCCTCGGCGTCACCGATCTGGCCTTCGCACGGGTACAGTTCCACCCTGAATGTGGGATTGCGCACAAGCTCAACGTAGCTGCCGCGACGCCATACATTCAACCTGAAAGGCCCGGTGCCAACGGGATGGCTTATGATATCCTGGCCGTAATAATCAACCGCCTCTTCGGCAACAGGGGCAAAAGCAGTATCCGCCAGGGCAGTATAAATGACCTGCGGCCACGGTTTTGTGAGCTTAATAAGCAGCGTGTAGTCATCGGGCGTCTGCAATCCTTCGATCCGCCGGGAATAATCCACGTCCTCGGAACCGGCGCAGCCCTTTGTGTATTCGCGGAAATCGTCCAGCCCAAGAATCCGCTCATCCAGATAGGCCCAGTTCGGGCTCAGGGTCTTGATGTCGGCTATTCTCTTGAACGAATAAACGAAGTCGTGCGCCTTTAGCTCTCTGGCTTTGCCGCCCGGGAAACAGGCGTCGCTCTGAAAATATACCCCTCTTTTTATGCTTATGGTATAGACGAGCCGGTCTTTGCTGATCCGCGGCATATCTTCGGCCAGCAAAGGCGCCAGCTCGTATGGCCGCTTCAAAAAGTGATAATCGTACAGCGTCTCGAAGATTTGACTGGCAACTATGCGCGAATATATGTCGCTTATATTGGCCGGGTCCAGGCCTGCTATCTTCGTGTAAAGAACGTGCCGCAAGACCATCTCATCGGGTTCTTCGACCGGGGCCGAGCCGTCACATCCGGCAGTAGTCGCCAGTGCCGCCACAAACAAAATGCTCAAAAACTTTAGCGCAAAATCCATTTTGCTCCAAGCTGATTGTGCCCTACAAAGTACGGAATTCAACGGAAACAGCTACGGCAAAGCTTTCGACTTTCCATCTTCGGTCCCTCCGCCCCGCGGCAAGGCCGATTCTACTTAGTATCTGTTGCGGAAAGCCAAAACCGACAATGTCACCCCTGCGAAAGCAGGGGTCCATATCGAAAAACCTGGATTCCTGCTTTCGCAGGAATGACAAATGCTGTTTCCGCAACAGGAACTATTTAACGAAACCGGTCCCTGGCGGCCTCGGCAAAGCAAGCGGTCCGTTACGCTTCTTGCCGCTTGAATCCGGCCCGTACTTGAACTTGAGTTTCAGCGGCAATGCACCGGTCTTCGTATCGCTTCCGAGCAGCCTGTTATGTTCGGTCCAAAGCGCCTGGTCATCTTCACGCTCAACGGCCCTTTTTATCGCCGATTGCGGTGTCCCCAGAAGCTTGCCGATGCAACTGTCCTCGGTCCCGACCAGCACCGAAGCCAACTGTTGTTTCTGGGCATCGCTCAGACGGTCCTTGCCGTTCACGTACCTTTGTATCGCGCAGGAATACAATTGACCGAAGTGATGCGCAACAACAGATTTATTCGCACTGCCCGAGATTATCTTATCGGCCAGCAGCTTTAGTATGGCGCCGTCGAGAAGCTCATACTCCACTTTCCAGGAGGCGTACTGCTTAATTCGTGTGTTGGCTATTTGCAGCAGCAGTTGTTCTCCCTGTGGAATCCGCGCGTCCGCGGCGAATTGCGCGATCAAGCCCATAGTCTCGGGGTTACTGCTGCCGACCAGATCTTTAAGTTTGCCTGCGATGGCCCGCGCCAGTTGCGAGGTCGTCGCGCCTCCGGAGTTTAGCTGTTTTATGATACCCGGGTTTGTAATCGAATGGACAGCCCAATAGCGGACAACCGCATTCTTACTCTTCAGCATCGCGACCGACAAATTCGTCAGCATCAGGTCCTCCAGACCGTCAATCAGCATCATAAGATTGATCGTCACCTTGACTCTGCGGTCTTCCGGCAGCATTGAAGCCTGCTGGAGAGCGGCCGTAATGTGTTTGCGGGCCGATTTGGAGAACTGCTGGGCATATTGGTTCTGGGTGCTCTGTCTGCTCAGGATGATTGTCCGAAGCCTTGCTATATCCGTGAATCTCCTCGCTTGTAGTAATCCCTGCACGCCATCAGCGACAAAATCATCAATGACCTGCAAATCCTGCTGACTAAGCACCGCTTTGCTGCGTATCTTGTCGATCGCCCTTGGATCGACGGCCGGCGAGCTGGAACCCACCGCCAGAAACGAAAATGTCACCAGAGCAGCGAAAACCACCCATTTTTCCTTCATCTTATAAGCACCCCAAAAAACGACCTATCCCGGGTTAGACTGTGGCACGGCCATCCGGGCCGTGTTTTCACGGGCTTCAAGCCCATGCCACATTATCCAGCTTAACTTCCGGACCGCCTTTTGTCAAGTGAATTCAGGACTGTTCTGTGTCAAACGCATACAACCAGGAGTTCTTCCTCTGCTTTTTTCGTCCGGCCCCCTGTTTGTTGGTCCCTGAAGTTGATATAATCCTTTATAAACCTATAAACCACACGATAGACCTTGTTGGATATTCCGAAAGGAACGCCGAATATGGGACCAAAAACAAATACTTCAAGTCGTGTTAATCGCCGCCAATTTATCCAGGCTGTCGGTTTGGGCGTGGCCTCGCTGGTGCTTCCGCAATGTGCGGGCAGCGCAAAGCCGTCCGCCGGCGCAAGGCCCACCCACAGGCCCAACATCATATTCATTATGGCAGACGATATGGGTTATGGTGATGTGGGCTGCTACAACAAGGACTCGAAGATTCCGACGCCGAATATCGACCGTTTGGCGAGCCAGGGCGTTCGATTTACCGATGCGCACTCGCCGTCGGCAGTCTGCACGCCAACCCGCTACGGCGTGCTCACGGGCAGATACTGCTGGAGGACCTGGCTCAGAAGCGGCGTCGTGGGAGGCTATACGAACCCATTGATAGAGCCGAGCAGCACTACGGTGGGGTCATTTATGCAAGAGCAAGGCTACCGAACCGCCTGCATCGGCAAGTGGCACCTCGGGGTGGGCTGGATCCGGCACAACGGTTATGTGGGCAGCGCCAAAGACGGCCGCAAGTATTCGTCACACCAGGATGGCGACCCCGAGAAAGGTCTAAACGTGGATTTCACCAAACCGATTAACGGTGGTCCGGCGGATCTGGGGTTCGATTACGCATATTTCACGGCCGCATGCTCGACGATAGACGGTCCGTTTTGCTACATCGAGAATCGCCACACGGTCGGCATACCCAATAAGCAGATGCCGATAGATAAAGGCATTCATCCCGACTACCGGCCGCGACCGGGCTGGATGGCCGAAGGCTTTGATGTCAGGGACGTCGATACCGTATTCAGCGGAAAAGCCGTTGAGTTTATGGAGAATAACTGCAAAAAAACGCCCGAAAAGCCATTCTTTTTGTATCTGGCGCTTTCGGCGCCGCACGCTCCCTGGCTGCCGCCGGATTTCACCGAGGGTCGTACCGAAGAAGGCCCCCGGGGCGACCTGGTTGCCTGGGTGGACTGGTCCCTTGGCCGGGTCCTCGATGCCCTGGACCGTCTCAAGCTCACAGGGGATACACTGATAATAATGACAAGCGACAACGGTCCCCGACACGGGGCTAACGACCACAAGTCGGCCGGCGACCTTCGAGGCTACAAGTCGCATATATGGGAAGGCGGACACCGGATACCCTTCATTGCCCGCTGGCCCGGGAAGATTAAACCAGGCAGCACAAGCGATGAGGTTATCTGCCTGACCGACCTGATGGCGACGTGTGCAGCTATTGTGGAAAAGGACCTTCCCGACAACGCTGGGCCGGATAGCTTCAATATCCTCCCCGCCCTTCTGGGCAAGAAACTTGCCAAGCCGATTCGACCGGCTATTGTTCACCATTCCGTTTTTGGCGTGTTTTCCATACGACAGGGCAACTGGAAGTTGATACTCGATACGAAAACGTCCGGCGGGTGGGTCCGCCCCAGCGGCAAAGGGCCGGTCCCAGGGACTCCGGGACAGCTATATGACCTCCAGGAGGACCCGTACGAGCAAAATGATTTATGGGACAGGCGCCCGGAGATTGTGGAACGGTTGACAAAGCTGCTTGAAAAGTACAAAGAACAAGGATACAGCCAGCCTTTGCATAGAGGAAGGGAGACAGGATGAATTGGCAACAATGATAGGCTGTTGAACCCCCCGGCCGAGCGTTTTTGCGCCGCCTGTATTCACCGAGCTGCTGTCGTTATCCGGCGCAAGCTCTTAGCCCGCATTTCTCACGGCTATAGTAGAAAAAAAGGGCACATCCGGGAAATGAGTAGGTCTATGAGCGTATCGCACCACCGAGAAAAATCGTTCAGGGCCCCAGAGGCACAAATTTCCACCCCTGTGCCGAATGGCATGAAGTTAGTGATAAGCGTTGAAAACGAAGCAACTTACGTGAGTCCTGTGCGGCATCAATTATGGGTTTGGCCGCTGGCCTGGAATCCCTCGTAGAACACCAAGGAACCACAAAGGGCACAGAGGGCACTGAGAAGAACACAGTATGAAATCTTCGTGTTCTCTGTATTCTATTTGGGGAGTCAATCATGCAAGGCAAGGAATTCAATAAGTCACTTTTGAGCAAAGAGTTATGGCTTATCTTCATGCCATTCCCCCCTGTGCCCCAAATTTGAGCCTCTGCCCAAACGATTTTTCTCTCCAGCCAAGTCCGAGAGCCTGGTTTGTCAGGCCACCTACGCATTAACCGGATGAGGCATATTTATTTACGCCCCCGGCATGTGCAGCCGGAATCGGCCGTTTTTAAGCCACCTGCTAACTCGTCAAATCGAGCGGTGAGATATTGTCGCCGTGCTCTTCGGCGGCCACTTTGAGCCGCTTGCGGACCTCGGCAAACATCTCAAACAAAATCGCAGGCGTATCGGCAACTTTCTCTTTGTAGATCTTTTCGACGCGGTCGAGCTTGGCGAGGTTCTCAGGTATGCGAACCGCGAACTGCCGGACGTAGTCGGCCTGCGTGTATTCGGCGTCGAGATTCTTTTTGAACAGTTTGGCCAAATCCTCGTATTTCGGTATCACGCCGGTCGGCGTCTCAAGGCCCTCGACGTCGCCGTTCACACGCAATTCGGCCCAGAGAATCCAGACCAGCTTCTCGCCCATGCCGTTGAGGTACTTGCCGTCCTCGTCCTTGAGGAAGTAATTCACCGAGAAAACCAACGGCGGATTCTTAACGCCTTCGGCGAAATCGAGGTTGTTCTGGATATACCGCCCGAGCGGAATCGAGAGAAAATCGAGATTTGACATCAAATTGAACGTCCGCACACCTTCGGCGCCCAGCGTAGCAGCGGTGGTCTCGGATTCCAGCGAGGCGCCTTTGAGGATGATGCCCTCGGCCCAGTTGAAGGCCTGCTCAACCGGAACCCACGTATCGCTGTCTCGCCCGCCGTAGATAATCCCGCCGACCGCAACACCATCGGGATCGTCCATCAGCGGATCCATGTTCTTGAGGTCCTCGATACTCAGGCAATAACGGGCATTTTTGTGCGAGGCGGTTATCTCATTGCCGTCTGCATCGGTTTTGCCCTTCCGCCATTTACCCGAATGGTTGACGCCTTCGGCGGGCAGCTCGGCCCCCATTCCGAGCCAGTTCGGCTTATTGTCCTTGCCAATCAGCACGTTGGAGAATATCACTTCGCAAGGGCTTGTAAGGGCCTCGTATATGACCGGGTCGTCCGTCGAATTGACATCGCGAATGATGCCGAAGATGCCCTTTTCAACGTTCACAGACCGCATTTGGCCGTTTATTTTGCGGAAATACGCGATGTCGTCACCGATAATGGTCTGGCCCGGCAGCATCGAGGTTGAGGTCTTGCCGCACGCCGACGGAAATGCGCCGGCGAAGTAAGTTACCCGGCCGTCCGGCCCGTGCGCACCCATCACGAACATGTGCTCGGCGAGCCAGCCTTCGCCCGAAGCCTTGTTGATCGCCAGCCGAAGGGCCAGCTTCTTCAAACCGATGGTATTGCCCCCGTATTGCGTATTGACGCTATAGACGATATTCTCTTCAAGGTCGATATAGACGCGGCGCTTGTCGATATTCTTGCTTACAGCGTTCTCAAGCTCGCCCTCCGAATGCAGAAATCTGAAAAACGCGCCCGACGCGCCAATCTTCCTGAACTGCTCGTACCCGGGGCGATAGAGAATGGTCTCGCTGTGCGCGACGTATGGCGAATCCGTTATCTGAACGCACGGGATCGAAAACTCCGAATCGACCGGCCCAAGACAGAAAAACAATACGAGCATTTCCCGACCGGCCATCGAATCCTTCAAGAACGAACGGACCTCCTCGGTGCCGTGCTGGCTGTCGGCAGAATTGAGACTTGCCCCCAAATCGGAGCCGGGGCGCAACAGATACTTCGTCCTGGCCTTATCGCGGGCCTGGTCGTAGTACCCGTCGAAATGGCAGGTGTGCCCGGAAACATCCAGCGGGCGCTCCTCCCCGTTTTTCACCGCCTGCCGGCGAATATGGGCCCTGTCTTCTTCTGAATCCGTGCACACATAGACCGACGCCGCTGCCGTAAGCTCAATCGCATCAGCCACAAACGCGTGCAGCTTCGCATTACCCAAAGCCATGAGCCTGCTGTAATTTTCCGCTGTTAGTTTCTCTTTTAATAATTCATTTATACTATTCATAAACAACTATAACCTCCTTATCCATAATGGCATTTATGAAAACCAAAAAATTCTAACGCACGAGCGGTCACGCGTCAACTCGTTTTCTCCTTGGGTAATCCCCTAACCCGGACGAGCCGGAACCAAAGAGGGTTAGATAAAAGGCTGGCGCCTTAACGAAACCGCCTTCTGCTATTAGACATCCATCTAAATCGCACGACCGCAATCTCCCTCCCCACCCTCTTCGAGGGAGGGAGATTGCTTGTTCTGAAAACAAAGAGCTTTGCCT
>CAYWOD010000175.1:0-7896 GCA_964459805.1 uncultured Pirellulales bacterium
GGGATATTGACCTGGCGTTGTTCGGCGTGAACCTTGCAAATGTCACAACGATTAGAATTGGTTTCGATAGAGGCGCCAGCCCTGCTTCAGGCTTAGTCTGCTTTGACGATATAAGGTTGTATTCTTCCAAATGTGTGCTTTCGCGTCGTTCGCCCGATTTCGCCATAGTCGATTATGTGCAGGATTGCGTGGTTGACTACAAAGAGCTTGAAGTAATGGCAGAGAACTGGCTCGTTACTGCAGCAGTTCCCAGCGACGCTAATCAAGAGGCATACTACGAGTTCGAGGGCAACCTGCTCGATAGTTCCGTCAACGGCCATCATGGAGACCCATGCGGCACCATAGCTTATACCACTGGCCAGATTGGCCAGGCAATTGACCTCGACGGCAGCAGCTACGTGAATTTAACCGGCTACAAGGGCATTCTTGCTACCAGTGAGGTCCAGCATGCTTTCACTATTGCGAACTGGTTCAAGACCACCGGTGACGGCGAAATGGTGACCTGGGGTACAGACGCAGGCCGTCAGAGACTGTCCTGGCGCCTCGACGGCGGCAGACTGCGTACCGAGCACGGAAGCGGTAATCTCAGAGGCGATACCTACGTTGACGACGGTGAATGGCACCACGGTGCCCTTGTCGTGAACGAGGGTGCCAACTTACAGGTTCCGAATACCCTGCTGTACGTGGACGGTAAGCAAGATTCAACCTTCTCCGGTTCGGACACTACCTACAATCTCACGGCTGGAGAAGACGTCAGCATAGGCCGGCGCGCCACAAGCGACGACAGGTACTTCAATGGGCTGATTGACGATGTCCACATCTATGACTACGGTCTTTCACGCCCAGAGATTCTCTACCTTGCCGGGTTGGAGGCTGACCTGTACAAGGATAACACGATTGACTTCAAGGACTACGCTGAACTGGCCCTATGGTGGCTGGATGAGCAACGGTGGCCGTAATGCGTGTTGATTTGATGAGGCTAAGTGCATTCCCGTTACCCGCCTACGCGTGGACAAGTTTTTCGGGAATGACACAGGGATTTGCACCAATCCGGGGCCTATACCGATTAGTTCGGTATAGGCCCCTTTTTTAGTTAACCGGCGAACGCCCGATATGCCGGAGTGTACGTTCTGCTGCGGCGGGGTTGACATTGGTGAGTCGGCCTAATACATTGTGGCTCGTTCTTTATCCAAGGTCCTTTTTGCCATAAATGCAAACTCTTTCAAAGGGAAGTCACAATGAAGCATCAGGGCATATTGTCGCGTGCCCGAACGCGCAAAAAGAAAATGGCCACAGAGATACTTTAGGCACTTCAATTCTTGGGCACTTTACACCTCCTATTGTCTTGCCGACTTCGTGGCAGAGACTGTTACGGGCCCCTGTTATCCTCCAGCCAATGCAAGGACATAAACGCAAAGTCTTTGAAATCGACAATACAGTCCCCGTTTATATCGCCTGCAACAATTGTTTCGCAAACCGGCTCGCCGAAGTAGGACTTGCTGGCTTCCGCAGTTCCCCCGTAGGCCCCAATATTGATAATCCCGCCGCCATCGGGTACGATAGGCCCGGCCGCTTTAACGGTGCCGCCGGCTTATGAGCTTATGCTGGCGCCCGAATAGCGATAACTCCTCCCATAATCATGCGTTAATCAACCAACTTTTTTGCAGTTGAGCCACAAATAAAATTGTCCGTAGAATGGCCATAGTATCAGCAATATGTAGGGCTGCTTCAAAGATGGTGACAAATCGCCTTTTATTTGGCGACAGCTTTGACCGGCCCGGCAACAGTAGCGAAGCTTTTTAGTCTCAGAACAAGCGATCTCGCTGCCTCGAAAGCCGGTGGCCAGGGAGATTGCGCTCGTGCGAATCTGATGGATGCCTATCAGCAAAAGGCGGTTTCGTTGAGGCGGCAGCCTTCTACCCGCTGCGTCTTTAGTCCCGCCCTTGACTCTTTCGCACCCCCGTAATATACTAACAGCCGAATCACAAATGCAAAACTTCAAGATTACACGAGCAGATATGAATAACCAGACAAGAAGAGAGTTCCTGAGAAGTGGGGGTATTGCCATGGCGTCGGCAGGCGCATCTTCGTTGTTGCCGAGTTGTGCGAGTGCCGGGCGAGCGAGGGGACGCAAAGGGAAAAAGCCGAATATCATTTTCATTCTGGCCGACGATCTGGGCTATGGTGACGTGGGCTGCTTCGGGCAAAAGACGATACAGACGCCGAATATCGATAAGCTCGCAGCTGAAGGGATGCGCTTTACCGACCATTATGCTGGCAGCACGGTCTGTGCCCCGTCGCGGTGTGTGTTGATGACGGCCCTGCATTCGGGCCACGCCCTGGTTCGCGGCAATGCGCGTCTGCCGCTTCGCCCGGGAGATGTCACCGTCTCTGAGCTGTTGAAAAAGGCAGGTTACGCCACCGGCATCATCGGCAAATGGGGACTCGGTGAGGCCGGCAGTACCGGTATTCCGAACAGGCAGGGCTTCGACTACTGGTTCGGCTATCTCAATCAAAGGCACGCCCACAACTACTATCCGGAATTCCTCTGGAAGAATCAGGACAAGATCACGCTCGAGGGCAACAAGCTCACCAAGCCGGCCGAGGGCGGCTGGGGCGTCTCGGCCAAGCAGGTAACTTACTCCCACGATCTCTTTGCAGCCGAGGCGCTGGCGTTTGTTGAAAACAATAAGAAAGGGCCTTTCTTCCTGTATCTGGCGCTTACGATTCCACACGCCAACAACGAGGCCGGCAACAAAGGAATGGAGGTCCCTGATTTCGGTCCTTATGCGGACAAGGACTGGCCCGACCCGCAAAAAGGCCACGCCGCGATGATAACACGAATGGATCGCGACATCGGCAGGCTTATGGCCAGGCTCAAGGACCTCGGCATCGACGACAATACCTTTGTCATGTTCTCAAGTGACAACGGGCCGCACAGAGAAGGCGGCGCCGACCCTAACTTCTTTAAGAGCTCCGGACCGCTGCGCGGGTATAAGCGCGCTCTGTACGAGGGCGGTATCCGCGTGCCTACGATTGCACGCTGGCCCGGCAGGATTAAACCCGGCTCAAAGAGCGGACACATCTCGGCGTTCTGGGATTTCCTGCCGACCTGCTGCGAACTGGCCGGCGTAAAGATTCCGAAGGGGATTGACGGGATATCATTTGTCTCGACGCTGTTAGGTCGCCCCGACAAGCAAAAGAAGCACGAGTATATCTACTGGGAGTTCCACGAGCAGGGCAAGAAGCAGGCCGTTCGATGGGGCGATTGGAAGGGCGTTCGCCTAAACGTCGCCAAGAATCCCAATGGCCCGATTGAGCTTTACAATCTAAAGAGCGATCTGGGCGAACAGAACAACGTAGCTCAAAAACATCCGGAGATCGTCGCGAAGATCGCAGAGTATATGAAGGCCGCGAGGACGCCGTCCGAGCATTGGAAAATGCCCGGAGAGTAGGGCTTCGTGAGAACTGAAATGGCCACCGTCATTGCGAGGAGGCCGAAGGTCGACGCGGCAATCTCAAAACCCTCGAACGCCAGAGATTGCTTCGGCCTTTCAGACCTCGCAATGACAATACAAGATCGGAAAGGGCGGAACAGGCGATTATGAAACGGCGTGACTTTTTGAAAGCTGCCGGTCTTGGCGCGGCCTCGCTGATGGTGCCCGCCTGTGCCCCCGGTGTTGCGGGACGCTCGGCGGGAGCCTCAAAGAAAAGGCCCAATTTCGTTTTTATCTTCATCGACGATATGGGCTGGAAAGACCTCGGCTTTATGGGCAGCAAGTATTACGAGACCCCGCGGATTGATAGGCTGGCCGCCGAGGGAGTAATCTTTACCAGTGCATATTCAAATGCCCCCAACTGCGCGCCAACGCGTGCGTGTCTTATGTCCGGCCAGTATGGGCCCAGGCACGGGGTATATACGGTGGGAAGTCCCGAGCGCGGGCCCGCCAATATGCGCAAGCTAATTCCCATTAAGAACACCACGGTGCTCACTACCGAGGCAGTGACAATCGCCGAGGCCTTGAAACCGGCCGGCTACACCTCGGCCTGTATCGGAAAGTGGCATCTGGGCAATAAGGAGCCGTACAGACCACAGGACCGGGGATTTGATGTGGTGGTGCCTAAGAGCAGCGGGGGGCATTTCAACAAGAAGGGTGAGTATCTAACCGACATTCTGACCGATGAGGCCGTCAACTTTATCGAGGCAAACAAGGACACGCCTTTTTTCCTGTACCTCTCGCATCACGCCGTGCATACGCCGATACAGGCGAAGAAGGAATTGATTGAGAAATATAAGAAGAAAAAGGGTGATGACGTTCACAACAACCCCACTTATGCCGCAATGGTCGAGAGTGTCGATGAGAGTGTCGGAAGCGTTTTGGACAAGCTCGACGAATTGGCCCTGGCCGACAATACGGTAGTCTTCTTTTTCTCCGACAACGGCGGCTACGGTAACGCCACGGCGATGACGCCATTGCGCGGCTCAAAGGGGATGCTCTATGAGGGCGGCATTCGCGTGCCGATGATTGTGCGCTGGCCGGGCGTGACCAAACCGGCCGGCAAGTGCGAGGCGCCCGTAATCGGCATCGATTTCTATCCCACAATGCTCGATATGGCCGGGCTGCGAAAGCCGCCGGGACATACGCTCGATGGCGAGAGTATTGTCAACCTCCTGAACACAGAGAATTCCAAATTTAATTTTACAAATTCAAAATTCCAGAAGCGCCCCATCTTCTGGCATTTCCCCGCCTATCTTGAGCCTTACAACGAGAAGCAGAAGCCGTGGCGAACGACCCCGGCAGGCGCCGTCAGGCAGGGCCACTGGAAACTGATAGAGTTCTTCGAGGACGGAAAAATCGAGCTTTATAACACTAAGGACGATATCAGCGAGAAAAATGATCTCGCCAAAACCCGGCCCGAAAAAGCAAACGAGCTGCACGCCCTGCTCCTTAACTGGCGCAAGAGCATCAACGCCCCCGTTCCGTCCCAAAAGAACCCAAAGTACGACCCCGATGCACGCCACGTCAACAAGAAAAGAGGCAAGCGAAAAAAGAAAGTAAAACAGTAAACGAGTACAGGAGAGACAAATGAAACGACGAGATTTCTTAAAAGCGATGGGCGTCGGTATGGCCTCATTGGCGACAGAAGGCTGTGTTGGCGCATACCCAAAGCGGCGTGGCTCGGCATCCGATGCCGGACCCAACATTGTCTTTATCATTGTCGATGATATGGGCTGGGCGGACCTGGGCTGCTACGGCAGCAAGCAAATCAAGACGCCAAATATCGACCGGATGGCCGCCGAGGGCGTCCGCTTTACTGATGCCTACTCGGGCTGTACGGTTTGTGCGCCCGCGAGGAGCGTGCTGATGACGGGCCTGCACATGGGCCATACCAGCGTCCGCGGCAATACCGGCGGCATCCCGTTGCGGGATGAGGATGTCACCGTCGCCGAGGTGCTCAAAAAGGGCGGTTACACCACCGGCGGATTCGGAAAGTGGGGACTCGGCGACGTAGGGACGCCAGGCGTGCCAGAGAAGCAGGGATTCGACGAATTCTTCGGGTACTATCACCAGGTCCACGCACATGACTACTGGACCCCGTATCTCTGGCGCAATAGCGAAAAGGTGCCGATGCAAGGCGAGCCCGGCAGTATGGAGCGCTACACGCACCACCGTATCTTCGACCAGACGCTCAAGTTCATTCGCGGCAATAAGCGCAGCCGGTTCTTCTGCTACGCGCCCTGGACGCCGCCGCACGGCAAGTATCAGATACCCGAGTCCGACCCGGCCTGGGCGATCTACAAGGACAAGGACTGGCCGCAGAGCGCAAAGGTCGCCGCGGCGATGGATACGATGATAGACCGCCACGTCGGCCAACTGCTGGATTTGTTGAACGAGCTGGACCTCGACGAGCGAACGATAGTATTTTTCTGCTCCGACAACGGCGCCGCCCAGCGGTTCGACGGCGTCCTCGATTCGTCCGGCCCCCTCAAAGCCTTCAAACGCTCGATGTACGAGGGTGGCATTCGTGTTCCGTTCATCGCACGCTGGCCGGGCAGAATAAAGCCCGGAACCGAAAGCAACCTCCCAACCTACTTTGCCGATATGATGCCGACTTTCGCCGAGCTGGCCGGCGCGGGACGATATATGCCCAGGAATCTGGACGGGCTGTCCATAGTGCCCACACTGCTCGGCCGCGAGAAGCAGAAAAAGCATGAGTTTATGTACTGGGAGTGGGGAAGGTACAACTGGGCCAAAGACAGAAACGAGCCCGGCGGCCCCGCACAGGCCGTGCGCATGGGTAAATTCAAGGCCGTGCGTCCTAAGCCCGGCGCGCCGTTCGAGTTATACGACCTGAGCAAGGACATCGCCGAGACCAGCAACATCGCTGCTGAGCACCCCGACATCGTCGCCAAAATCGAAAAATGGATCAAACAAAACCGCGTCGCCCCGCGCCCGCAGATCGAACCTAAAAAGCCACAGGGCAAGAGGTTTATGTAGTGCGCCAAGGGCGTAATGCCCCAGAGGGGTGACACCCTACGGGCTGACGGACCGCCGAAAGGACTTTTTTCAGCAGATAAATGGATGAGCACAAACAGTTACGTTGATATTTGCCTCGTCAGGAATCCGGACCCAAACACAATAAGACTATGAAAGAATCTTCCGCCGACAACGTACTTAGCTCCTTCGACATGCATATAGATAGCATCGCCGGCAGTACCGTATTGTCACGCAGCCCCTTTAATCTTGACGCCTCTCGTCCGTCGGTTTTCTGGGCATCTGGAGACGACCCTTATAGTAACACGCGAAAGGCCCTCTCCAATATCGATTTGTCACCCACAAAAGCCAAACGCGTATTGCTTAAGCCCAATGTAGGCCGCAACGTTCAACCTCAAACCGGCATCACAACACATCCCCAGGTCGTAGCTGCTGCAATTGATGCCTTCAGAGAAGCCCGGGCCGATGTTGCCGTAGGCGAAAGTCCAATAACCGGCGTCGCCGCGTTGGAGGCCTTTGAGAGCAGCGGTATCACTGCCGTCGCCGAAAGCCGAAATTGTCCGTTGATCGATATGGACGTCCGCCGCTATCTCACTCTTGAGCTCCCCGATGGTGTTGCAATTAAATCGCTCAAAGTATGCAGGGAGATTGCAGAATATGATGTTATTGTCTCAATTCCCGTGATGAAAACCCACATGCACACGGGCGTAACGCTTTCTGTAAAGAATATGAAGGGATGCTTGTGGCGGCGCGCCAAAGTGGACTTACACATGTTATCGCAGCCCTCCGGATGTCAGGAAAAACCGTTGGATATTGCCATCGCCGATATGTCTTCGGTCTTACGTCCTCATCTGTCAATCATTGATGGGACAATCGGCATGGAGGGCCTCGGCCCAAGTGCGGGCACACCCAAGCCGTTGGGCGTGGTCCTTGTCGGCCTCGATGCCTTTGCCGCCGATGCCGTTGCATCTGCTATCATGGGAATATCTGCCTGGGACATTCCGCATTTACGGATGGGAGCACAAAGAGGCTACGGCCGCATTGACCTCGATTCAATCGATGTGCACCCTCAAAACTGGAAGGACGTTCAGGACTCTTTTGCCCTGCCTCCCGACGAGCTCTCGATTGAGTTTTCCGGATTCAATATCCTCGATGAGCAATCTTGCAGTGCGTGCCAGTCAACGTTACTGATGTTTCTAAGGAAATACGCAAAGCAGTTGCATGATGCCGCACCCGGCCGCCGGGATATTACTATCGCTATCGGCAAAGGCCATAACGAATTGCCGCCCGGCACTCTCTGTGTCGGCAACTGTACCGCTAAGCACAGAAACCGCGGCCCATTCCTCTCCGGCTGCCCACCCGTAGCAAGCGAAATACTCTCAATGTTCAACCTATAACC
>CAYWOD010000176.1:0-2835 GCA_964459805.1 uncultured Pirellulales bacterium
TAACAGACTGTTAACGAGAGGTTTACATCCTGCCAGAAGACAATTTCACACCCGACTGGCAGGTTCCGGCGCTTGTCCGTTGTTATACTGTGCTTGAGTGAGCTTGAGGGCATGCAATCAGCTTGGGAACGAGTATTTGTGTAACTGATTACGTAATAAGGGGATGCAATTTTTGTTTTCTCGGCGGTCTCTGCGGTTAATAAGAAATCCGGGCTAAGCGAGCTTGTCAAGCCCGTTTGAGAAGCACTTCGGACTTTGTTTATCAGCCGGCCAGAGCAGCTATTACCCGGATATCGGAGACGCTGCGGCTCTGGTCCTGGTTTTCGACGAGAACCTTAATGAACGGGGCTTTGGGGTCCAGTTCGATGGTTTTTCTGGCCGTTTGTCCCGGCTTAAAATCGTTCTCGAAGGTGTACAAATCGACGGTGTCGTAGGTCATACCGTCGTAGCTCGCCCTGACGTGGATCTTTATCGGCCTTGCGGCGTTTTTGCTGTAGGCACACTCGGCGGTCAGGGACAGCCGGCTAACGTGGCCCAAGCTCACCGGCGGGGATTGATCCAAAGAAGTTGTTTGGCCGGAATCGAGAGATTCGATGTTGAGCACGGGCATATCGAGGCTGAAAGGCCTCTGCGTGACCAGGACCTGGACGCCCAGGTCTTCAAACCAGCCGAAGCGGTCATCGCCATGCTTTTCATACCGCAGGGTGTGATAGAGATAGACAAACGGAGGCTCGATGATGGCGTGCACCTCGGCGAAGGCCGCGGCGTTCGGATTGGCCTGTCGGACGGCCACGGGGTTGCGTCCGTACTTTATAAAATTGTAGCCGTCCAGGCTGTAGGCATAACCGATACTTTCCAGCCGAGGGCCGAGCAGATGGGTCCCGCCGTAGAACATGTGGAACGCGCCGTTATGATAGAGGACCTCCGCTTCGGAGATACCGCCATCGTCCCAGTCGCCGAAATCGCCTTTTTTCATAAGGGGATTGCCGGGGTATTTGGTGTACGGTCCTTCGGGTCTCTGGGCTGTCGCCAGAGCCAGTGGGCTGTAATCGCCCTTGTAACCCGCCGAGCTGATGGGATAGGCGCTGTACAGGTGGTACTTTCGGTTGACCTTGAGGACACCGCCGACATAGCCGAAATCTTCGAGGATGGGGTTGCCTTCGTGTTTTTTCCAGGGTCCCGTTGGATGCTCAGCGGTGGCCAGGCCGATGCTCCACTTTCGATGTTTACGGGCGCTGCCGTAGCCGGAATACCACATATAATACTCTTTCTCGGCCTCTTTGAGGACCATGGCGCAGGCGACGTACCTGTCATCCCAGCTTCCCTTGGGCCCGAGGTCGAGAACGGGCTTGTCGCCGTGCTTCTTGAAGGGTCCCAAGGGATGGCGAGAGCTGGCCACGCCGAGGCGATATCCCTTGCCGCCGCCGGTGGCGTGATAATAGAAGTAATAGGTATCGACGTCCTTGAATGCGTCAGAGGCCTCTGTGACGCCGTCATCCCAGGCGCCGTCGGGGCCGGGCTTGATGACAGGGTTGGGGCCCGGGATCTGTATGAACCGGCTGTCTTCAATAAGCTCGCCCGCCCTTGAGATTCGCGTGCCTGTCTGCCGTGATTGTGCCTTTGGCTGCGTGTTTTCAGCGGCCGTTTGCCCCTCGCTGCGTGCGGTCAGCATAACAATTGCAGCACACGCCGCAAAGGCAATTGCCATTTGAGCTGGTTTTCTCATCTTGTCATCCTCTCAACTTAGGTTTTTACGAGCCCCTGTAGAATCCAGGCGATATGGGGGCTATTACCGGGCTTTCTTTCAAAGCCTCGGACTACTCGAAAAGCACTTTTAGTTTTTCTCTGTCGGCAGGGTCGATTTGGCTCTGCTCCGTCCAGACAGCCAAATCAAGGCTGTTCCGACACGGACAATCCTCGCAGACAAGGTCGGCCGGGCCTGCCAAGACTGCCTTGATCAGTTTCAGGCAGTTATTTGTCGCCGCCTGGAGATTTCCCATTATCTCTTTGAGCAACGCCTGTTTGTCTTTGTTGTGCTCGTGAGGCCTCCAGCAGTCGTAGTCACTGGCCAACGCGACCAGCCCATAGCATATCTGCGCTTCTCTGGCGAGCTTTGCCTCCGGCATAGCGGTCATGCCGATGACGTCACCGCCCCAGGCCCGGTGCATCAAAGATTCGGCCCGCGTGGAGAATTGCGGCCCTTCCATACAGACGTATGTGCCCTCTGCGTGGGTCTTAACATCGATCCGCCTGGCCGAGCCGATCAATATCTCACGAACCCGCCCGCAAAGAGGCTGTGCCATCTCACAGTGCACCGCTGCGAAACCGGTGAAATAAGTGCTTACTCGCTTGTAGGTCTTGTCGATGAGCTGATCGGCAATAACCAGGTCGCCCGGTGCGATATCTTCCCGAAGCGAACCTACAGCCCCGCTGCCTACGACCAGATGCGCACCGAGCTTCTTCAGGGCGAAGATGTTGGCTGCGTATGGTACTTCGCTCGGCGAGAGCTTGTGTCCTTTGCCGTGGCGATTTAGAAATGCGACCTTCCTGCCACTGTATTTCCCTACCAGGACCGGTGCGCTCGGCTTGCCGAACGGCGTATCGACCTCGTGCAGCTCCACATCTGTAATCTGCTCAGCCAGTACATCGCCCAGGCCCGTGCCGCCTATTAACCCGACCAACTCTTCTGCCATAGTCCTTTTTCTCCTTTGACGTTATGAGTTCTGCAAAATTGCAGAAGCCTTTTAATCGGGGGCTATAGTAATGGCTCTGCGATGGATTTACAATGGAAAACGGCCCGAAAATCACCTTGCAACGTGAAAATACCTTGACCGG
>CAYWOD010000176.1:2935-7780 GCA_964459805.1 uncultured Pirellulales bacterium
TTACAATGGAAAACGGCCCGAAAATCACCTTGCAACGTGAAAATACCTTGACCGGGCCGGCGCGGCCAACATAATAGAATGCTTAAACAGACCGATTCGGCTTTGGACACGGATTTACACTGTTTTTGAGATATAAGAGCAAGGCCTACATTCACTGCCCGGACTCGGTCGCATTCACCGATGGCGGAACAGTAACCTTCGAGATCAGCAAGGTCGGCTAAGAAATACGCGCGGGGGGAAAGTACCGACGGGACATTCCGGCAACCGGAAATCGTCTGCGAGGCCGACTTGCTGATTGAAAACGGCCGGTGGAGGGGTTAGACTGCATATCAAAGATGCGCCCGGTTGGGCGATCGTTTCTTCGGCGAGAGGCCGATCTTGTATGAAATCCGACGAAGAACTGATTGCGTTGGCAAATAAAGGCGATGCGGATGCGTTCGAGGCCCTTTACTATCGCTATCGCGACTGGGTTTACCGCTTGGCCTGGCGATTCACGCGGAACCATGCCGATGCTCTGGACGTTGTGCAGGAAACGTTTGGCTACCTGCTGCGGAAGTTTCCGGGCTTCGAGCTTACGGCGTCAATGACTACATTCCTCTATCCGGTCGTCAAGCATACATCCTTTGCGGTGCGTCGCAAGAGCCGGCGGTTCGGGTCCGACGACGAGCTTTTGGGCGAAATACCGGCACCGGCTCCGAAAGAGACAACGCGTGGCGAGCTGGCCGCGGTTCTGGCGGTGCTTTCCGACCAGCAGCGGGAGGTGCTGCTGATGAAGTATCTCGATGATATGAGCCTAAAAGAAATCGCCGAGGCTCTGAACATCCCCACAGGCACGGTCAAATCAAGGCTGTACCAGGCCCTGCAAAAGCTCCGCGATGACCGCCGAACACGGGATTACTTCCTCGAATGACCGAAACGCAGTGAAGCGAAGAATCCGGTCTTAGTACAAAATGCGGTTATCTGCTGATAAGGCCGGAACCTTTGGCTGCGCCTCAGGATGACGATCTGCAATCGGTCAGTCTGAGTTCAAAAAGTGGCTCAACCGCCGGGAAACTTTGAACTTTTTGGTGCGTTTGGCGCCTAAAGGTATTAGAGCGTTGATTATGAGTGATAAAACGGGACATTTCGATGACGAAGCCGATTTCGAGGCTTGTCCCAAGCTGGCCGAAGACCTGAATGCGCTTTTTGGGTCGGGCTTATCGGTGCCGGCTGAGGTGGACAGGGCGGTTATTGACCGTGCGAATCGGCATTTTGTCCGCAGGGGCCGGCGGCGCCCGTGGTCTCGCTGGGTTGCATCCGCTGCCGCCGCTGCGGCTGTTATTATATTTGCGGTGGTGCTGGAGACGAGATTCTCCGGCCCCTCGGAGCAAGAGAGCAAGTCCGACCAGCATTTCTCAGCACCGCCGGCAGAACGAAAGAGCAAGTCCGACCAGTTTGCCTCAACAACGCTTGTGGCCAAGGCGAGGCTTGCGAGCGACATAGACGAGAACGGGCGGGTGGATATTTTGGATGCGTTCAAATTGGCCCGGCATATCGAGTCGGCGGAGACGAGGCAGGCAAAATGGGACATCAACGGCGACGGGCAGGTCAATCGCGACGACGTTGACTCGGTTGCATTTGCGGCCGTGCGTCTGGATAAAGGAGTCTAACAATGAAAAAAACCGCACTTATAGTCTTAGGCAGTATGTGCTTAATGGTGCCGGTCCTGGCGAGGCAGCCGGAGTCGGAATATCCGACGGGCCGGCCGATGGTTCGATTTGCCCCGCTGCATATCTATGTCGATTCGGGGGAACGGGCGCTTGGAGCGTTTCAGTTTGAGCTCAAGGCGTTCGGCGGGCAAATCAAGATTGTCGGGGTCGAAGGCGGGGAGCACGCGGCATTCGAGGAGCCGGGTTACTACGACCCGGCTGCATTGGCGAACGACCGCGTTATCATCGCGGCCTTTAGCACGGCGAACGAGCTGCCGAGCGGGCGGACGCGAATCGCCACCATCCATCTGCAGATAACCGGCCAGGTCGAGCCGGAATACGGCCTCGAACTTACTGTCGCCGCCGATGCGGATGGAGAAGAGATACCAGCCGAAATCACGTTCGAGACAGGAGAACAAAAGTGAAGACGAAACTAAAAGCAGCCTCAATTATCCTGGCCTTGACGGGCCTAATACTGGTCGGCTACTTCGTCGGGTGCAGCTCGCATCGGACGGCTAAGCGCGTGGTCTCTTGTGGTGTTAGAGAGCCCGGACCAGCCGAACGAGAAGACGACCGGCTCAGAACCGGCCCGGCCGCAACGCCATACAAGGACCAGATTACTTATCCGAAGAGTTGGCGCGAGATTGTTGGCAAAGAGACCCGGACCGCTAAGGACCTGTCAGAAAGGGAAAAAACCGGTTTCAACGGGAAAAAAACGCCGGTGCTGGGCGATATACCGATAGATGGCAAGTTGTTTGAGCTGGATTCCGGCGCCTACGGCATGGGGGAATACGGCGGTTACGGCGACGGCGACGCTATGCACCACGACGGGCACCGTACTTTTTTGCCGCGTGGCGGCTACGGAGGATATGCGGGTGGCGGGTACGGTGGTTATGGTGGAGGCTATGGGAGTAGCTACACAACAAATGGGCGGTACCTCGGGGAGAAGTTTGTGAAAAGGCTCGGCACGCGGGGACGACTGGGTTACACACCGAAGCCGGGGCCCGGTGGGCCTTTGCCGATAGACCTGCGGACGGTAAGCGCGGATGAGATATGGGTTATCGCCAAGGCCGAGGTTGCTGTTGTTGCTCGCGACGCTGAAACGCCCGGCTGCGGGGCTATGATTTGCAAGCCGCCCGGGCAGGAGAAAGAGATACCGCTGCCTCTCAAGCATACGGACGTCAAGGGGCAAATCAGCGGCTATATTGCGACGGTGGAGGTGACGCAGCAGTTTGGCAATCCGTACGACGAGAAGATTGAGGCGGTCTATGTATTCCCGCTGCCGCAGAACGCGGCGATCAATGAGTTTATAATGGTAGTCGGCGAGCGGAAGATTCGCGGCATCATCCGCGAGCGACAAGAGGCCGAGAGAATCTACAAAGAGGCGCGGGACCAGGGGCACGTGGCTTCGCTTCTTACGCAGGAGCGGCCGAACATCTTCACGCAGAAGGTCGCCAACATCGAGCCAGGCAAGAAAATCGACGTCAATATCAAGTACTTCAACACGTTGGCATACGTGGACGGGTGGTATGAGTTTGTATTCCCGATGGTGGTGGGGCCGCGGTTCAATCCTCCCGGCTTCACCGACGGCGTCGGGGCGGTGGCGCGCGGCAAGGCCGGTATATCGGGCCAGAAGACCGAGGTCCAGTATCTAAAGCCCGGCGAACGCAGCGGGCACGATATCTCGCTGACGGTCGATATCAACGCCGGCGTCGCTATCGAAGAGGCGGCCTGCTCGAACCACGCAATCAGCAAGAGCGCTGCGGCGCCGGAGAAGCTTACGGTGAAACTAAGCCCGCTCGACAGTATCCCGAACAAGGACTTTGTGCTGCGGTACAGGGTCGCCGGCAGGAAATTAAAGTCGGCCCTGGTGGTCCACAGGGACAAGCGAGGGGGCTTTTTTACGCTGATGCTGTATCCGCCCGCGAATCTCTCGTCTCTCAGGCGGGCGCCGATGGAGATGATCTTCGTGCTGGACTGCTCGGGCAGTATGAGCGGAAAACCAATCGCCAAGGCCAAGGACGCCATCAGGCGGGCGCTGAAGAAACTCGAGCCGGACGATACGTTCCAGATAATCCGCTTTTCAAATAACGCTTCGCAGCTCGGGCCCAAACCCGTGTCCGTTACGCCGGAGAACATCCGCAGAGGTCTCAAATACGTGGATTCTCTTAAAGGCAGCGGAGGGACCATGATGATCGAGGGCATCAAGGCGGCGCTGGAATTCGAGCACGACCCGCACAGATTTCGCTTGGTTTCGTTTATGACCGACGGGTATATCGGCAACGAGGCCCAAATCCTCGCGGCGGTCCAGGAGCGATTAGGCGAGAGCAGAATATTCAGCTTTGGCGTCGGTTCTTCGGTCAACCGATACCTCTTAGACAGGATGGCCAAGCTCGGTCGAGGGGCTGTTGCATATATGGGGCTGGACGACAGCGCCGGTGAGATCGTCGATTTGTATTACGATCGGATCAGCCACCCGGCCCTGACCGACGTGACAATCGACTGGGGACAGATGGCGGTTACGGATATGTACCCGCGCCATATACCGGACCTCTTTGTCGGGAGGCCGGTGATACTTACGGGCAGGTTCAAGGGACAAGGAAAAACGACGATCAACATCACGGGAAAGGTAGGCGGTCACTACCAGGACATATCGATCCCGATTGACCTCGATGATTCGTCCGCCGCTCATCGGGGCATCGCCTGCGTCTGGGCACGCAAGAAAATCGAGGACCTCGCCAACCAGGCCACCTACGACACAACGAGCGACCTGCCCGACGAAATCAAGCAGGTCGCCCTCGAGTACGGCCTGATGTCGGCCTACACCGCCTTCGTAGCGGTCGATTCATCGCAAAAAACCGCCGGCGACCACGGCGTGACAGTCGCCGTCCCCGTACCCGTACCCGAAGGCGTGCGATACGAAACCACCGTCCAGAATTGAACGACAGTATGATGGTGGGCTCAAGCCCAACCTACGAGCTGGGCTTGCCAAGATCAAGATTGGGATTGCTTCGTCGCTTCGCTCCTCGCAATGACACTATAGATGGTATCTGCTCCTGAATCGCGAAGGAAGGCTCCAGCGTGGGCCGTATCAGGGTTTTATGCCTCATCCGGTTAATGCGTAGGTGCACTACAATTATGCCCCAACTTATCAAGG
>CAYWOD010000177.1:0-7775 GCA_964459805.1 uncultured Pirellulales bacterium
GAAAGCGAAAATAAGCAGATGACTCGATGGATTTTGTCTTTGGACACGGATTAACCTGGAGCAGCATAGCCGCAACCAAAAAGTTCGTCTATTAAAAAAACGCCATAACACATTAAGAATAAAGAGCTTACGATTACTCAGTACAAAATACGCGCAAGAAAAACAAGAAGATACAAGATTGTATTACAGAGAAATAATCAATCATCAATTGTTTTTGGCCGGCGCTACGGTTATCTTGAACGATTCCTTAACGTCCGGCCATCTCTTGATGTCACCGTGCACTTTCAACTCCCAGATAATCTTGTTATTCTTCGCCTCAAACGAGTGCATTGTCTCGGCTGGCATGATAAGCCCCACCTGTCCGGCGGCAATTTCACCCCTCTGGGTGCTCGAAACAAGCTCCATCTCATAAAACGTATTCTTATCTGTATGTGTTTTTGTGCCTCGGCGGTAAGTCGCTTCCTCCCGGCCCCTCAGCGTTATCTTTAGCTGACTTATCACATTCGTTCTGCCGGAGAACCGCCATCCCAGCTCTGCGGCTGCGCCGAGGGGTATCCGGCCCGGGCTTAATCGAAGCGTCGGGCGCGGATTGAACAGCGCCAGCAACTGGTAGAGCACGAAACCTATCGCCCCGATCCCGATAAGCACAAAAGGTATCATAAATATCGTTCCGAACCACTCCGGATCGCCCCGCTGGAAGTCCCTTATGATACGGACCACAAATATCGAGAGAATCCCGTTCCAGATGGCCGCAAAGCCAATACCGCCTAACAGCTTCGCCAACGGCGTGTGCCTCGACTTCAGTTCGACAGGCCCTGAGTCCGCCTGGCCGACAAAGCCAAATTCCGCCCCCGCACCCGCTGCTGTCTCGGGCATCCACTGCTCGGTGGTGGACCTGAGCCTGCCCTTCTTGCTGCGGATAGTATGGATAAGCCCGCCGATGCCGATTGCTAAGAACGGTAGCGGAAAAAGAGCAAAAAGGAGACCCAGGTGAAAGCCACGCTTGAGCACCGCTTCGGACGGGTTGCTCGGATTCACATAGCATATAGGGTCCTTGGCCTTTTTGTATGCGTTGACAACCTTGGCCTTACCGCTGCGTCCGCTCGATGAGCCGCCGATGAAATCATAGCGATTCGACTTGTATGTCCTGCCGTCAAATTTGTACTCGTAGAGTATATCGACGCTGTAAGTCGTCCCGTCATCGTCTGTATGGCTGCTGACGCGCGCCGAAATTATCTTGCACGGCACCTCGGCCCACTTCTCGGCATCGAGCGTGTTCATTACGGGTCGAATCCCAAGAGGATATAACATCCCCGCACCGGCAAGGGCGAAGATCGAGAAGAAGACGGCCATGCCTACCTTGCTTTTCTTCCCGCGCCGGGACCTGGCCGCGATAGGTTCGGCCCGGCCCTTCTTACCGCCGAAACTAAACTGCACCATAAACTCACCTCAAGACACCATGGGCCCGATGTCATTCCCGCGAAAGCAGGAATCCAGTTCTTCCCACGCCAAAGACAGCTACACAATTGTCCAAACATTCCGTTCAGGCAGCTTACTTCTCTGTCCGGTAAAACTTTAGCCAATCAGCCAGGGCCCTGTCCAGTAATTTCCCACACAAAATCCTCCGTACTCTCGGCGGTAAAATCAAAGGCCACCGCAATCCGTGCAAACCTGCGCCCGCCCAGGCATGTATCAGCGATTACGTTCTTTTTGGGCCTTCGCGTCCCCACAAGGGGCCCCGTGGGCTTAGCGGCAAGATTCCAGTTGCTCCAAAAAAACCTTGCCCTAATCGACCGAACCTGTTATGATGCTCTCCAATATATGAATAGGCCAGGGGAGCTAAAGACCGAACGTGAGTTTGGACTACAGCTGAGAGATCGCTGGTTTAGCGGTGACCCTAAGTGGACCTGATCGGGGTAATGCCCGCGAAGGGAGCGCATAGGTTGGTATGAAGCACTCTTTCTTCGGGGTGCTTCTTTTTGTTTTTGCCACAGAGTAATCTGTGGTTAAGAAAGGAAGGGACTCAGAAGTGATAGAAATCGACATTTCCAGAGCAATTGTAGAAGAGTATAACCGAAGATTGTTGGAGCGTCTCCAAAGTGACGTTGCGGTAGTCGGTGCAGGGCCGGCGGGTCTTGCTGCCGCCTACTATCTGGCCAAAGCGGCAGTCAAAACCACCGTGCTTGAAAAACGGCTCTCAATAGGCGGCGGGATCTGGGGCGGAGCCGCCGGTTATAACGTCATCGTCGTCCGGGACAAGGACATCCTCGAGGAGTTCGGCATCACTGCAAAAAAGCAAAAAGGTCTGTACGTGGCCGACGCAATAGAATTCGCAACGGCCCTGGCATACAAAGCCAAAAAAGCAGGAGCAGAGATATTCAACCTGACCGAGGCCGAGGACATTATCCTCAAGAAGGATGCAGTTGAAGGCGTTGTGGTCAATAGCTCAGCGATAACGACCGCCGGCCTGCATGTGGACCCCTTCTGTATCTCTTGCAGGTACCTTGTTGATGCAACCGGGCACGCAGCCGAAGTCGTTGCCATGTTGACCAAGAGAAAGCCCGAACTCTGTCCGAAAGGAATACAGGAGAGCTTTATGGACGTGGAAAAAGCAGAGAGCGGTGTTGTGGAAAAGGCCGGCGAAGTGTATCCCGGTCTCTACGTCGCCGGCATGTCCGTATGTTCGGTGTTCGGCCTGCCGAGAATGGGACCAATCTTCGGCGGCATGCTCAAATCAGGCAAAAAGGTTGCCGAACTAATCAATGAAAAGATACAATCTGCCAACGCGTAAAGAGTGCTTCGAGATAATAGGGCAGTGCCGCGTCCCCTCGCATATCGTAAAGCACAGCCTGGCCGTGGCCAAGCTGGCCGTCTTCCTGGCGCAAAGACTCAAGGCCAACGGCACGGAAGTTGACATCGACCTCGTGGACAGGGCCTGTCTGCTGCACGATATTCTAAGAGTCTGCGATTTTACCAGCTCCGACTACAGCAGATTCGCCCGCCCGGTCACCGAAGACGACAAGGCAAAATGGCGCCGGCTAAAAGCAAAGTATAGAGGCATTCCACATGAAGACGCCGCTTTCGAGCTTCTAAAACCAAAGTATCCAAAGCTGGCTTTAACCATAAGAAAGCACAGATATATGTCACTGCTCGACGAGAACGAAAGGCCCACTACCTGGGAAGAAAAGCTGGTCTATTATGCTGATAAGAGGGTAATGCACGACAAAATTGTGCCATTAAGGAGAAGGTTGGAAGAAGCTCACAAAAGAAACGCCCTCCTGCACGGCTCAACGGCGCAGAGCAAGCTAAAGACCGCCAAAGTTGACCGTTTGATATTCAAGCTCGAAGAGGAAATCTTCGGCAAGATTGGCATGAGTCCTCTCGAAGTTACAGACGCGTTCATCGACTCGCACCCCGGTACTCAGATCGGCGGCGCGTAATGTAGGCCGAAGTTGCAGATCGTCGGGCAAACCCCCAGCTCACCGCCATAGAAAACTCCCGTCTATCCACGCCTGTAAAAACAATTGCTCAAGTCAGCCCTAACCGCTCGGCCTCGTCATAAAGACCGTAGCGTTTCATCTTTTTGAACAGTGTTGTGCGGTTTATTTGAAGTGCCTTGGCCGTCTCCTGCCTGTTCCAGTGATTGGCCTCAAGTGCCTGGCGGATGATGTTCTTTTCCGGCTCAGCCAGCGCTTCTTTTAGACTCATTGCCTCAAAAGCTCTCTTGAACTGGTTCTGCTGGAGTTTGATTGACTCCGGCAGGTCGTCGGCCCCTATGAATTTGCTCTTGCTCAGCAGCGCCGCCCGCTCGATTACGTTCTCCAGCTCACGAACATTGCCGGGCCACGAGTAACACTCTAAATACTCCATCGTCTCGTCGGCAAAGCCGAGTTTTTCTCTGTTGTGCTGCGCCGAATACATTCGCAGGAAATGCTCAGCCAGCAGCCTGACGTCTCCCACCCGCTCACACAGCGGCGGAAGGTCTATTTTCACGACGTTTATCCGGTAATACAAATCTTCACGGAACCTGTTCTTTCTGACTTCCTCATCCAGGTCACGGTTCGAGGCTAACACAATTCGCGTATCGACCGTTATAGTCGTGTTACTGCCGACCGCCTCGAACTGACGGTCCTCCAGAACACGCAGGAGCTTGGCCTGCAGACCGGGCGAGGCGTTGGATATTTCATCCAGAAAAATCGTTCCCCCGTTTGCCGCCAGGAATTTACCATCCTTATTGTTCACGGCGCCGGTGAACGCTCCCTTGGTATGTCCGAACAACTCACTCTCAAGCAGCGTTTCCGGAAGGGCCCCGCAGCTTACCTCGACAAACGCCTGATTGCATCTGCCGGAGCGATGGTGTATTACCCTTGCCAGCATGCTCTTGCCGGTTCCCGACGGCCCGGCCATTAGTATTGTCGTCTTGCTGTCGGCAACGGCCTCAATGAGGTCGAAAATCTTCGCCATCTTGTAATGATGGCTGATTATGTTCTCAAGGCTGTACTTCTGTTCGAGCTGCAGCCGCAGGTTCTCATTCTCGCTCATAAGCGATTGTTGCTTGATGGCCCTTTCCACCGCCAGCCGCAGTTCATCATCGACAATAGGCTTGGTAAGGTAGTCGTACGCCCCGAGCTTGATGGCCTGAACCGCGCTTTCTATAGTCCCGTATCCGGTTATCACAATGACTACCGTTTGAGGATAGTTCTTGCGGATAGTATGCAGCAGCTCGAGCCCATCTCCATCCGGCAGATTGACGTCTGTTATAACCAGGCAGTAGCTGTCCTCTTCGAGTCTGGCCAAAGCACTCTTGAATGTCTCTGCCCCGGCTGCCTCGAATCCCTCGAGCGACAAGAACTCGCACAGCGAGTCCAATATGATCTTATCGTCGTCTATAACCAGAATGTTCTTGTTTCTCATAACGTTTTCCAGTTGGCTTCTATGAATTGTCTCTTAACTTACCCGGCAGCGGCAGGAAAACAGTAAATATACTACCGCCCGCGGGAACGTTTTCGGCGGTTATTCGCCCGTGGTAGCTTTCAACTATGTCCCGGCAGATCGCCAGGCCTAATCCTGTGCCTTTGCCCCTGTCCTTGGTTGTGAAAAACGGCTCAAACAAGGCGTCGGCGTTTTCCGGTGCAAAGCCGCTGCCGCTGTCACGAAACTCCACCACCGCGATGTTTTGGCCTTCAATCCTCGTTGATATCCTGAACTCTCCGCCTTGCGGCATCGCGTCCAGCGCGTTCTTGCTAAGGTTGCAGAAGACCTGAAACAGATTGCCGCTGCGGATTTCAGGTATGCCGCGGTCGTAGTCTCGCAGAATGCGAATATCAAAACCCTCCGCCCTGGACTCCATAGTCTTCACAGCCTCTTCGATGAGCTGCTCAATCCTGACATATTCCAGCGACGCGTACGTGCTGCGTGAGAATTCCAGCAGCTCGCTGACGATTTGCACCATTCTCATAAGTCCCTTGCGGCACTGCGTAAGGTATTCTTTGGGCTTCTCCAGGTTTTCCTGCTCGATAATCCTCATCGCCAAATTGATGTATCGCAGGATGCCGTCCATCGGGTTATTCAGCTCGTGGGCCACTTTTGAGGCGAGCTTGCCGACTACGGCCAGCCTCTCGGCATCGGCCAACTGTCTTTGCACGTTGGCCATTTCGGTTATATCTTCGACTATAATGGTTCCGCCAAGGGTTCCTTGGGCCCCGGCGTCTTTGAGTGGAGTAAAGGTGATTCGCAGCAGTCTCGTTCGTCCGTTCGATGTGTAGCTGACTTCGTCGAATGTGCAGGTTTGGGCCGTTGACAACGCTGATCTGAGCTGCTCTGTCCAGCCCGCCCACACCTTGTGATCTGTGCCTTGCGCCAACGATTTGTCGATGTAATCACCCAGCCCGAGCAGCTTTGTCGCCTGGGGATTGGCCTCGATAATTTTCAAATCCTGATCGAAGGCAACGATCGCTACCGGCAGCGACTGCACGATTGATTTGTCAACCGGCCCGAATATCGAGCGGCCACTTGCGGCTGGCTTCTGCGGATGAGGACCGCTCTTATCGGACTTCTCCGGCTGTTGTCCCTGTGATTCTGGCATAGCTCGAATAATAGCCTAACTTTCCTATTTTGTCAAGGCTGTGTTGCAAAAAGGCAACACGCGCGTTGTTACCTTCGATCTACAAGCGTTTAGGCTTTAACACAAAATGTAAGGTCTTGAGAACAAACAACTAAAGTAGGCCTGTTCTCTGTTGATAAGGGCCTGGCGTTGTTGAGGGGAAGTTTTGGTGTTGCCATTATTCAACATTCGAGGCGGTGCATTCGCCGGATCATTCTATATCTGTCCGCTTAGTGGCCTAAGCTCATACGTGCTAAGTAGTTGTAAATGTGAAAATAGGGT
This sequence comes from uncultured Pirellulales bacterium, assembly GCA_964459805.1. Lineage (GTDB taxonomy): Bacteria > Planctomycetota > Phycisphaerae > Sedimentisphaerales > Anaerobacaceae > DAOVRL01. Next base: position 6,386 of record CAYWOD010000177.1, read on the forward strand.
ATTTCTTTGTCCCTGTCCTGGAACGTGTTTTGCGAGACAATCTGTCAGGTCGTGCGCACTGGCCAATAGCAGGGCGCAATGGCAACGGTTATGCATGGAGGCATTCGGTGGATGGGTTTGAAAAGCGCAGGCACAGACGGTTGGCAATAAAGCTCTACTTGTCCTGCCGCAAAGTAGGCGTCCCGGCGCAGAAACTGCACGCAGGCTGCACAGTAAACGTGGGGGCCGGCGGGTTGTTTTTCGAGACGACTGATGCGGAATTTGAGCGGGGCGATTTGGCAGAGGTCAGGCTGTCAGTACCGCCGACCGCCGGCCTGCTCGAATTGGGGGGAACAATGTGCGCACTTGGCAGGGTCTTGAGAGCTGGGAATATCAGCAACCCTCATACGGGCTCTCAATCTTCCCTTGTCCGCGGCGTGGCTCTGGAATTCTCTCGTCCGCCGAAACTTTGCATGTAGCAATCATGCTTTAGGCCAGGAGCCTTCGAAGACTTCTGCGGCGGGGCCCGTCATATAGATGCAATTATCCTCCTGGCACCAGTACAATTCGAGCTCGCCCCCGGGCAAATGTGCAGTACATAGGCGCTCTTGCCGTCCGGTGAGCACCGCAGCGACACAGCAGGCACAGGCCCCGCTGCCGCAGGCCATTGTGATGCCGCTTCCTCGCTCCCACGTGCGCATCGTAAACTCCGTCGGCTGATTTATCTGGACAAAGTGCACGTTCGTGTGGTTTGGAAAGAGACTGTGGTTCTCGACGGCACGCCCGAGCTTTTCGAGCTCAATCAGCCTCACATCATCACAGAAGAACACGGCGTGCGGATTACCCATCGAGACGCACGTCATCGACAACTCCTGTCCGAGAATCTCTATTGATTGCTCAATAACCTCCTGGCCGGGAAAATTCACAGGTATATCTTTTGCCGCGAGGACCGGCTGGCCCATGTTAACGCACACCTTTTGCACTTTCTCATCCTGGTCGATTACGAGCCCGAGCGTTAGAACATCGTTCCCGGTTTCAATGTTGAGCGAGACGGGAAACGATTGCTGGCCCGGGACCGAGAATTCATCACCTGCTTCGGCTAATTTGTGCTCGTAGGCATATTTGGCCGCGCATCGAATGCCGTTGCCGCACATCTCAGCTTCTGAGCCGTCGGCGTTGAAGATTCGCATCCGCACGTCGGCTGCCTCCGACGGCGATATCAGAATCAAGCCGTCCGCCCCAATTCCCGTGTGTCGGTCGCTTACAAGTCGGGCCAATTCAGCAGGGTTCTCGACCTGCTCCTCAAAGCAATTGACATAAACGTAGTCATTGCCCAGCCCGTGCATTTTCGTAAATCGTCGAGTAGGCATAATATGGTTCCTTCATTTAGGTTTAATTTGTTTTCTCTGTT
>CAYWOD010000178.1:0-7772 GCA_964459805.1 uncultured Pirellulales bacterium
TCCTTCTTGTCGTTTTTCTTCTTTTTGTCCTTTTCGTCTCCCTCGCGCAGGACCTCATCAATGAGGCCGTACTCCTTCGCCTCGTCAGCGGTCATATACCTGTCTCTTTCGGTCTCGGCCTGGATTTTTTCGACCGGCTGGCCGGTGTGCTTCGAGAGGATTTCATTTATCATGGTCTTGGCTTTGAGGATTTCTTCGGCCTGTATTTTGATATCCGCCGCCTGCCCGCTGACGCCGCCCCATGGCTGGTGCAGCATAACCTTGGCGTGCGGAAGAGCGAAGCGGCTGCCCTTCTTGCCGGCCGCTAATATTACGGCGGCTCCGGATTGTGCCCGGCCGATACAGTAGGTTGCAACCGGCGAGCCGATAAAGCGTACGGTGTCATACACAGCCATTGTGTCGTCAACGCTGCCGCCGGGTGAATTGATGTAGAGGCTGATCTCGGTCTTGCGCTTGAGGTTGTCCAGATACAGCATCTTCATAATGACTTCGGTGGCTCTCTGGTAGGATATCTCACCTATAAGAAAGACGATGCGATTGTCCAGGAGCATGTCATCCAGGCTCATCTGACGATAACGCTGATAGGGCCCGCCACCGGGGCTGTATTGATCGTATGCCTCGAAGTTTCGGGCGTCGATTCGATAATGTGGAGAACCGAAGAATCCGGGCCCTGATATCGCGCTTTTAGGATGTTCAACAGACATTAATCAATTCCTTTACCAAATCCGTACTTTGCAACCGGTATTTCATATCTCGCCTCACGCCGGCGAGACACGCATCTGTTATCGGGTATTTTTAGTCGTGGATTTCCTTTTTGGGGGTCGTTTTGCCGTTTTTAGCCTGTTTTTTCAGGTTCGGCGTGGCTTTTTCGCCGGCCTTTTTCACGGATTTCCTGGCCGTTTTCCGACTCTTCTTGCTCTTGTTCTCAGAGTCCACTTCCGTTATCTTCGCCGATTCGAGAAGTTTCTCGATGCACTTGCTCTGGCGAACCTCCAGCCTGAACTGAGCGAGCGATCCGTTGCGGTCCATTTCCTCTCTCATTCTCTCAGGTCTTTGTCCCTGGCGCATTGCCAACTGGGCGATGCGGCCGTTGATTTCTTCCTCGGCAACCTCGATTTCGAGCTTGTCGGCGACCTTGTCCATGATAAAGAAAGTCTTGAGCTGTTCTTTGGCCTGTTCCTCACTGCTGGCCCGCAATTGCTCCATCTGCTCTTCGATCTGCTCTCGTGAGAGCCCACGCGAGAGCAGATTCACGTACTGCCTCTGCAGAAGGGTGGTCGCCTGCTCGCCCACAACATCCAACGGCAGGTCGAACTCGCTATTGTCCAGCAGATACTCGAAAATCTGCTCGGTCATCTCCGTCCTCGATTGCTGCTCCAACTGGCTCTGCAGCCTGTCACGAGTCCTTTCGCGCAGCTCGTCCTCGTCCTCGACGCCGAGTCTCCCGAAGAGATTCGCGTCCAGCTCGCCCGGCTTGAGCCATTTGATATCCTTGACTTCGATCTCAATATCCACCTTCTTGCCGCGATATTCCTCCCTGAAATACGTCTTGGCCACCTCGACCGTGGTTTGCCTTTTATCCCCGGCCTTGGCCCCTACTAACAGGTCATCGAGATTCTCAACCGGAATGGCCCCGACAAAGCCGTTGCGCCTCACGTATATCTGGGTCTCACCGAGCTTGTCATCCTCGTCCAGACCCTCTGCTTTGAGCGTTACCTCGGCTATGATCTGGTCGTTAAGCTCCACAGACCCCTCTTCCCGCGGCGCCCACATCCCGGAGAGCCTTTGCATCTGCTCAATCTCTCTGTCCACCTGCGCGTCCGTAACCTCCAGTTTCGTCCTCTTGACTTCAATACCCTCAAGCTCCGGCAGATCAAACTCCGGCCGAACCTCCACCTCGAATTCGAACTTCAGCGCCCCCTGTTCAGGCATCTCGATTTTCTCGTAATCGATGTCCGGCTCCCCTATCGCCTGAATCTCGTTGTCCTTGATGGCCGATTCGCCCGCCTCGGCGAGCAGCTTGAGCTTGATTTGCTCGGTCGTTTCCTTGCCGAATCTCTTCTCAAGCAGCCGCCGCGGCGCCCGACCTTTCCTAAAGCCCGGCACCAGCGCATCTCTGCGAAGCTCGTTATACTGCTCGTCGGTCGCGCTCTTTATCGTTTCTTCGGGTATCTCTATGATAACCTTCTTTTTGCACGGCCCTGCATCTTCAATGGTCACTGTATTCTTGGGCCCTGCGGAGACCTCTTGCTCGTTCTCCGAGGTTGCTGTCTCCTCTTCGGCGGTCTCTACATTGGACTGTTCTTCTTCGTCCATTTCAATGCTCCCAAACGGTTCTTTTCGTAAACCCCGTTAAACAACAAACAAAAAAGGCATCAGGGAACTGACCTCCCTTAGCCTGAGTCTTCGCAAGTTTCGGCTCGTCAAATCTGAGCCCTAAACATATCGGAGACCAACGCCCAACTATTATTAGTCGGTATCTCACCGATACTATATGGGTTCCCGAGCGCGGGATGGCGCTCGCGGGCCCATCCATGGGAAAAGTCCAACAGCGGGTGATGGGATTTGAACCCACGACAGTCACGTTGGCAACGTGACGCTCTACCACTGAGCTACACCCGCGAATTTCGCATCTCGTATCTCGTGAAGCGTATCTCGTTTTGGGCTTCAGGCTTAACGCGCTGCTATTAGATGATTATAGGTCTCGTCCCGGCCCCTGCAAGGGTTTTTTTGCGAAATTTTCGTATCGCCCCAGAAGCCCCGGGTAGCTTTGATAATCAACGGCATTGCATAAAATACGCCAAAATGCCGTTGCCTCAAAGCGATAAAACCATTGTGGTAAAAACCGCTTGGCAAAAAGATTCGCTGCTATCGTTGGAGATGTGCTATAATGTCAGGAGGGTGTTGACCGCCGGGGAACTGTCAAATTTGAGGCGGTTGAGAAATTGAGAAAGGGGGCATGATGCGATGCTGGTAAGATATCGAGGGATGCTAAGGGAACGGCTCTTTCTGCCTTTGTTCTTCATTTCGTTCTTGCTGTTGATTTCAATCGTCGTGACTCTTATGCGTGATAAAGCTCCAGCGGGCTCAACGGCAGTCTGTGCTTGCCAAGGGTCGCGAGGCGATGCCAATGAGATGGGTGATTCGAATCAGGCAGCCGAGGAAGGTGCGGAAGACCCGAACGACAAGAAGCCGCCTCGGCCTGAGCATAAGCACCCGGCCTTCAAGGAGCGCATCAGTGACCGACAGAGAATGGTGGCTACTCAGATTCAGGCTCGCCTGGTGAAGGACCCGAACGTGCTAAAGGCGATGCGGGTCGTGCCGCGGCATTCCTTTGTTCCGAGAAGGGAGCAGCGTTATGCGTATATCGACCAGCCTTTGCCTATTGAGCAGGGCCAGACGATAAGCCAGCCTTACATCGTTGCGTTTATGACCGAGGCCCTGAAGCTGCGGCGAGGCTCGAAGGTGCTCGAGATCGGAACGGGCTCGGGGTATCAGGCGGCGGTCTGTGCGGAAATTGCTCGCGAGGTCTATACTATAGAGATAGTGCCGGAGCTTGCGAAATCAGCTAAGGCGCTGCTCAAGAAGCTCGGCTATAAGAATGTGTTCGTCAGGGCCGGTGACGGCTTTTTCGGCTGGAAGGAAAAGGGGCCTTACGATGCGATCATAGGAACCGCCGCGGCCGGACGCATACCCCCGCCGCTGTTAGAACAGTTGAAACCCGGCGGCAGGATGATACTGCCCGTTAGAGGACGCTTCGGATACCAGTATCTGGAACTGATTGCCAAGGACAAGAAGGGGAAAATACAAAAACGGCAGGTGATGCCCGTGCGATTTGTACCTATGACCGGTGAAGTGCAGAAACCCCAAAAGAAATCCCCCAAGTGAACGCCGCGCTGAAGATGCCCTAATCAGGCGGCTGCTACAATCCCTGTTACCATTTCCTTGGAGATTCCTGCGGGGCCGGGCGGCGCCAAATCGCTTGACAAGGCCGATCATGCCGTTTTAAACTCAACGGTCCAGGTTTCGGGGAAGTGCTGTCGGGAAGGTTACGACAAGCTCGGAAACGTTGTGGACAGTCATAATGAACAGAAGGAGCACGAATGATGAGAATTTACGCTGCAATCTTTGTGGTTCTCTTGGTGTGTGGGCCGGCCCTTACAGCGGATCCGGCAGCCGACACATCTTCGACGGTGGAGGGCTTTGACTACTTCGCAAACAATTGGAACATCGTTGGCCTGAAAGACTACATTCACGGCAGCCGAATCACGCCTGACAACGAGTTGCTACTGTCCGGCAAGACGCCGGTACAAGTTCGCATCGGCCTCAACCGCACACCTTTGAGCCGGGCACACGGAAAGCAGGCAATGCACGGCTGGATGCCTGTTATCCTGGCCGACGCTGTCGAAGGGCCGGTGCGATACGAGATTTGCTATTGGGCCACGCCGCTGCCGGACGTCAGAGATTGGCAGAAGGCGTTCGATTGGCCGACTGAGGGTGAGAATTTCCTCACCTGGATTCGAGTCAGGGCCACCAATACGTCCGGCGAGCAAGTCGAAGCTCATGTCGAGGTTGGACCAAACGCGGACGGCAATCGCCCGTCGAGATTCGTCGAGCAGCAGGCCGAGCCGAAGATCGAGCACAAGCATACTCGCACCTACACCTGGTCGTGGCCTCTGCAAGCCGGTGAGACGGCCGAAGAAGTTGCCCGGTACACGTTCTTCCCCGTAGAAGATGCCAAGGCCTACGATGGGCAGGACGCCGAAGTGTGGCTCGGCCGGACAGTCAACTACTGGAAAAATGTGATGGCCGGTGCCGCCAAGATTGAAGTGCCCTGCCGCAAGGCCAGCGAGGCCCTGTTGGCCGCCCACGTGTGCCAATTGATCGCCAACGACCACGGCGAAATGCACGGTGGCGAGGGATTCTACGACCATTTCTACATCCGAGATGCCGGCTACCAGGTAATGGAGCTGGAAGAGGCCGGACTGACCGAAGCGGCCCGAAGGGCCATGGAAGCGTATCTCAAGAGCCAGCGCCCGGACGGCCGATTCGAGTCGCAGAGCGGGCAGCTCGACGCCAACGGTCAGGCGGTCTGGGTACTGTGGCAGTTCTATAAGGTCACCGGCGATAAAGACTTCTTGGCCGCGGCCTATCCCCGGATGCGCAAGGCCGTCGATTGGACGATGAAGGCTCGACGCCAGGCCCCGGCCGACTCGCAGTTTGCCGGGGTGCTTCCCAACGCGGTAGCCGACGGCGAATATCTGTGGGACGGCAAATACCACATCGTCGGCTACGACCTCTGGAATCTGCGCGGCATGTTGTGTACCGCCGATGCGGCGCGTGCGCTGGGAAAGAGTGAGGAAGCCGACAAGCTGCTCGGCGAAGCGAACCTCTACCGCCGGGCTATCGACGCGGCCTGCAGACGGATCGGCGCGACCCACTTCCCGCCGAGCTGGGAAGGACGCGGCACGCATTGGGGCAACACCGAGACGCTCTGGCCGACGCCGGTGTTTCGACCGGATGATCCGCGCGTCGCCGCCATGATCGAGCATGCCCGCAGCGAGCATGGCGGCGGCTTCATCGAAGGCACTATCCAGTGGCTCGGGCGTCCCGACGCGATCCACCCGTACATGTCGGCCTACACGACGATGGCCGATCTTGTCCGCGGCAACCACGAGCAGGTTGTCGAGGACTTCTACTGGTACTTGCTGCACTCGACCGCCGCCCACGCGTTCCCCGAAGGCATCTACTACAAGAGACGCACGGCCTGGAGCCATACGATCCCGCACGTTACCGGTGCGTCCAACTACGCGCTCATGCTTCGCCACATGTTGATCCACGAAGCCGGCGACGAATTGCACGTGCTCAGGGCAGTACCTGACTGGTGGCTTGGCGACGGCGAGGAAATTCGCGTCGAACGTCTGCCCACACACTTTGGCCTGATGAATCTGACCGTCCGGGGAACGCCCAAGGGCGTCGAAGTCAATCTGGATGCGCCGAAGCGAAACCCGCCAAAGCGCATTGTCGTTAGCCTACCGAAGTCACGACCGATAGCCGGCACTCTCGACGGGGTCGAAGTCGTACAGAGATCGGACCAGCAGCAGCGGTGGGACTTCCCGACGGTTTTGGCCCTGTACAAAAAAACGGCCGACTGGCTCAAGCCGGATGCGGTCAGCCTGACCACGGGAAAGCCGGCCACATGTTCCCATGCCCTGAGTCCCTATCCTGCCCGACTGGCGAATGACGGTTTCGCCGGTTCGACCGATTCCTATTGGGCTACGGACATCGTCAAGCACAAGGCCAACGCCGCCTGGTGGCAGGTGGACCTGGAAAAACCCACGATGGTTGGCCGTGTCGTGGTCGTCGGCTTTTACGGCGACAAGCGTTATTACGGTTTCACGGTGGAAACATCGCTCGACGCCAAAACATGGGACGTGGTCGCCGACCGGCGTGATAACAAGGAGCTTTCCACCGTGAAAGGTTACACGTGCCGGTTCGCCCCGCGCCGAGTCCGCTACATCCGCATCACGCAAACGGCCAACTCAGCCAATACCGGACGGCACTTGGTGGAAGTCATGGCATACAAGGAATGAACAAAGTAATCTGCCGCGAAGATTCCGGACTAATCTTGTGCTCCGGCTGCAACAAGGGCAGGCTCTTCACTGTGGCTTGATCGCCGTGGCGCCGTTCAGTTAATGAAAAGGCTTTTCGAAGAAAAATCAGGATCTGAGGTAAGATTGACACCCAGCTTCCTTAACCCGGCCTCATCCCCGGTTGTGGGAATATGAGTAATATGAACTTCGCAGCCCTGGAGCTCCTTCAAATGCTCGACCGCCATCTGCGCCGCAGGGTTCGATATGGCACTGATGCTTAGGGCGATTAGTGTTTCTTCAAGGTCAAGACTGAGCATTTTTCCGTTCATGATTTCCTTTTTCAGGAATTGTATAGAATCGGTAATGTTCTGCGGCAAGAGGTGCATTTTTTTCGGCAAACCCGTAAGGTGCTTCGTGGCGTTGATAACAAGGCTGGACGCAACGTGCATGAATGGAGAATTCTGCCCCGTAATAATGGTTCCGTCGCGCAGTTCGACGGCGGCCCCGCAAAAAATGCCCTCATTGCCCTTGCCGCTTTCCTGGGCTTTTCGGGCGGCTTGTCGTGCCGGTAATACCACGGTTCTGTCTTCGACCGTGGCGCCAATGTTTTTCATGATAAGTTCCGACCTCTCCAGTATTTCTCTGTCCACGAACCCCATTGCGTATTCGCAGGCACACCTGAAATACCGCCTGACGATCTCCTGGTGTGCGGCTTCCTGGACCACCTCGTCGTCCACGATTCCGAAACCGGCACGGTTAACGCCCATATCAGTGGGAGATTTGTAAAAGGATTCGGCGCCTGTGATTTTTTCTATGATTCTTTTTAGCAGCGGAAAAGCCTCGATATCGCGATTGTAGTTGACCGCTTTTTCATTGTACGCTTCCAAATGGTGATAGTCGATGCAGTTTACGTCCTTGAGATCGACTGTTGCGGCCTCGTAGGCAACATTTACCTTATGTTTCAACGGTAAATTCCAGATGGGAAATGTCTCAAACTTGGCAAATCCGGCCCCGTTGCCGTTCTTGTATTCATGGTACAGATGGCAAAGGCACGTGGCGAGCTTGCCGCTTCCCGGTCCGGGCCCGGTCACAACTACGATTGGATGTTTAGTATGTATCGGTTTGTTTTCACCGTAACCTTCGTCGCTTACGATGGTGTCAACATCCGTAGGATAACCC
>CAYWOD010000179.1:0-7698 GCA_964459805.1 uncultured Pirellulales bacterium
TCCCTTGGAGCTTATCCTGGTCACTTCGATCATGTCATGTAAGATTTGTCTTACCCGTTATAAAACGTTTCGAGGGGCATGGCATTGATAGTTTCTTTAGGTTTGACGCGGGACCGTTTCTCATGGGGTTGGTAGGCTCTTCGAGTTCTCGACGCTGTACGGGGCGGTGGCGCTGTCTGTGACTTTTCTCAGCTACTTTCCCCCCCGGCTTGAGGGCCCTGGCTCTTTCGTTGGACGTCGTGGGTGTGGCTGTCTGGAAGATCTGCTATTTTACTTGAATGAGATTATTATGTTTTGAGAAGATTAATCTCAAGAGTTAGCTTACCACCACGCTTTCCAGCCCAGCACGCGTTTCCCGGTATTCCTCGGCTTCCTCTAGGATCTCTTCGACTATGAGTTGAGGGGTCTCGGGGAGTGTGTCGTTGACGCTGTCTTCGTGGCTGTGAACGGTCTCGCCGAGGTGGTCGTGAGTTGTCTTGGTCGGGGGGTTGGGTAGTCCGTCGGGGTCTTCGGGGTGGTTCTGCGAATCTGCGTATTCCTTATAGTTGGTTACTACTATGATACTAAAACTGCATTAAACCCATTATTTTTCATTGTTCTGATGGAAAGATGTGAAGAGTGAGGTTCGAACAACATTTTACCAGTAATATCGCTGGATAAAATTTAGTGCGGAAGCTACTTCAAGAATCGTTATTCCCCTTTCCTGAGTTCCGCCCAGTAGCTTAATGCATTTCCCGGTCTTTTACCCGGTAGCGAGATGGATATCACTGAACCGTTCAGCGCTTTATTCCTAGGCTTGAGTCCAATGTGTAGATTGTAGGGAAGACGGTTGGAATCCTCGGTGCCTATGTCCGATGAAAAACTTCTCTTGATGTAGCCATCCTGGAACCTCGTGTTGTCGAGAGGGGTTGTCAACTGGTCCCCCAACTTTACGTAGATATCCCCGGAGTCCTCTATAGCGAGGCTTAATGAAATATCCTCTTTGTAGGTGTGTAATAGACCCGACCATTTTCCTATAAGCTCAAGTGATGGCTTGAACTCTGTCGGTTCCTCATTATTCTCTTCCTTGGCTCTCGTCTTGTAGCTGGGCAGCATCACCGATAATATTTCCTTTACTATGAGGCTGGTGAGGGCGTATTGGCGTGAGTTACATAATACAACTACAGCTAAGTTCTCGGAGGGAACTAGTACCAGTTGGGTCGCCACGCCTCCCATGGCACCGTCATGGCTTACCACGGTAAAACCTGCCTGTTTTGATATCTCCCAACCTATTCCATACCCAGCGTTGTCTTTGATTTTCATTGTGGGGCGCTGCATCTCGTCGATGTTCTCATCTGTTAGAATGGTTTTCTGGTCTTGTAGGTGGTTTTTCAGGTGGAACATACCGAACCTGAGTAATTCATGGGCGCTACTGTACACCGCTGAAGCTCCCCTGTGGTCAAAATCGTAAAACGGAATGGGTTGACCATCAATCCCGTATCGTACCGCATGCTGTCCCCCATGTTCTTCCCCAGTGTTCACATACGCGCCAGTCATGCCAAGAGGCAGGAACACGTTCTCGCGGATGAAGTCGGGGTAACTCTTACCCGAGATACGTGAAATGATGTAATCGAGAACCCCGTAACCTAGGTTACAGTATCTGTACCTCTCGCCTGGAACCGCCACTATGTTCCCGTATCGCCTAAGGGTCTCCTCGAAAGCCGGTGGACTGTAATGTTCGTCTTCGTAAAAAAAATGGCAATGAAGGGGCAAGCCTGATGAATGGTTGGCTACCCTGCGAACTGTTGCGTCTTTTTGGTCCCCCACCCATGCCTTGATCTTGGTGTCTCCAAGATAATCGTTGACTGGTTTATCGAGGTCTAGTTTCCCCTGTTGTTTGAGTATCATCAACCCCGTCGCCGTTATGGGTTTGGTGATGGATGCCAAAGAGTACAAGGTATGCTCGTCAGCTGGAACCCTGTTCTCCTTGTCTGCCCAGCCAAACCCCTCTTCCCATACTGTGACCCCGTCTTTTGCTACTGCGACCGTTATGGATGGAACTGTTTTCTCCATCAGTTTTACCTTGATTAGCTCTCGGATGTCAGTGAATGCGTCTGGCTTTCTATGGGGTTTTAAGGTCAATCCTGATCAAAGTTATGTCAATCAGCGCGGATATAATGTTGACTCACCGGATATACTCATCATCAGTGGTCACAGATTGTAATCCTTATAGAATATACAAACAAGACACAGTTTTACCCGAAGTTTGCGCTATCCCTGTGAGTTTATTGTATTATGTCAAGGATTTCGTCCAGTACTATGCTATGCTGATCCTCTGGGGTGAATGATGCAACTATGTCCCCACCTTGTTCTCCATAGTACCCCCGCGCGCCGCATTTTGCATGTTCGACTTGATAACTATATGACTAACTCAAACCAAGGATTGCTAAATGGATAAACATTCATAACAAGATTTTCAGTAGTATAATTCCGTGGATGTAAGTGTTAATTCAAACACTAACAAAAGGAAGAAAACCCGTACGGGATGCATGCTATCCAATAAGGATCCTAAATATATTCAGTGACTACCCTGAAATCATGAAATTTAAGGTATCACCTGACTTGTATGAATCAATTGAGATTTGGGTACATGAATTCACTGAGTGGATTCTCCTCATACTCATCATGAAATATACTGGGTGGACTATTGAGAAAATGGATAAAGGATTTCATGCTTATAGTAGCGGAGAATACGTTACAGAAGAGCAAACTATTCAGCATATCATTTCTTCTCTTCACACAATAAGCGTAATCAAAAATAATCTAAATAATCAATTGTTTGATGTAAATTGCAATGAATATTATGACATAATTGAAGAGAATAATAATTTAAACAAAGCAAAATTAACTGATTGGCTAGTCAAAAATATTGGATAATTCCAACCCAACTAGTGCGCGTATCCTTGGTATCCTGTCTTTAGATATGTATGTGACATATAATAAAGAGAAACCTAGGTAAAATTTCTCAAAACCGGGTCAAATGGATAGGCGGGGTAGGCGAAGCAAGCCCCGCACATACAATACTGCCCCAGTGGAGCGCATCAGCGCGGAACGATCCCATCACCATTGATCTTTAAAGAGACGCATAAACCATAGCCAGCCCGTTGTCACCAAAACGCCCAGTGCAGAGGCGAAGCCTCGAAACGATCTCCATCACTCGCTAAGCAACCCTTCACCCAAACCCACCCTAACACCAAAACACACACAACATGACGGATGCCCCGCCAAAACCGTGTTTTTAGGCTTGAAAAAAGTGAAGAATTGAACACTTTGGGTTCATCGATTATTCTAGTTATAATAGAATCAAAATAATTAACTATTTAACTAAAATCTAATTCACGTCTAAACATATGTATAGTATAAAGCCTATTATGATTCACATATGTATATCGTGAAATGTTTTTTTCAAATAGGCGCCTCCGAAATCCGGAGGAGGCATGGTGTTAAATCATTCGATGATCTCTGGGGCAGGCTTGAAATTGGGGAAGTGTCTGAGGCGGAGTGTTTTGATGATCTCACCCGTTTAGAGTATTTGGAGACTAGAGCTGAAAAGGTGGTGAAGCTTTTAGAAGAGCTTCCGAGTTGAGTCAGCTCGACGATCTGTATAGACGTTTAGCTTTTATCGCGTTAAGGGAGTTCCCCGATGTAGTTGTCGGCACTGAGATTGTCGAAGGAAAACTACGGATTTTCATTGCCGATGATAGCTTCATCGATATCTGGTTTTCAGAAAAGAGGAAAGGTGTATACGCATATCATTGGGAGAGGAGAATGGTTGACGGTACTATTTACAGGCATGATAACCTGCCTGACAGAGAGGCCAGAGGCCTCGACACGTTTCCTAAGCACTTCTACGAGGGAGTTGAAGGAATAATACGAGAGAGCCACATCAGCGATGATCCCGAGGAGGCGATCAGGCAGCTCTTGACATTTGTACGTGAAGTCTCAGAACGGGATCGGGTGGTATCGCCGGGATAGTAATCCCAGCCGCTTCCAATAGTTATGATCGCCTTTCGACCACATCTATCATAGTCTTCTCAGCCTCTCCTTGATCGCCTCCTCTTCCTCTGGATTTATAGGATGACTGTGACCATGTCTCCTACTATTAGCCTGTGGCCTTTAGGAAGTCTCTGTGCGGAGTCGAGGATCTCCACGTCTTTCCCTATTAAGCTGTCAGTTATTTTCTTCCCGCAGTCGATTCGTGCGCCGCTCATCACGATGCTGTTCTCGATCTCGGTGTTGGCGATGCGGACGTGGTCTCCGATGCTTGTGTAGGGGCCTATGTAGGCGTTTGGGCCTATCTCGCAGTGTTCGCCTATGATGACTGGTCCGCGGATTGTGGTTCTGCTGTGGATTATTGTGCCTTCGCCGACTCCGACGTTGTTGGTTAGGGTGGCGGTCTCTTCGACTTTCCCGTGGTTGTATGGTTGGAGCTCCTGGAGGATGAGCAGGTTTGCTTCGAGGAGGTTCCTCAGGATTTAAGGCCTTTAACTTGCCCCCGTTCATATGCAATGATGCAGTATATATATGAAGAGCTATACGATATGGTGTTCGGGGCGTACTGTTTTATTAAGGATGTTTGAAGATGGGTGATATTCCGAAGGTCAGGTTCACAAGGCATGCGAAGGACAAGTTTGAGGTTGTCAGGAGGTATGGGTATGATGTGGATAGGGAGAAGGTGGTGGAGACCGTGTTGAGTCCTGATCGTTTGGATGAACGAGGCGATCAACGCTTAGCCATTAAGGTTCTCGATGAGAACTATGCTCTGAGGGTGGTCTACGAGGTGAGAAAGGGATATCTAGTTGTCATCACCTTCTATCCGGTGAGGCGGGATCGGTATGGCGTATAAGATGAGGTACGACGACGAAGCCGATGTTCTGACGCTGGTAATAGTTGAGCATGGCAAGCTCTCCCATGCTGAGGAGATGGGTGATGTGGTGGTCCATTTCGATGAAGGCGGGGCGCCCCTCTTCATGGAGATATTGAGGGCGAGTAAAATAGTCCCATCAATGGTTGAGGTCTTAGCTAAGAAAGAGATCGTAGTTGCTTAAACTCTATTGGATGTATCCTAGTCTTCGGAGCTTCTCCTTGATCTCCTCCTTAACCTTGTTTTTAGAGGGTGACTGTGGCCATGTCTCCTAGGATGAGCCTGTGGCCTTTTGGGATGTTCTGTTCATAGCCCAGGATCTCGACGTTTCTCCCGATGAGGCTGTCTGTGATGCGCTTTCCGCAGTCGATGTGTGCTCCTTCCATGACGATGCTGTTCTGGATCTCCGAGTTCATTATCGTTGAGCCGTCTCCGATGCTCGTGTAGGGGCCGATGTAAGCGTTGGGGCCGATGGTGCAGTTTTCACCTATTATCGATGGCCCCTGTAGAACGGAGCCCTCCAGTATCTGTGCGCCTTTTCCGATCCTGAGATTGTTGTTAACCTTTACATTCTTATCGATGGTGCCGTGTTTGGGTTCTCCGCCGCTGAAGCCTTCGATGTGGATCGGCGAGTTGGCATTTCCCTTATAGTTGGTTACTTACTATAAGCGTTTTTTCGGGAGGCTTTAGGCCGTGGGTCGACGACTTGACTTTTCCCTTATAATTGGTTACTTGTTATAAGCGTTTTTTCCGGTAACAGATATGTGGGTAAACGTTAGAAACGGGTATTTACCGATATAGGCGCTTTTAAGCGGTTTTCTGGCCTGGCCTTTTCACTTATTTTAGGCGTTTTATTGGAAGTTTAGTTAGTTTTGGTTGTTGTCTCTGGGTTTGCCTTTCTCGGGTTACTCTATGTAGAGATTTCCAGTTCGTCCAGTATTTTACGATATAAGGTTGAGCTTATTCTGAACCCGACTTTCACGAGATCATCTATTACCCTGAGTGCTTCCTTTTTTGTTATCGAGCCTTGCCTGTAGGCTTGTACAACGGTGCCGCAGGTGCCGATGGGCTTGATGTTCAATATACTTGATACCCTTCTCGCCTCTCTGTCGTCGGCGATGAAGTAGGCGGCGTCCAGCTGTTTACAGAGCTTGAGGGCCTCCTTCTCCCCGTTGCCCAGCCTGGTGTTGTTGTCGAGGAAGCTGTACTCGGCGTCCACCTCAGGCTCTACCCGCTCTTTGATGATCCATGTTCCGACGGCTTTCTCTATAATGGAGGCGTCGGACATGTTGAGCGCCTTTCCCTGCGTCACGGCTTCGTCGATGACGGCTTCGGGGACGTAGATCTTCTGGAAGACGTCTCTGATAATGTCCAGTCTTCCGATCTTGGCCAGGTAGATGAGGGGAGTCGAGTCTGAGACGGCGGCCCTGGGTGGACTAGTCATTCTCGAAGGCCTTCAGGTCCTCTTCCAGGTCCTCGACGTCGTATTGGGGCTGTATGTTTCTCTTTGCCAGTATGTCTATCATCTCCCAGACCGTTAGCCCCGCGGTCTCCGCCGCCCTTGGGAGCGTGGCCCCTCCTTCAGTGTATGACTCTATGGCCTTTCGGAGCTTCCATTCCCGTATGTAGTGTTCCAGCGCCCGGTCTAGGACGGTTGACTTGTCCACCTTTTCCTCTCTCGCTATCTCCTCTATCTGGCTCACCCTTTCCTGGGGGAGCCGGGCTGACACGACCTCTTTGGCCAACACCATCACTCCGTATACGTTGTAATACAGGGTATACGTATTTAAGCCGTTCCCCGTGACAGGCCCAAACTGTGGCAGAGGTACCTCAACTGAGCGTGAAGGGCATAAGGGTGTTGGGGATTAGGTTCGTCATCGATTAGGCAGCTAAAGAGGTCTTTTGTCAAGTATGGTAGGTTCTGTTGTCTTGAAAGGGTTGATCCTTGCTGGAGTCTGGCCATCTTTTTCGATACGCTTATAGTGTGCGATAGATTCTCTTGTAATCGATGAACGGTGACTCTTAAGACGGTGACGGCGAGGCTTCCAGAGGAGACTCTGGAGGAGATAGAGGCTATCGCGGGGAGGGAGAGGATAGACCGCTCTGAGCTTATCAGGAGGCTGCTGGATGCGGCTCTTGCTCGGAGGAGGATAGATGAGGCCGTTGAGGCTTACCGGGAAGGTAAGGTTACCCTCTGGAGGGCCTCTGAGGTGGCCGGTGTATCCCTGCGGGAGATGATGGAGATAATCGGTGCGTTGAAGGTGTCTGTTTCTTACACGCTTGATGACTTGGACCGTGACTTGGAGTATGTCAGGCAGAGAAAGAGTGGTGTGCGATAGCAGCCCCCTCATCTGGTTGGCTAAGATCAACAGGCTTTCGGTCCTGAGGCAGCTTTACGGTGAGGTGGTTGTACCGCGGAGGGTCTGGGTGGAGGTTTCTTCTGGCGGGTACGCGGATTCTCTGTTGATCAGAGAGGCGTCGGAGGAGGGGTGGATTAGGGTCTCTGAGGTGGAGGAGAGTGGGGCTTCTGATCTCGTCAAGGTCTCAGGCATTCATCTGGGTGAGGCTGAGGCTGTTTTCTTGGCTCGTAGGCTGGAAGCTCTTTTTGTGGTGGACGATAGGGAGGGCTCCGCTACGGCTCGGGTGTTTGGTGTGCGCTGCCTGGGGACTGTGGGTGTTTTGTTGCTTGGTTTGGCTGAGGGGTTGCTGGGTTTGGGGGAGTTTGTGGAGTGCCTCGACGTGTTGATTGGTCTTGGTTTCAGGTTGTCGGTGGAGGTCTACAGGAAGGCTTTGGC
>CAYWOD010000180.1:0-7676 GCA_964459805.1 uncultured Pirellulales bacterium
GCCCACAGGCACCTGAAGCCTGCGCGTCTGCCAATTCCGCCACATCCGCGGCTGGTATTAGTAGAAGAGTCTTGCAAAAGTCTTAGTTAGTATCAACATTTTCCGGTGTTCAGTCAAGAGTTTTTGCGTAAATCTTTGGAGCCGGGTCAGTGGTTTCGCAGCGGCGGTGGCCGGATGGGGTGCTTGCGGAGGTAACAATGAGTGCAAAAGTCGCTGAGCGCTGGGGGTTGCGAGAGGTGGTGGCGGTACGATTTTGACGGTGGTATCAATCATGTTGGGAGTCGAACGAAACGGGGCTTTTGTCCCCGTTCAGGAGACAAGAGCAGCACGATCGAGCGCGGCGGTCCGGGTTGGATTGTCAGGTGTCTGATAAACAGCATCCAGGCCCGGCAAGAGCGCCGCACCCATAGACTTTGCAAAACTGAGTGTTTTATCGGGGGCTTTTTGCGGCGGATTCATGCTCTAAGGTCTTTATTATTAAGTGGTTAGGCTGCATCTTTGAGCGGGGGGCATTGAGTGTTAAGGGTATGAGTGTTAGACTACGGGTATTCTTGAGAGGGCAGGATTTGGCCAAAGGTAGAGCGTTTTTTATCCGATAAACCGGTTGTCGGGAGTATTCATCGACTCCAAAATGGGGCAGAAGGGCCGAATTTTTCTGCTTGCGTTTTATGGGTTTTCGCGTATAATTTATATGATACTATGGTTTGAAGAAGCACAGCTTGGAGAAGAGGTTGAACCGGCCACAATCATCTCGACCTTTGTACTGATAGTACGCAGGTACGGTGGAGTGGTTAGAAGGCGTGTGTCTGCAATTTATGGAGACGAATAGCCGATGGACGGTGATGCACAAGGTGGAGGTGATCGAATGGATTCCGCGCAAATGGTCTCTGAGGCTTCTCAGTCAAGGACCAACCTTCTTTTTGGGGAGCTGCTTGTCTCGAAGGGCCTTCTAACGCGTGAAGAGCTGGCGGACGGGCTGAGCGCCCAGCAGCAGGAGGGTGGGCGTCTTGGTGAGATTCTTCTTCGTTTGAATATACTTGGCGACGAAGACATCACTCGCGCCTTGGCAGAACATCTATCGATGGATTATGTGACTCTTGATGACATAGGCAAGGTAGATCTGAGCGTCGCACGCAGCCTGCCTGAGAGTATCGCCAAGCGATTCTGCCTTGTGGTCCTTGGTGAAAAGGACAGTAGAATTCTGATAGCGATGGCCGACCCTCTTGACGTGATCGCAATAGACACGGTCACACTGAAGATGAAGCGTGAGATAAAAGCAGCGATCAGCTCACCACGGGAGATACGGCGGGCGATAGGTCTGGTTTATCACGGCTCGGACATCGAGGAACAGCAACTTCGGGATCTGGTTGAGATCGAGGTAGGTGACGAAGCAGACGGCGATGCAATTCTGGAGGACCTCACCGAGCCGGACATCAACGGCGAAGTAGCGGCGACGAAGGCGCCGGTGATTCGTTTCGTGGACCTGCTGCTCAGCCAGGCGGTGAAGAGCAGAGCCAGTGACATTCACATCGAGCCTCAGGAGACGTCAACCGTAGTTCGTATGCGAATTGACGGTGTGCTTCGCAATATGGTTCCACCGGCGAAGAAGATGCAGGCTGCGGTAACGGCGAGGATAAAGATACTCTCCCAGATGAACATTGCCGAGCGGCGGCTTCCACAGGACGGTCGATTCAAGATAAAGGCGTCTGGTCGAGCTATAGACGTTCGAGTATCGGTAATTCCGACGATATACGGGGAGAAAGTGGTGATGCGGATTCTTGACGCTGCAGCGGTGAACCACGATCTGGGTCAGCTCGGGTTTGAATCGGGGTTGCTTGAAGAGTTCAAGAGCATGTTATCACAGCCTCACGGGATCATAGTAGTGACGGGTCCGACGGGAAGCGGCAAAAGCACGACTCTGTACTCCGCTTTGAATTATCTTAAGGACCCGACGAAGAATATTACAACTGTCGAGGACCCGGTTGAGTATCGTCTTGCGGGCATCAACCAGATTCAGGTCAAGTCGGAAATTGATCTGGATTTTGCAAGGTGTCTGCGGGCGATTTTGCGACAGGACCCGGACATAGTGCTGATAGGTGAGATTCGCGACAAGGAGACAGTGGAGATAGCTATAAAGGCGTCTCTGACGGGACACCTGGTGCTCAGCACGTTTCACACGAACGATGCGCCGAGCGCGATAAGCAGACTGATTTATATGGGGATTGAGCGTTATTTGCTGGCTTCGAGTCTAAATATGGTGATTGCACAGCGCTTGGTACGGAAGATATGCCATCGCTGCAAAGAGCCGACGAGCTTAAATGAAGAAGTTCTCAAGCATCTGAAGATTGGCGCCAAGCAGGCCAGGGACGCGGTTTTCTACCACGGCAAAGGCTGCAAGGCGTGTGGGGGGACGGGTTACTTAGGCAGGCTGCCGGTATTTGAGTTCCTTGTTGTGGACGCCGAGATGAGCGAAATGATAGTAGCGGGCAAGAGTGAGGCCGAGATGAGGGCGGCATCGCGCGGCAAAGGCTACGGGGGTCTTCTGGAAAGTGGGGTAAGTAAGATGCTGCAGGGGTTAACGACGGCCGAAGAGGTCTTGAGCGTAACGTTTTCAGAAAAGGGTTAGGTTCAGTGGGCAGATCGGCCGGTGGAAGCTCCGGGGGGCAATTGGTGAGAGCCTGCACATAGACAGCACAATCGCAGTTTCGGTACGGAGGGGATATTGAAGGGGCGGATTCAGAAATAATCCAGCGGTGGTGCTCAACGAAGCCGAAGGGGGTGTTTTTTGCTAAACTGAAGGTTCTTTAGGGCCGATGTTGTTGGCTGTACGTTGTCGGTGGTGATTATACGAGGCAGGTCCGGTAAATGAGAAATTACAAGTATGTCGCTCGAGACGCAAAAGGGATACGGAAGGAAGGCCTGACACAGGCAATTTCGTCCAATGACGTGCTTGGCTGGCTTCGTGAGCAGGGTTTTACGCCGGTGAGTGTGAGTGAGATTTCGGTCGGCGGCGAGCGGGCCGAGAAGAAGTCGCGCCTCAAGCGGATTAAATCTGCGGACCTTGCGGCGTTGTGCTGGCAGTTGACGACTATGTTGGAGGGCGGGATTCCCATCACAACAGCGTTGGATACGACCGGCGAAGACATTGATAACCTTCAGCTCCGTGAGATTCTGGAGCAGATGTCGGGTAAGATTAAGAAAGGCAAGCCGTTTTCGGAATGTGCTGCGGAATTTCCACAGGTTTTCAACCCGTTGTGCTGTGCGATAATCATGGCCGGCGAAAGCAGCGGGAACCTCGCTGAGGCCCTGCGTAAGCTGGCAGAATACTTTGACGGTCGAGATAAACTGGCCAAAAAGGTCAAGGGGGCGGTAGCATATCCGATTTTTGTATTCGGATTTATAGTTTTGATAGTGATATTCATAATGGCGTTTATCGTGCCGCGTTTCCGGGTGATATTTGAGCAGATCGGGGGGGACCTGCCGGCCTTTACGCGGGGATTTATGGCGTTTTACGACACGCTGAAGTTCAATCTTCACTACTTCATCGGCGGGCTTCTTTTGGTGATAATCGGGGCGGTTCTCTTCAGTAAGACCAGGAAAGGTCATTATCTGTTCAGCAGAATCGGGCTGCGTGTGCCCGTTTTTGGCAAGATATTCCGGCAGCTTTTTCTTGTAACGTTTTGCCGGACGATGGCCACCTTGCTTGGCGCCGGCGTCTCGATGCTTGAGGTGCTGGATATTCTGGGGACCATGAGCAGCAACGACATCATAAAGGCCGCCGTCGTACGGGCGCGAGAGCATATAGTGGAAGGGTCGAATATCTCGCTGGGCATAGCGGCAGCGGGTTTTTTCCCTAATATGGTGGTGAAAATGATCCAGATTGGGGAAGAAAGTGGCTCGCTGCCAATCGTGTTAGAGAGGACGAGCGACCATTACCAACGTAAAGTCGAGTCCACGATTGATACAATGACGGCTATGCTTGAGCCGATAATGATTGTAACGATCGGGATGATTGTGTTGGTTGTAGTGCTTGCGCTGTATATGCCGATTTTCTCGATGTCGGACATAGCATAATAGGACCATTCCTCAGCGGGGGTGGACAGGATGAAAAAACGAAAGGAAACAAATTGTAGTGGTCGATAAATCTTGCCGATAGTGTAAGGATGGGAAGTTACGGCAAGGACGGTAAAATGCACAGATAAGGCAATTGAGAACATAGTTATTTAGGAGAAGTTGAAAATGAAAGACAGAAAAGGTTTCACATTGATTGAGTTGATGGTGGTTGTTTTGATTGTCGGGATTCTCGCGGCGGTTGCGGTCCCGATCCTCCGGGGCCGAGTTGACTCTGCGAAGTGGTCGGAAGGCAAGGCAATGATGGGTAGTATAGCGACCTCAATACGCGCCTATGCCGCTGAGAGGAACAAGGCCGCCGATGTAGCCGCCATTAACGGAGCGTTTGCGAAGTGGGGAACAGAGTTGGGATTCTTAGCGGCTGACCTTGATGCTACTTACTTCGACTCGACCAATTTTACAATTGCAGACGCTGCCTACACTCCAGCAACGGGTGTTCTGAAATTTACAGTTACGGCTACCAAAGGTGCAACCATTAACTCCCCCGCGACGGTTAAGCTGGATCAAGACGGTGTCTGGACAGTGACGCCGTAGTAATAGCGACGCATAATGGCTAAGGGGGCCTGCACGTGAGGTCCCCGTTTATTCAAACACAAACAACCGTATGGTTGTTTGACGCCAGAGGTAAGGAGGTGGGGTATGGGCGTTAGAAATCCGCAACGGAGTTGGTCTGAAGGCCGTGCAGATGCCAAGAGGGGCCCCCTTAGAGGTTGGTACCGAGGCGGTGGCCCGGGTTTTTCCCGCTGCGCCGGTCTTTCATCTGGACTTGCTTCTAACGGGGTAAAGGCGTCCAAATTCGCTCCGGCGGTTACCTTAATTGAGGCAATGGTCACTGTAGTCATTGTGGCGATAGCGGCCCTGGGGGGATTGAGCTACCAATACCTTGCAGCCAAACACGCGAGAATTGCCAGTGCGCAAAACACCGCCACCCGCACCGTACAACTGCTCATTGAAGACTGGAAGAGCACGGGGGGCTCAACTGAATACGACCCATCGACTTTAGGATTAGGCTTTTCACCCCGCCAGGCCGTACCTTCTCACTTCAGCCAGGGGATCGGTGCAGGTATGGGCAGCCCGCTGCATGATGCGGTACACTCTATCACGGTTGATGATTTGCCAATGGTAGTGATGCTCAAATGGACAGATGTTGCTTACGACAAGGAGGCAGAGATTAAGCTGCGGCAACTTGCCGTTATCGTGGAATTTGGAGAAGTCTCGACGGATGGGACGGAAATAACACGTTCAGCCAGTTGGTTAGGGAGTATTCGGCCTGTTATTCTGGCAACGTATGTCCGGGTTGATGCATCAGGCGGTTAGAGGTGTGAAGTCAGGGTCGTCAGGCGGACCATTAGAGACGAGGTAGAAAAATGCGAGATACAAGATACAAGTTCCGTTGTGGTTTTACTCTGATTGAGTTATCTGTTACTACCATTATCTCCCTGATACTCATACTGGTGGTTGGGGTGCTGCTTGTGTCCGGCAACCGGGCCTGGCAGCGGACGTACGACTCTGCCAACAAGCGGATAAAACAGGATGCGCTGGCGACTACGGTAGGGTTTGGCAGTATGGGAAGAAGGGCCAACCGGCTTGGTTACACGATCTATAACCTGAGCGGCGAGACTTTGACGCCGGCGCTGCCCAAGACATCGGATCCCGAGGAAGTAGTCTGGGGCGACGCAGTGGAGTTTAGGTATTGGGATGTTCCGCTGGACAAGACGGACAGTTATGATCTGATGGATGTTGAAAAGTGGGCGACGGCTTACGCCCTATTCTACCTGGAGGGGGGTGAGCTGAAGGTTGACTACGGTCCATATCCGCCCGGGGCCGCACCGGATGGCGGCGGCGCGAAAAATACGTCCGGTGTGACCACAAAAGTCCTGGCAGAAAATGTGTCAGTCAAGACGGGTATGGGCGCTTTTAGCCACACGACCGTGGGCGGGGTGGGTCAGGGGGCTGTCAGAATGAATGTTATCCTGACGGACCCGGAAGACAGCGAGACAATCAAGGTGATGACGGCCACACTGATGAGAAACATATGGCCAAGGTAAGTATTTGAGAACGTTTTTAGGCGGGGAAGATTATGAGCAGTCGAAGTTCACAATCGATGGGTTGGTTTGCAAGAGGCGAGCTCAAGATGAAGAACTACAGGGCCGGCTCTGCATACGTTCTGGCGGCTCTATCGCTGCTTGTTTTGATGATGCTGGGAGTGGGCATGTTGACAGCGGCCTGGGGAAGCAGGTTCAGGGCAATCCAGCAGAAAAACGAAGTGATCTCAATGCTGGCCGCCGAGGCCGGTTATGAAAAGGCGATTTACTGGATGGGCCAGCAGCAGGACATGCTATCAGCACTGGACCAAGAGGTCGTGGGGACGAGCGATTCGCTGAGTTTTCCGGACGGCAACTGTGATTATCGAATTCAACTTTTTACATTTGCCGGGTCCCGTCCGGTTTACAGGGTTATATCCGAAGGTCACAGCGGTGTGTTCAGCAGGACGGTGGACGTTCTGGTTCTTCAGGCGATAAGCGGCTGGGATATGGGAATGTGCAGGGTTGCCATCGGGAAGAATAAAACCTATCCCGTAAACTTTGCCGACGGGGAAATAATTGATATGCCGCTGCACATCAATGACCTCGGTGACAGTCCTGACAAGAGAGACATCTACATAATAGGCAGCCCGCAATTCTTGCGAGCGGTGGCTATGGGCGAATCAAGATATAAGGACGGCTCCGGTTCCGATAAATACAGCAGCGTGATCGGCCAGTTTGATGGCGGGATATATTTTGACCAGCCTGACAGCAGAGTAGCAGACGAAACCACCATTCAAACCAAGGTGGACCGGTTTAGCGACAGCACCGATGTCAACTTCAGGTTTACACCGGTCGCAGGTGCAAAGGTTGAAAGCCCAAATGCTGCCGTTCAGCTTGAATTCTTTGTTGATGCTGGTGTCGGCAAAGTCCGGATAACCAATAACTGCACGGTTCGCGGTTTTCAACAGAAGAAAGATAACAGGACGTGGGATTTCAGAATAAAGGCTGGGAAAAAAGAAGAATATGAAAGATATGACATATACGGGTACCATCTGATGCCTGAGGATGCGGAGAGCACCGGGGAAAGATTTACTCGTTCTATCGAAACAACTTATGTTACTCAGTCAATTGGGGGTGTCGAATCTGAGCCAGGCGGGCAGATTTTCGTTGACGGGAATGTAATCATCGGTGGGGACAAGACCAGCCAGGACGGTGACCAGGTGGTAAAGGGCAAAATCACTGTTGTAGCCACGGGCAATATCTGGATCGCGGATTCGGTAGTCGTTGACGAGGCTCACGATGCGGACGGAAGACCGTCACTGGACAATCCCAACATCCTGGGGCTGATTGCGCAGGGGGTGGTCAAGGTGGTCGATCCTGGTATGACTGATGAAGATGTTGGTTTTGAGGGATTTACTCCCACCGAACCTGAGGGTTTCAAATATGTGCCTATCGGACGACCTGACGAGGAGGAAGAAGACGAGGAGGAAGAAGACGAGGAGGAAGAAGACGAGGAGG
>CAYWOD010000181.1:0-7656 GCA_964459805.1 uncultured Pirellulales bacterium
AAAATCCCTCTTAGGGTTTGATATATGTCTCTATATCTAAACTGGAGTCAATAACGTCCCAAAGGTTGGGGGCAATCCGGTCGTTGACTTTGGCGAACAACCAATTGCGTTTATCGCTTTATCAGCTTCCAGCAGAATCGCAAACCCATAGGCTCTGCCGTGCCGGAGAATAAATTACTATTACTTTTGCCCGACAATAATTTTACTATCTCCTTGCCGGCACGCAGGATTGGGCAACGCAGGCGTGCGACCCGAGCGCCGTGCCGGTGCTATACACCAGAAGGGCTTCGGGAGACTCTCGGAGCCGTTTTCTTACCTGCTGTTAGCCCTAATGCGATAAACGCTTTTTTACCCGATACTATTTTCCCCACAAATCTTGGGACGATAACAAAATGTTTGTTTTTTGGCGCCGGTGTCTCCCACGGTTCTTGCGCTATTCAATATCCGGCAGGACGAAGCGGGCCAGAGCCGCGGCGTCGCCCATCCTCGGCGTATAGGGCCGCAGGCGAAGACGATAGCTGTAAGCCTTGGCCGGCAGCGTGTATTCAGGGTGCGTTCTGGCGCCCCAGCTATCGTCTCCGCCTACGCCCATTTGCTTATAGTCGAGGTTGACGGTTACAGTGTCCCTTTGCGGCAGCTCGTGGATGTGCCTGGCGGTTTCCAAATCCTGCATTGTGCATGGCCAGGCGCTGGCGCTAAGGACCGGCATACCCACTGCCAATAGGCCGACGCCGTCTTTGTTAGTCAGAGTAAGCCAGCGGACATCGGTTTTGTTGCCGGTTTCTTGCGGCCGGACATACAAATGAATCTGCTCGGCCACCGGCCCGGAATAAAGACCCACAGCCGCGCCGGTCTTGCGGTCCCAGTAGCTCTCGTGCGGACCCCGCCCAAGCCAGGTCATCGTGCTAAACTCACCGGGCATCGCCATCTGCATCCCGAAACGAGGCATCTTGGGCAAGTTCTTACCGGTCGGCTCAACGCTGCTGTCAATTACCACGTCCCCATTGCCGTAGATCGTGTAAGTGGTAGTGCACTTTGAATTCTTCCCTACCGGCAGCACTGCCTCGGCGGTGATGCGTACAACCTGCGGCTTGATCTGCTCGGCCTTGACTGAGATGACTTTCCGCTTCGGACCGGCCTGCCGCCAGGCGCCCAGACGGTTCGGCATTCCGTTGCCGTTGTCGTTGTCGATAGGCGGGCGCCAGAAGTTGGGAATCAATGGACCGGCCATCAGCTCCTTGCCTGCGAATCTGAATGACTCGAGCGCGCCGCTCGCCTTGCCCACGGTGACCTCATAAACCCGGCTGCTGACCGTTATGGCTTTGTCCGACCGGCGAAGTCTGACCGGCACCATTTTTGTAACATCAATCGGCTCAACGGAGGGAACGTCAAACGGAACCTTAAACTGGTCCCACGCCACCACGTGACCGCGCCTGGCCCAGAGCGAGTCCTCGCCCAGGGCAAAGCTGACCTTCAGCCGGTATTCGGTACCGGCTTTTAGCTCGGGCTTCTTGAACGGGATGCCGATCTCTTGCTCTTTGTCGGGGGCCAGGGATAATCGCGGCAGCGTTCCCTTTTGCAGCACCTTGCCGTCGCCGGTCAGCTCCCAGGAGACCTCGACGAAATCGAGATCGGTGAAATCGTACTCGTTGCGAATACTAACCTTCCCGCCGAGCAAATCAACGGGCGTAACCCAGATTCGCTGATAGATTTTTTTGACTTCGCCGAGCGAGGGGTTGGGTTTGCGGTCGGGCTGGACAAGCCCGTTGCAGCAGAAGTTGCCGTCATTCGGTTTATCGCCGTAGTCCCCGCCGTAGGCCCAAAATTGCTTTCCATCGGCCGAGAGCTTGCGCAGACCCTGGTCGGCCCAGTCCCATATAAATCCGCCTATCAGACGCTTGTGCGAGCGGATCGCATCCCAGTATTCTTTGAGATTGCCGACCGAGTTGCCCATTGCGTGCGCGTACTCGCACAGCACCATCGGTCGATTGTCAATCGGGTCGGTGCCGAAACGAATGATTTCGGGAATCCTCGCGTACATTCGGCTTATCATATCGACGTACCAGTAGTCTTTGGGTCTGCCCGCGGCGCCTTCGTAGTGGATAGGTCGGGTCGGGTCGTACTCTTTGATCCAGGCGGCCATCGCGGCGTGGTTGGGGCCGCAGCCGGTCTCATTGCCCAGCGACCAGAAAATCACGGACGGATGGTTCTTGTCGCGTTCGACCATGCGAATGGCCCGCTCGACAAACGCCGCGTGCCAGGTCGGGTTGTTTGATAGAAAGCCCTTGAGCGCGTGTGATTCGAGATTCGCCTCGTCGATCAGATAGATTCCGTATTGGTCGCACAGGTCGTACCAGATAGGGCTGTCCGGATAGTGTGACGTGCGGACGGCGTTGATGTTGTTCTGTTTGAGCAACTTTATGTCCTGAATCATCCGGCTGACCGGGATGGCCCGGCCGTGATCGTGCTCGTGCTCGTGCCGGTTGACGCCGAAGAGCTTCACCGATTGGCCGTTGACCAGCAGTTGTCCGGCCTTGATTTCGACCTTCCTAAAGCCCACCTTGCAGCTTTCGGTCTCGATGACATCGCCCTTGGCGTCCCGCAGCGTAAAGACCAGCGTGTAGAGGTTGGGCAGCTCGTCCGACCACTTCTTCGGGTTTGCGACCTTGCCCTCCATCAGGGCGAATTTCACGTTGTCCCTTTGCGGATATTTCTCGTTTATTATGCCCAAGACATCTTTACTCAAGCGCTTATCGAGGACCGGGCGGTTCTGCTCATCGTATAGCTGTGCCTGTACGGTCCAGCCCTTGAGGTTCTGCCCTGCTGATAGAGTGTTACCCTGAGGTCGCCATACAAGGTTCTGGATATTCGCCGGATCAATGCGCCTTCGCAGGACCGTTATTATCCTCTCGGACAGACCTCTTTTATCTTCCTCAGAGGTCAGCTTGGGGCGGATTTTCACAATGCCGTCTCTGTAACGCTCGTCAAGATCGCAGCGGACGAAGAAGTCGCTAATGTGCACGCGCGGCGTCGAGAACAGATAGACGCTGCGGTAAATCCCGCTGAGCCGCCACATATCCTGGTCCTCGAGGTAGCTGCCGTCAGACCAGCGATAGACTTCGACCGCGAGTATGTTTTCGCCGGGCTGCAGGTATCTGGTGATGTTGAACTCCGCCGGGGTCATACTGCCCTGGCTGTAGCCGACCTTGCGACCATTGACCCACAGGTAGAACGCGCTCTTGACGCCGTCAAAGTGGATGAAAACCTGCCTGCCGTCCCAGTCGGCCGGGATGCTGAACTGCGTCCGGTATGAACCGATGGGGTTGTAGTCGTGAGGAATGTGCGGCGGATTGGCCGGGAACGGGTGGCGAACGTTCAGATAGATCGGGATGCCGTACCCGTGCATCTGCCAATTGGCCGGAACGGGAATTTCCTTCCAGCCGCTGACATCGTACCCAGGCTTGTAGAAATCCATCGGCCGATCAGCGGGCTTGCGCACCCAGTTGAATTTCCAGTCGCCGTTGAGCGATTTGTAAAATGGCGAGACCTCCCGATTGCAGTCGAGAGCGGCTCGAGCATCGCCGTACGGTATCAGCGTGCAGTGGGCCGGCTCTTTGTTGATGCCGATGACCTCCGGATTTTCCCAGTCCGGGACCTCCAGACTCTCACTGACCGGGACCTCAAGACTCCGCCTGACCGGCGCGTCAAGTTCTTGGCTGGCTGGCACGTCAAGTTCTTGGCTGGGCGGCACGTCAAGTTCTTGGCTGGCCGGCACCTCAGCATTTTGACTGACACGGACCTCGGTATTTCGGCTGGCCGGCTCAGACTCAGGCTGCGTGCACCCGACGGTCAGCAGAGCGGACAATACCAGTATTGTTCCGTAGAATCCGAACAATGTGCACTTTGAGTTTCGCATTTTATTCTCCTTTAGCTGCCTGGATAAATCTCTTGCAAAAGGGGAGTTTATACCAAAGCAAGAATTTTGGCCATGGTTTTTCCGCATCACCCCGCCGGCTGGATGCCCGTCACGTTTGTAGGTGGATTTCTTAGCCCTTTAGCTGCAATTTTCCGTCAATAATATCTGCTACCCCTTTGTCATTCCCGCGAAAGCGGGAATCCACGCTTTTGAGCGACTACCCAGACGTGAACAAGGCCAAATAAGTCCGTTTTGTACCTACAAAGATCACGTGCCCCCCCGGCGTCATTGCGAAGGAGCGCAGCGACTGCGGCAATGTCAATCCTCAATCTGCAAGAACCGGCTATTTTCTTAGGAGTCCGCCTCTGGGTGGTTTGAGACTCCTACGTCCGCCAAATCAGCTTTTTTAGACTTCTGTCCTTTTGCTTGTTGCCGGCGGCGGCGTGCAGAATAAAATCGCCACCATGGCTGCTTAGGTGGGCCTCCACCCAGCCGACGGGCTCGGCGTCGTTGAAATTGTACCCCGTCGCCGGCAGATTGATCAGGTGAATCCCATCAAATTCGGAGAATCCATACTCGTGAGAGTGGCCGTACACAATCGCCTTGACCTTACGAATCGACTTAATCATGTCATAAAGACGCGGCAAGTCCAGCAGGTCTCCGTCTCCGTCTCCGAGTGTATGGTGAAAACAGAGAATCGTCGGCGTATCATTGTCGCTGCTCAGATAATTCTCCAGCCATACTCTCTGCGCTTTACCGAGTAAGCCCGGCACCTTATTCACGTAAAAGAGGGAATCGAGCATAATCAAACGAACGGGCGGCGTGTTTGCGACAACCACGTATTTGCCGGCGACAGACTGCTTCTGGCCGGGCAGCTCATCGAAGACCTTGAGGAAATTGTCTCGGTTGTCGTGATTGCCCAGCGCCATAAAGACCGGCGTTTTCTCGGCAAGCGGCGTCAGCAGCCTCTTTAGATTGGCGTAATCACCGGCCTGTCCGGTCAGCCGGGCCAGGTCGCCGGTAATCGCAACGCAGTCGGGCGCACTTGAAATTAGCTGAGGAACGATTTTCTCCAGGTTCCGATAGGGATAGAATCCCCGGTAGTTGTTATTGACATCCTCCGGGATGTGCGTGTCGCTCAGCAGGGCCCACCGGGACTGCCTCTGCTGTTTTTGATTCTCACGCGCGCCAACGGTGCTGGAGCCGCTAAGTGTTACCAGCGTCCCCAAAGTGGCCAGACCGCCTTTGACAAAATCTCTTCTATTTATCGGATTGTGGAAGATTGCCGCCATAGTATGTTGCCTTCCTCATTCTGTTTAGTTTTGTGCTGCCGGGCGATTTTCCGGCGGGCTTTTCTATGCTCTCATATACAGCCCGCCGTTGACGGCGATATATTCGCCGGTAATAAAGCTTGCCGCCTCGCTGGCCAAAAACAGTACCGCATTGGCTATATCCTCGCCGGTGCCGTTTCTGCCCAGCGGGGTCTTTTTTGCCACTTCTCTGCAGCGTTCGGGCGTACTGTACTGTTCGTGGAAGCGAGTCTCGATAAAGCCCGGGAAGACGCTGTTGACCCGGATGCCGTACTTGGCAAATTCCTTGGCCATGGAGATAGTCTCGGTTGCGACGGCGGCCTTTGCGCCGGAGTACATACCGGAGCCCCCGGCCCCACCCGTCTGGCCGGCAACCGAGCCGATGTTGATAATGTTGCCCTTGCTCTTTTTCAGGTACGGCAGCGCTGCTCTCGTAACTAAAAAGACGCTGCGGACGTTCGTCGCATAGACGTCCTCGTGATATTCGAGCGTTCCGGTCTCGAAGGATTGTCTATCGACCATGGTCCCGGCGTTATTGACGAGGATATCGAGCCCGCCGGCCGCTTCGGCGAACCTCTCGACCACGTTCCGGGCCTGCTTCTCATCGCGCAGGTCGCCGGCCACGAGCGTGCCGTCACTGTTCTTCTTGACCTGTTTGAGGGTCCTTTGTGCCCCGTCTTTTGTGCGGAAGTAGTGCACTCCGACATACGCGCCTTGCCGGGCAAAGAGGATAGCGGTCGCCTGGCCTATCCCGCTGCTGGAGCCGGTGACTAAAACTTTCCTGCCTTTTAAATCCTCGTAAGTCATTGCAGTAGTTAGCGCCCGGATTTTTCCGCCTTGTGGTTTTCTGTGTTCCTTTTTTTGCCAATTCACCAGCCGGCCGGTTGAAGTAAATCGCTGACAGGTTCATCCCACCAGCGTGGGTCTCTGAAGTACTGCTTCACCATCAAGGCAGCGACGACACCGTCGCCGGCGGATGTGGCCAGTTGCATACTTGCACCGACTCTGCAATCTCCCACCACAAAGACGCCAGGGACGTTTGTTCGCAGGTATGCACAGTCACACTTTACAAATCCTTTGTCGGTCAACTCCACAAAGCCTTTCAGAAAGCCTGTATTCGGCGTCATACCGACAAAAATGAACACACCATCACAAGGATAGTCCTCCTCCCGGTCGGTCTTAACGTTTTTCAACCTAACCGACTCAACCCTTTCTGTGCCCCCTATTGCAGTTGCCACGGTATCATACTTGACAATCAGGTTTGAATCCGGCCCGCCGGCTTTGTCCAGAAGCTCCTCGACCAGGATTTTCGCTGCTCTGAACTCGTCCCGCCGGTGTATAAGCGTGACCCGGTCGGCGTATTTTGTCAGATGCAGCGTCTCCTCGATCGCAGTATTGCCGCCGCCTATAGCAACCACCTCCTTGCCGCTAAAAAACGGCGCATCGCACGTGCCGCAATAGCTGACACCTGCAGCAGCTTTGCGGAACTTTTCTTCACCGGGAACACCGAGTTTGCGATAGTTGCTACCCGGCGCCAGGATGACGGCCCTTGCGGTGTACCTGTCGTTGGCGCAGCAAACGGAGATGTTTGACCCTTGCAACTTCTCCAGGCCCGTCACTTCACAGCCGGTCTTTATCTCGGCGCCGAAATCCTCAACCTGTTTTTGCATCTGTTCAATCAGGCCTGGCCCGTCAATTCGTACGATGCCAGGATAGTTCTCTATTCTGTTGGTTGTGCTGATTTGCCCCCCCGGTAGGAGTCTCTCGAGCACTAAGGTTTTTAGCCGGTCCCGTGACGCATACAGAGCCGCCGCCAGACCGGCCGGGCCGGCACCTACAATAATAACATCGTACGTAGCCTCGGTCATTTTGAACTCACCGCCGGGTTTTATTCCAAGTACGGCTCTATCTTCTTCTTAACGTCGGAGTGATAACTTGGCGTAACTCCAACGATCTGATCCACCATCTGCCCATCCTTAAAGATATGCAGCGTTGGTATGCTCATAATGCCGTACTCAATAGCCGTCTGGCGTGCTTCGTCAACATTCAATTTGCATACCTTCAATTTTCCCTCGTATTCTTCGGCTATTTTGACAAGCGCCGGCCCAGCCATCAGGCAGGGCGCGCACCATTGGGCCCAAAAATCCACCAGCACCGGCGTTTGCGAATTCAATACTTCGCTCTCAAAATTCTCATCCGTAAGATCAATTGTCTTGCCTTCAGCCATCGTTCATGCCCCTTACTGCAAAATACATCAAAAACCAAAACCCAAACAAGCATACTAAAACCCAAAACCGATTTTGTCAAATACCTTTGCCGAGTTTTTTCGCCAACCCTGCAAACCTTGCGCAGGAAACCTGCGGTAAAACCGCAGGCTAAGTAGTTCCTGTTGCGGAAACAGCATTTGTCATTCCTGCGAAAGCAGGAATC
>CAYWOD010000182.1:0-7618 GCA_964459805.1 uncultured Pirellulales bacterium
ACAGGGAATACAAACTAAACCTAAATGAGGAGACCATATTATGTCTACTCGACGAAACGGTTTGGCCAAGCACGTCAAAGTCAGAAATGACAAGTTGAAAGTGGGAAGTTTTGCGTTTTGCTTCTTTGTTCTTGTCTTTCTATCCACGGGCTGTGAGAGTCTGCGGTTTGCACCTAACCAGCAGCAGAAGCAGAATGCCTGGCTGCATAATCGCACGGCGATGATAGCGACTCAGACGGCCAAGCAGGAAGACACATCGCCGGAGCTTCAGAGCCTGACCGAGCTTAGCGAGCTTCAGAGCCGGGCGTTTACCAGTTACTTCGGACTGCCTAAAGAATTTCCATCGACCGAATCGGCTGAAGATATTCTGGCCGAGTCGAGCCGGCAGCTTGCGAGAGGGGCTTTTGAAGATTCCGCCGCTCGACCGGATGTGTGGCAGACGGCTGATACGGCGATGGAGCTTGGCATCGGGATATTTGCACTTCTCGGCGGAGTGTACGGCACCAGAGCTGTGCGGTTCTTAAAGCAAGCGAGGACAAAGTCGAAGGCACTGCAGGAGATCATCGCCGGCAACGAGCTTTTCAAAAAGAACCATCAGGCCAACGCCGGTGCATTCAAACAGGCCCACCAAAACCAATCACCCCAAACCCGCCAAATCGTCACGGAGGTCAAGAGTGGCGCTTAGTATTCAAGATCGGCGGCCCGTCGAATGTTCTTGACAGGTGGGTCGTAGCAGTTAAACTTGAGTGAGTTCTGCTACAAAGGGTTAATGCTCCATCATAGGTCAAATGGTGGATGCCATTCTGAGCGAGGCGAAGAATCTCTTTGGCTCAGGCCAGATGCTTCGCCTTTCGGCTCAGCATGACAAATCCTTAAAACCACTTGTGAAGGGCCGGCGAGGCAGAGATTGAACCATAGGCAATGTAGAATTCACCCGGCGGGTGAGATTGTAGAAAGGACTCGAAAAATGAAGAGACTGATTATCGTACCGCTGCTGGCCTTTGTGCTTTGCTCGTGTGCACCGACGAACCGCGGACACTTGGGGACGTGGGAGGCAACCGGGATGCCCGATTACTATGTCGTAGCGAAGATCAGCGACAAAGCGATTGAGATAACAACACCCGAGGGAACAGACTCAGGCCAATACGCCATTGACTACACTAAGACCCCTATCTGGTTTGATTTCACATCACGCGGAAAGGTTGTTAGGTGTATCATGGAGTTTATCGACAAGGATTCGTTTAGAATAATCGGCGAGGATGAGGCGGACATACCTCGGCCGGGCGAGTTTGAGCCGGCAAAAGACGTTGTGCTATTCCAGAGAATGGAGAAAAAGAAATAGCCGGCCCGGAACCCGGATTCGCGGCGAACTTCGGTAAAGCTAATCATTCTCATCTATCAAACTGCACGCGGCGGAGCACTACTTGACCCTTTCCTCAACACGGGCGTCTGAGAAGTCCTGTACGGACTCTATGCGGATTCTTGGCTGATGTCGTTTCGACAGACCGATGATCCGCCGAGCCTTATCAGGCGAAGCAATCTCGCGCCCATAATCCGTGAAAACCTCCGTCATATAACGATAGGCTGAATGCACATACTCCGCCTTGCCTAGAGCCTTGCCGAACCGCGCCTCGCTCATCTCCATCGCCGTCTCCAGATCACCCGCGAACGCACTCAAAGCAGAGAGTACCCACGCAACAACAATCTTCGAGCGACTTGGAACCCCCAACAATCCCCGGCAATCTTGTCCTCTGTGTCCTTCCTGGCCCTTGGGGCTGCAACTGGTTAATTTGACCCTTGAAATTCGTCGGACCCTTGCTAAAATGGCAAAAGCAATTGACTCTATCACTCGTTGGGCGTATGGCTCCTTTGTTGCCTGCGAGATAGTGCAATTTAACAGTTGAATTTAGTCTGGAGGACCTTGTCAATGGACAGACGCGATTTCCTTAAAGCCCTGGGAGCAGGAGCAGCCGCATTGGCCCTGCCGCGAACGCTCACAGCCGCCC
Source organism: uncultured Pirellulales bacterium (assembly GCA_964459805.1). Taxonomy (GTDB): domain Bacteria; phylum Planctomycetota; class Phycisphaerae; order Sedimentisphaerales; family Anaerobacaceae; genus DAOVRL01. The sequence continues at coordinate 2,007 of CAYWOD010000182.1, forward strand.
AAAGCAACGCCAAACAACCCAACATCCTGTTCATCTTCGCCGATGACCAAACGTATGAAGGCGTCCGCGCCCTCGGAAACGACGAAGTGCAGACCCCGAACCTCGACAGGCTCGTGCGAAACGGCGTAACCTTCACCCACGCCTACAATCAGGGATCCTGGACGGGTGCCGTCTGCGTCGCCAGCCGGACGATGCTCAACACCGGAATGTTCCTGTGGCACGCACAAAGAGTCGATAAAGGAGCTGACACACGATTCAAGCAGTCCGGCAAACTGTGGGCGCAGCTTATCGACTCAGCAGGTTACGATACATACATGACGGGCAAATGGCACGTCAAGGCCGACGCCGCATCCATATTCGATCTCACCACGAATATCCGCGGCGGAATGCCCAAGCAGACCAAGGCTGGCTACAACCGCCCCATAGAGGGTCAGCCCGACCCGTGGAAACCATGGGACAAGAAGTTCGGCGGATACTGGCAGGGCGGAAAGCACTGGAGCGAGGTCCTCGGCGATGACGCCGTCGGTTTCCTCGACCAGACTTCCAAAAGCGGCAAGCCGTTCTTTATGTACCTGGCCTTCAACGCACCGCACGACCCGAGGCAGTCACCCAAGGAATACGTGGACAAATACCCCCTGGACAAGGTCAAAGTGCCTGAGAACTTCGTCCCCGAGCATCCCGATAAGGACGCTATCGCGTGCGGCAAGAGACAAAGGGACGAAAGCCTCGCCCCCTTCCCGCGCACACCCTACGCCGTCAAGGTCAACCGCCAGGAGTATTACGCGATCATCACTCACATGGACACCCAGGTCGGCCGAATCCTCGATGCACTGGAGAAATCGGGCAAAGCCGACAATACATATATATTCTTCTCCGCCGACCACGGACTTGCCGTCGGCCATCACGGGCTTATGGGCAAGCAGAACCTCTACGACCACAGCGTCAGGGTCCCCTTAATGGTCGTCGGTCCTGGAATCAGGAAAGACAAAAAGATCGACACCCCCGTCTATCTCCAGGACATTATGCCTTCCACCCTCCAGCTTGCCGGCGTCGAGAAGCCCGACCACGTCCAGTTCAAGAGCCTGATGCCCCTGATAGAAGGCAAGGCCAAGGAATCCTACGACGCCATCTACGGAGGATATCTCACCGTCGCGCGAATGGTAACACACGCCGGCTACAAGCTGCTGCTCTTCCCGAAGATCAAGAAGGTCCTGCTGTTCAACCTGAAAAAAGACCCCCTGGAGATGAAGAACCTCGCCGATAACCCCAAATACCGCCGGAGGATCAAAAAACTCTTCGCAAAGCTCATCGATCTCCAAAAGCAAACCGGCGACCAACTGGATTTGAAAAGCATCTACCCCAACCTGTAGTTCCAATCACCTTCGCCAAAGCGTCTCTCATATTCCGGTCCGAAACCGCATTTTACAGGATTTTTTTTGCCCCATCGTGTAACATAATCGCCGTGTGCGCAATCATATCTGTGACGATGGTTGGTGTTATGGCAAAAACTGTTAGGCAAGCTGAGGACGACGATTTGGTGCGAAGGGCCCGAACCGAAGCCGATGCCCTGAGCAGGCTGTACGAAATGTACTACGAGCCGATCTTTCGATTTTGCGTCCACAGGCTCTTTTACAAGGAAATCGCCGAAGACGTAACCTCAACGGTCTTTCTCGAAGTGGCGCGCAGGATCGGCGACTTCAGGGGTCGAACGGACCAGGACTTTAAAAACTGGCTCTATACCATAGCCGTCAACCAGGCCAACGCCTACATAAGAAAATCGTCGCGACGCAAAAGGCTGCTCGCCAAGGTCGCCGAGTCGATGGCAGCTTCGACCACCGGGGCGGACGACTCGTCCGAGCTCGACTGGCCAACGCTTTACGCGGCTATTTTGAAACTAAAGCCCCAACACCAAACGATCATCACGTTGAGGTTCTTTCAAAATCTCCGGTTCGAACAGATTGCACGGATATTGGACATTACGCAATCAACGGCGCGCGTGACGCTGCACAGGATTCTCAATAAACTGCGAAAACACTTACAAAACTCTCTCGGTGGAGAAACATAAGATGTTCAAAGACGAAGCCGATTTTGAAAAAACTGTTGGTCGGCTCAATATCGACGATAAGCCGAATCCCGCCCACCGCGAAAAACTGCGCCGGCAAATGCTCTCTGTCTTCAACGAAACCACAAAACAATCCCCGGACCGGACAACCGTTACTCAAAGTCGAGGCAGAACGATTATCAAAAGTCCGTTTCTAAAACTCGCAGTAGCAGCAGCGATACTGATAGCAGCAGCAATTGGCGCTTATAAACTGATCACCCCGGACAATGCCAACTTAGTCGCGGTCGATGACGTAAAAGATAAGACCGGCACATCCGCCCCGCTCCACAAAGGCACAGCCGGGCCCGTCCACAGAGGCACGCCCGACGAGCTGGTCCCGATCAAGCTCGAACTGCCCAAGCCGATGTTCGTTGGAACGCCACAGCCTGCACGGGTGGAAAACCTCGAAAAACCTCTCGGCAAGCCGCGCCCGCCGTTCCTGGCGCCCGTCGGAACGACTAACGTTGCGCTCAATAAGCCGGTTTCGAGCAGTGACGAAGAGCCAATCATCGGCAAGATCGAAATGCTCACCGACGACGACAAAGAGGCCGCCGACGGCAGCTACGTCGAGTTAGGCCCGTTCGACCAGAATATTACTATCGATCTCGAGGCGGCACATAATATATACGCCGTTGTGGTCTGGCATTACCACAAGCAGGCCCGCGTTTATTATGACGTCGTGGTGCAGGTGGCCGACGACCCTGATTTCATAACAAACGTCAGGACGATATTCAACAATGACATCGACAATTCAATCGGCCAGGGCGTCGGTAAGGATATGCACTATACTGAGACGAACGAGGGCAAGCTCATCGACACTAAGGGCGTCAGAGCCCGCTACGTCCGGCTTCACAGCAGGGGTAACACCAGCAACGACTTGAACCACTATATCGAAGTCGCGGTTTACGGCAAACCGGCAGAATAAAGCCGCAGAAAAGGCTTTCTGTAAACCAGCCTTGCACCAAGATATGGTCAGGAAAGCAGAAAATGTCCAAGGCCAATTGCAATCTCGAAGAGCTAATCCGCCAGGTCGGTATCGACAGCGAACCAGACCCGGCCCATAAGGCTAAACTGCGCTGGCAGATGCTTTTGGCCTTCAACCAAACCGCCTATAGACGAGCCTCCCGGCAAATAACATGGAGAACAATTATGAAAAGTCCACTTACAAAACGCACCGCCGCACTCGCAGCGGCAGCCGTCCTCATTATCATGACGATCATTGGCATCCAACGTTTAGGATCGGGCGGCTCAACCACCCCGACCGCCGACTCACCGAACCCGATGGCCACGCCGCAGCACCAGCAAGACCCCGAGCTGGCGCCTGTTGATATTGAACTGCCTATGCCTGTGCAGGGCGGTACGCTGGAGGATCACCGTGTGCCCAATCTCGAAAAGGCGTCGGACAAGAAGCGGCCGCCGTTCCTGGCGCCTGTTGGAACGAAAAACGTTGCACTCGGCAAACCGGTCTCCAGCACCGACGAAGAGCCTATAATCGGCGAGATCCAAATGATCACCGATAGCGATAAGGAAACCACCGACGGCAGCTACGTCGAGTTAGGTCCGTTCGCCCAGCACGTCACTATCGACCTCGAAGCCGCCCACAACGTATACGCCGTCGTAATATGGCACTATCACAAACAGCCCCGAGCCTATTTTGACGTGGCCGTCCAGCTTGCCGACGACCCCGATTTCATCACGAACGTTCGAACCATCTTCAACAATGATATCGACAATTCAATCGGCCTGGGCGTCGGCAAGGATATGCACTATGGCGAAACATACCAGGGCAAACTAATCGATGCAAAAGGCCTCAAGGCCCGCTACGTGCGGCTTCACAGCGCCGGTAGCACCAGCAACGGCATGAACCACTACATCGAAGTAGAGGTTTACGGCAAGCCCGCCAAATAACCACACATCACAGCCCAGCTTTTTTCTGCGCTCGCGGTCGCGATTGCTCGGGTACCCTTAAATCAACGTTTGGTGCCGCCGGCCTTTGGGCTGGGCTTTGGTTTGTAGCCGCCGCCATAGTAGGGATACTTGTCGAAAGCGTCTCCCTTGCCCAGTACGCGCGGGTCCTTAGTCGCCCTAAGTTCGGCCATCAAAGCGGCGGAGAGTCTCTTTTTTGCCCCGGCGTACTGCGGCTTGTCCGCAACGTTGTTCAACTGGTCCGGGTCTTTGCGCAGGTCGTAAAGCTCCTCGGCAGGACGCTTCCCAAAGGCCAGCTCAAACAGCCTCTTGACCTTTGGCTCGTTGCGGTGTTCGGTCATATAGGTCTTGGAGGGTGAGCCGTCGATGTCACCGTAACCTTCCGGGTCGCCGGCCGGCCAGCGGTCGGGTTTGAAGTTGCGAATGTAGAGATAATCGTGCGTCCGTATCGCCCGCATCGGATAGCCCACGCCTCCCGCTCGCCGGGTAGTGTGCCGCTCCATACCGGTAAAGACCTTATCGCGCCTCGGGTCCACACGCCCGGACTTGCCCGAAGTCAAAACATCCAGAAAGCTCCGCCCCGTCATATCCGCAGTCGGCTTCAATCCCGCCGCGGCCAGCAACGTCGGAGCCAAATCCGACAGACTGATAAAATCCTCGACCACGCGCCCGCCCTTAACCCTCGCAGGCCAACGAGCCGCAAGCGGAACGTTCGTGCCCCGATCATAGAGATTGCTCTTGCACCGCGGAAACGGCAGACCATTGTCGCCCGTTATGACAACCAGAGTATTATCCAGCTCGCCCTTCGCTTCCAGAACCGCCAATAGTCCGCCCACTTCCCTATCGAAGCGCTGCACCTTCCAGTAATAGTCACAGATATCCGTGCGGACCTGCTCGCTGTCGGCCAGGCACGCCGGCACTTGAACATCCTCGATCTTCATCCCGCTGCTAATGCCCGATTGCCACTTATAGCCCCTGTGCGGGTCGAAGCTGCCGAACCAAAAGCAAAACGCAGCGCCTTCCGGCCGGGCCTCGAGAAACTTCGCAAAATCCTTGAACCTCGGCCCCGCGGGGTTCCGCGTCCGTCCGCCCGGCTCATCGCGCCCGGGGCCCCAGCCCTTGCGGGTAAAGCCGATGTGATAGCCGGACTTCTCCAACAAATCCGGATATACGGTGAATTTGGCCGGCAGCGTGCTCCAGAGATTGCCGCCCTGCTCCAGACGCCAGTGCCGCTGTCCCGTCACGATGGCGCCGCGCGACGGCGTACACGACGGGGCCGAGACAAATGCGTTCTCGAACAGCACACCCTCACGCGCAACTCGGTCAAACATAGGCGTCTTGACGACCTTGTCCCCCGCGATACTCGCATGAGGCCACGACCAGTCGTCCGCAATGCAAAAAAGAATATTCGGCCGCTTCCTCGAAGCCCCGCCCCCCGGTAGCTCGGAAGCGCCCGTGCAACCGGAAAAAACCAGCGACCCTATTCCTAAACCTACCGCCTTCAAAAAATCACGCCGTGCGCAGCAATGAGTATTCATGTTCTTTTTCTCCTATTCACGTTCCCCTTTGTTTTAGCCGAACTTCA
>CAYWOD010000183.1:0-7530 GCA_964459805.1 uncultured Pirellulales bacterium
CCTCAAGAATCATTTCAAGGTGCGTAAAATGACACGCTTAACTTAACACCTATGGCCCCCAGGGGGCCTCACAATGACGACATACCTGCGTATCGCGCTTAAGCGTTTTTTGGTTTTTTTTCTGCGAGGTATTCGTTGATTGCTGCTGCGGCGGTTCGGCCCTGGCCCATTGCGAGGATTACTGTTGCTGCTCCGAGTACGATGTCACCGCCGGCGTAAACGCCCTGCATTGAGGTTTTGCAATTTTCATCGACGATGATGTTGCCCCATTTGTTGAATTGGAGGCCGGGCGTGGTCTGGCGGATGAGTGGATTTGCCGCGTTGCCGATGGCGATGATTACGGTGTCGAGGTCGATAGTGAATTCTGAGCCTTCGATGGGAATCGGTCTTCTTCGGCCTGAGTCATCCAGCTCGCCGAGCTTGTACTTTAGACATTCGATTGCGGTTACGTGGCTGTTTTCATCGCCGATTATGCGTTTGGGGCTCTGGAGGATTTGGAACTCGACGCCTTCCTGCTTTGCGTGGTGGACTTCCTCGATTCGAGCGGGCATTTCTTTTTCGGTTCTTCGATAGACGAGATAGACTTTTTCGGCGCCGAGCCGGAGGGCTGTTCTTGCCGAGTCCATAGCAACGTTGCCTCCGCCGACGACTGCGACCTCCTTCGAGCGGACGATTGGCGTATCGGCGCCCTTGCCGAAGTCATAGGCCTTCATAAGGTTTGCGCGGGTGAGGTATTCGTTTGCGCTGAAAACTCCGACGAGCGACTCGCCTTCGATGCCCATAAATCTCGGCAGTCCGGCGCCGACGCCGATATATACTGCGTCGAAACCGTCTTCGGTCATCAACTGCTCGATGGTTCGTGTTCGCCCGACGATGAAGTTGCAGACGATTTTGACGCCCATTTTAGTCAGGGTGTCGATTTCCTCCTGGACGATGGCTTTTGGGAGTCTGAATTCCGGGATGCCATAGACCAATACGCCGCCGGTCTTATGGAAGGCCTCGAATACAGTGACATCGTGACCGGCCCTTCTGGTATCTGCGGCGGCGACAATGCCTCCGGGCCCCGAGCCGATGACGGCAACTTTCATTCCGGTTGCCGGCGCAATCTCGGGGATGGCGTCGGAGCCTCGTCCGAGGTCGGCGACGAATCTTTCGAGGCGTCCTATTGAAACGGCCTTTGTGGGGTCTTTGAACTTGAGGCCGACGGTGCAGGTTTCCTGGCACTGGACTTCCTGCGGGCAGACGCGGCCGCAGACTGCGGGCAGCAGGGAATTTTCTTTGATGATGGCCAGGGCCTCGGCGTAGTTGCCCCGGGCGATGGCGGCTACGAAATCTCCTATCCTTATCTGTACGGGGCAGCCCTTGATGCAGGGGGTCTTTTTGCACTGGAGGCAGCGCATAGCCTCCAGGCGGGCCTGCGTTTCGGTGTAGCCGAGCGCGACCTCATTGACGTTGGATCTCCTTTCGGCGGGGTCCTGCTCCGGGATGTCCTGCGGTGGGATTTCGAATCTGTCGCCGGGCTTGAGTTTGCCCTGTTTTTCTTTTTCGAGAAGCTGCTGGAGAAGGTCTTTTCTTTCTTTTTCGGTCACTGTTTTGAGTTCCTTATAGTAACAAGAACCCAGGGTAAAACCCCGGGCTAAACATTCTTCTGTTTGTCGAGGCCTATTTTGCATCGGTGTTTTTTGTATTGTTCGTGTGCCTTTTGTTCGAGGTCTTTGTAGGCGTTTAATCTTTTCATCATCAGATCGAAGTTGACTTTGTGGCCGTCGAATTCGGGTCCGTCAACGCAGACGAATTTTGGCTGGCCGTCAAATTCGATTCGGCATCCGCCGCACATGCCGGTCCCATCGACCATAATGGTGTTGAGGGAGACCTGTGTCGGGACGCTGAACTGCCTTGTGACCTCGCAGCAGAATTTCATCATTATGGCCGGTCCGATTACGAAGGCCTGGCTGGGCTTCGGGTCCCGCCGGCATATCTCTTTGAGGGGCTCGGTTACGAGTGCTTTTCGTCCGTAGGAGCCGTCGTCGGTGGTGATTATCAGCTCATCGCTTATCCGGGCGAATTCGTCCTCGAGGATGAGCAGCTCCTTGTTCCTGGCGCCGAGGATGGCGGTGATTCTGTTGCCGGCCTGTTTGAGTGCCTTCGCGATTGGCAGCAGGGGTGCGTTTCCGATGCCGCCGCCGACACAAACGACTGAGCCGAAGTTCTCGATGTGGGTTGGCCGGCCGAGGGGTCCGGCAACGTTGGCGATTTCGTCGCCTTGCTGCAAATCGGCCAATTCTGCGGTGGTTTTGCCGATACGCTGCCAGATCAAGCGGATAGTGCCTTTTTCCGGGTCGGCATCGGCGATTGTCAGGGGGATTCGCTCGGCGTATTCGTTGTTAATGGAGATGATGACGAACTGGCCCGGTTTTCTTGCCTTTGCAATGAGGGGTGCTTTTATTTGTGCGGTGAAGACGTCTTCCGAGAGCTGCTGTTTGGATACGATTTTATGCGGCACGTTCTTGCTCCATTATTAAGAGACTTGTGAGTTCTGCAAAATTGCAGGTTAGGCCTACTTAGAAAAGAAAAAATCGTTTTTTGATTTTTTCTTTCTAACACCAAGATATTGTGCCATAAATGGTTACGTGATTATTGAAGAAAATCATAAAAAAGATTCTCTTCAATAATATAGGCCTAACCTGCAATTTTGCAGAAGCATTATGAGATTTCTAAAGACCAGTATTATCGGGGGCAACGGATTTCCTGTCAAGATATGATATTTTGCAAGTTTGTTCTTGACGAGCGGACGGCTGTCGGTTTTATTTGTGATTGAGGGTGGTGAATGAACCGGGTTCTGTTCGGCTGCAAGAGATTGCAGGTAAACAGCTTATGTATTTTGGGAACGGTCAAGGTCATAATCTTAATCTTCTTGGAAAGGATTGAACGATGAGAACTGTGAAACTTTCGGCGTTTTTTCTATTGTGTGTTTCTGTTTTGGTGCTGAGCGGGTGTAATTCGGAGCTCAAGGACCTTCGCATCCAGAATAATACGCAGCGGGAGCAAATAGATAAGCTCGGTGCCGATTTGCAGACCTGCGCATTGCGGCTTGACGGGCTCAAGAGGCAGCTTGCGGGTGCCGAGGAGGCCGGCGGCATCGAAGTAGATGCGCTGAAACAGCAGATTCTCGCGCTCGAAGAAGATCTGGCCCGAAAGAAAGAGCTGATTGCTTCGATGCAGCAGAAACTGCTCTACGGGACGGCGCTTCCGGTTGAATTGAGCACTATGTTAGAGGACTTTGCGAATACGCACGGTGATATAGTCTCATTCGATTCGAATACGGGCGTTGTTAAGTTTAAGAGCGATCTGCTGTTTGAAAAGGGCAGCGCCAACGTGGCATCGACGGCGGTGGAAGCGGTCAAGTCGCTTTGCGGCATTCTGAATTCCGAGCAAGGTCAGAAATTCGACATTGTAATCGCCGGGCACACGGACGATATGCCTATCTTGAAGCCGGCGACAATAGCAAAACATCCGACCAACTGGCACCTATCCACTCACAGAGCGATATCAGTGCTCAACGTGATGGAAGCAAGCAAAGTGGGGCCCAAACGTATGAGCGTGCGGGGCTTTGGCGAATACCGGCCGCTCGTCGAAAACAAACCCAACAAGGGGGGCGAACCACGCAACAGGCGTGTCGAGATTTACATTGTGCCGGAAGGGGCGTAAGATTCGGCAAAGCAAATCGAGCTTCGGACCACAACGATGGCAGAACGCACTTTAATCATTGTCAAGCCGGATGCTGTACAGCGTCATTTGGCAGGAGAAATAATCGGGCGATTCGAGAAGAAGGGCTTTAAGCTCGTTGCGGGCAAGTTTGTGCAGATGTCCGAGGATTTGGCGCGGGGATTGTACGCTGTTCACGAGGGAAAGCCTTTTTATGAGGGGCTGGTGAAATACATCTGCTCGATGCCGGTGCTTGTAACGGTTTGGGAGGCTCAGGGCGTTATAAGTATGGCTCGCAAAATGATTGGGGCGACTTTCGGCTACGAGGCCGAGCCGGGGACCATACGCGGGGATTTCGGCTCTTCTATGCGATATAACCTGGTGCACGGCTCGGACAGCCCCGAATCGGCCGAGTGCGAAATCGGGCTGTTTTTCCAGCCTGAAGAAATCGTCGATTACGAACTTGACGATGCGCTCCGGTTTTACGGCAAGAGGGGTTAGTCCGAAAAAGTTGCTTCCTTTGCAATTTGGCGCCGTAGAGTTTTCCGGTCCTGCGAGAGACCTGCCTGGCTTGGGTTCAGCAGCCCTGCTGAGAAGCCGTCAACCCGCATTTCCATCAAAAAGAGCGGCCGCCCAAGGCCCGATGTTAAAATAGGTAAGAATTCGCAAAAAATGTGTGAAAGCTGACGCTTTTTTGGCAGAAATGAATAGAAACGCACGACTCCCGGAGAGCTTGTTTATGGCGTCTTGCGCGGTGTCGGAAGATCTAAGATGATACTTTTTTCTTGAACCGGGGCGGCGTATCTGGTACAATGATGTGTAAGTTTGGGTTATCAAGGAGGACGGATATAGATATGAAGAAGATGCTTCTTGTGTTGATATTGCTGGCGCCGGTCTTTTGCGCCGAGGGCAAGATAATCACCGTCGATGATGATGGTACGGGTGCGGATTTCAGCAAGATCCAGGACGCCATCAACGACGTGGGGACATTGGATGGCGATACCATTGTCGTCAAGCCGGGGACGTATAACGAGAATATCAGGTTCAACAACAAGGCGGTCAGGCTTACGAGCCAGGACCCCGACATTCAAAGCGTTGTCGAGACAACGAATATCACGGCGGCGTCCGGCTACAGCGTGAGGTTTGACTTTGGTGAGACGGGCGGGTCGATGATTCTCGGCTTTACGATTACCGACCGGGGCATCTACTGCTACGGCACGTCACCGACGATTGCAAAGAACATTATCAAAGAGTGCACGAACAACGGCATCACGGGGACCAACAGTGCGGCTCCGACAATCCTGAGCAACACGATAACCTCCAATAGTCCAACGGGCATTTCGGCGTGCCGCGGGCTGATCGCCGACAACGCGATAACGCATAACGGTGACGGCGGCGGTATGTATATGTGTTTCGGTGACATCATAGGCAATGAGATTTCGAATAATACGAAGCTGGGCAACGGCGGCGCGATGTATCTGTGCGGCGGCGACGTCATCGGCAACGTAATCGCAAACAACCAGGCGACGAGTAACGGCGGGGCGATCTTTCAGCCGGCCGGTCGGATAGAGGATAACATCATTGTCGGCAACAAGTCGGGCAGTATGGGCGGCGGGCTGTATAATTGCAGCGGCGGCATCAACCATAACATTATCGCCGGGAATCAAGCTCAATTCGGGGGCGGTCTGGATAGTTGCGGCGGAGGTGTGTACAACAATACCATTGTAGGCAACAGGGCGGCCCTGCGGGCCGGCGGCGTGTCCTACTGCACCGGTTCTCTGGCGAACAACATAATAGCATTCAACGAAGCCGACGATACGGGCGGCGTTTACGGCGCAACCGACAGTTCATACAACAGCTTTTGGACGAACGCAGGCGGTCACTTTGGGGGCGGCGGATCGCCGGGCCCGGGTGATGCTATCAGGGACCCTTGCTTTGCCAAGGCCGGTTATTGGGACCCGAACGGCACGGCTGAAGATACTGATGACGATTTCTGGGTTGACGGAGACTACGGAGACTATCATTTGAAATCCGAGGTGGGCAGATGGGATGCCGGTATTGAGATTTGGGTCAAAGACACCGTGACCAGCCGGTGCATAGATGAGGGCGACCCTCTTTCAGACTGGCATCTGGAATCGTGGCCTTACACCGGGGAATTGTGGCCGCACGGCGGGCGGATAAATGCCGGTCGATACGGAGGCACGGCCGAGGCAAGTATGTCGCTGTTGAGTGTTGGAAACGTTGCGGATTTGAATCTGGACGGTCTGGTGGATTTCCGGGATATGATGCTGCTTGCAAAGAAATGGCCGTACCACCTGCCGTTACTGCGTGAGGATCTGGACAGAGACGGCGGAGTCGATCTGGCGGATTATGCCCTACTTGTGGCGAATTGGCAGCCACTGCCGCTGCCGACGCCTAATCCAATGACCTGGGACATCGAGCCCCAGGCTATTTCCAACACAGAAATCACCATGACGGCCACTGTTGCCACCTCGAATGACGGCAACGACGTGGAATATTATTTCGACGAGACCACCGGTAACGCTGGCGCGGACGACAGCGGTTGGCAATCGAGCAATACCTACACTGATGTTGGTCTGGACCCCGGCATCGAGTACTCCTACAGCGTCCAGGTCCACAACAAAGGTAATCACCATCTGGAGACGGGCTTTTCAGAGGTGCGCTCGGCAACCACGCTTTCGGCACCGACGCCGGACCCGATGGTCTGGGCGGCGGACCCCTGCGCGACTTTTTACGACACAATTACGATGACAGCGGCTGGGGCTACTTCGACGGACGGCAGCGGTGTTGAATACTACTTCGAGGAGACCAGCGGCAATCCGGGCGCCGGCGACAGCGGCTGGCAGGAGGAGGCAAATTACACAGACACGGGTCTATCGGCCGAGACTACGTACTGCTATAAGGTCAAGGCACGCAACAAGGGCAATCTCTTAGAGACGGAGCCATCGGCCGAAGGTTGTGCGACCACCGGCGAAGCGCCGCGTCCGACACCAAGTCCGATGACGTGGTTAACGGAGCCTTATGCGGTTTCGGCCAATGTAATTACGATGGTGGCCAGTATCGCCACGTCCAGCGACGGCAGCGGCGTGCAGTATTTCTTCGATGAGACCAGCGGTAATGCCGGCGGCACCGATAGCGGCTGGCAGGACAGTCCGAGTTATGCGGATACGGGTTTATCACCGCTGACGCAGTATTCGTACAAGGTGAAAGTCCGCAACAAGGGCAATTTTCGTGAGACTGAGTGGTCGCCGGTGCATTTGGCAACGACCCCGACCGACGATACCACGCCGCCGAGCTGGCCGGGCGGTGTGTACTGGGAAAGTGACAGAATTCCGCCGACTGTGCCTCCTGAGCCTCACGAGGTCAAGCGTGGCGGGTCGGCTTTCGATTTCTGGGCTGTAATGGAAGCGGCAGAGGCTACGGACAACAGCGGCTTTGTAGAGTATAAATTCGAGTGTCTCGAGAACTCCGAGTTCAATAGCAACTGGCAACTTGGTCGCTACTATGAAGTCTGGCTGGGGAGGTGCTGCCAGGGCTACAGCTTCCGTGTCAAGGCGCGTGACAAATGGGAGAACGAGACCGCGTCACCGTGGGTTGTAGCGCGGTGAGTGATACTCCAACGAGACGGCGCCGTCGGCTACGGTTACGGCGTATTGAGCGGGGGCGCACTATGGGATTTTGCCCGTTTTGGATCTTTTGGTCTCAAGCGAGGTGCCTATTGCTGTTTTGAGGTTTTGCAACCGTTCAGAGGTATAAATTGCGTTTCTGTGTCATTGCGAGGCCTTTTTCAAAGGCCGTGGCAAT
>CAYWOD010000184.1:0-7530 GCA_964459805.1 uncultured Pirellulales bacterium
TTTCGCAGGAATGACAAATGCTGTTTTCGCAGGAATGACAAATGCTGTTTTCGCAACAGGAACTAATTATTCCGGCACTACATAACCATGTTTTTGACAAGGTGTTACTTACCACTGTCGTTGCGAGCGAAGCGAAGCAATCTCAGCAGTTCGTAAGGGCGAGATTGCCACGGCCCACAGGGGGCCTCCTAAGAAAATAGAGGGTTTTTACAGGCCAGGGGTGGAGATTGCCGCAGTCGCTTCGCTCCTTCGCAATGACGGAATTGGGCGTTTTTCTTTTATATGCATCCTGAGAATCAGGTGAGGTGCTCGCAACGACAATAGTAGGTTTATTACGGTTGTGAATGAGTTTTGACAATCGAGAATTCCTTTGCCAAAGAATCCGGCGACACGCCTAATTTCTTTGGACATCGATTATTGCCTTGCCCGGCGTTGGCGTTTGGATTATACTATTTGTGCAGCATCTGTATGGGTGGCCATATTATGAGCGAAGCGCCGGAAATAGAATTGTTCGAGAATCCTCGCAGCGAGCGGGACTATTGCATAACGATCAGGTGTCCGGAGTTCACGAGCGTTTGTCCTCGGACGGGCCAGCCTGACTTCGGCGAGATCGTTATCGAATACTGCCCCGACAAATCCTGCATCGAGCTCAAGAGCCTCAAGCTCTATATGCAAAGCTACCGGAACAAGGGCATATTTTACGAGGCCCTGACGAATGATATACTGGACGATTTGAGCGGCGTCTGCGAACCGCGCTGGATGAAGGTTACATCTCGATTTACGCCGCGAGGCGGAATCACAACCGAGGTGGTTGCGGAATATGGGGCAGAAGACAGAGGATAGAATGAGAAGTTGAGAGGTTACAAAATGGGGATAACATTTCATTGCGACCATTGCGGCAAGGAAATAAAGGCGGCCGACAGTGCCGGTGGGAAATGGGGCAAATGCCCGGCGTGCCATAACAAACTGTACGTTCCAAATCTGAACGCCAATGACGAGCTCACACTCGCTCCGGTTGACGAAAGCGAAGAGGAAAGAAAACAACGCCTGATGGCAGAGACATACCAGCTCACACAGGACATATTACAGGAAAGAGACGTTCCCGACGGACCCGGAGACATCGCCGGGGCGGCTTCTGAGATGAGCGAAAAGGAGCTGACCAAGAACATAGTCCTGTATCTGCGACTAATGGCCGACGGCGAGCTCTACGAAGGCGAAAGGATCGCCGCTTCGATAGCTCCGCACGGCGGTCAGGCCATAGAGATCCTCGACAGAATAGCGCTTAGCGAAATGCCTGAGCCGGAACTGGCCGACGTTGCCCCACAGGTCCTCGCCGGTCTGATAAGAACCCTGCGAGCCAAAATAGCCTAACCTGAAACACACACGCCGAGAGCGCACAGGTGGTCCTAAAAACTCCACTCAGTCTTCACGTGCGCACGGATTTTTTCGGTCCATAAAAACCGGCAAATCTCAGTGACCCCGCAATTTGGCTGTCTCGAAACTGTTTCCTATATTTTACGTAGAAAGCAATAGAGCCAACTTGGAAAAACTCCGGATTGCAGCTTAGAGGGAAACTTATATGTCCAGTGAGACTACAGTAGTGCATGTTACCCACGAGGTAGTAGGAAAAGTAGGCGGAATAGGGGCTGTCCTTCACGGCCTCTTCACCTGCGAGTCCTATCTCAAGGCCGCGGATAGATCAATCCTCGTCGGCCCCCTGTTTACCACCGAAGGCCCTCTGTCGGAACGACTCGGGGAAGACGGTGAAGTGCTCTATTCATCGGTTGACGGGCTTATTAACCCACAGTACGCGCCGGGCTTCCGTAAAATCGAAAGCCTTTACAATACCGGCATCGTCTATGGTCGGCGAACATTCGTTGACGAACAAACGGGTATAAAAAGCTCGCCCGAAGTGCTGCTGTTCGACGTAAGACGTGTGAACAAGGACCTGGTCAACGAATTCAAGCGAGTGCTTTACAATGAATTCGGTGTTCAGAGTCATCTATACGAGAATCTCTGGGAGTATGAGCAATATGTCAGATTAGCGCCGCCGGCAATCGCGGCGCTAAAAGCAATCGATGCAATCGGAGATTCGACAACCGTTGTTTCGCACGAGTTTATGGGAATGCCGACCGCACTGGCGGCTATCCTTGAGCCCCATTGTGACATGAGGACGGTTTTCTATGCTCACGAGGCGGCAACAATGCGGCGTATCGTGGAGGAGCACTCCGGGCACGATACGATGTTCTACAACGTTATGAAGCAGGCCCACAAAGACGGACTGTATGTCAGCGAAGTCTTCGGCGAACAGAGCTCGTATTTCAAGCACACTCTCGTTGAGGGTTCAAAACACTGCGACCACATATACGCAGTGGGCGACTACGTGGCCGACGAGCTGCGGTTTCTCGCACCGGAATTCGAGACTGCGGACATAGATATAGTCTATAACGGGATACCGGCGTATCAAATCAGCGTTGCCGAGAAGCTCGCATCAAAACAAAAGCTGCAAGTGTATTGTGAGAATTTGCTGGGCTACCGGCCGGATTACGTTTTCACTCACGTCACCAGACTGGTCAAAAGCAAAGGGTTATGGCGTGATTTACTGGTCCTCTACACAATAGAAAAGGAGTTCAGGACACAAGGCAAGACGGGCCTGCTTTTCCTGTTGTCCACCGAGGTTTCCCGGCGGCGCACGGGCGACATTCATAAAATGGAGTCCGCTTACAACTGGCCCGTGGCGCACCGCGAAAACTGGCCGGACCTGTCCGGTGGTGAGGCAGATTTCTATACCCAGATCCAGGAATTCAACACCCGAAGCCGGAACATAAAAATCATCTTCATCAACCAATTTGGTTTCAGCCGAAAGCATTGCGGGATGAGGATGCCGGAAGATATGGAGTTTATGGATATCCGCAAGGGCAGCGACGTAGAATTCGGGCAAAGCATCTACGAGCCGTTCGGGATCGCCCAGCTCGAGCCGCTGACCTTCGGCGGGATATGCGTGATAAGCAGTGTCTGTGGGTGCTCCGGCTTCCTGCGGGACATAACAGGGGCGCAAGATGTCAAGAACGTCATTGTCGCCGACTACACCAACCTCCAGACCCAGAATTACGCCGATATAGAAGATATGCTCCAGATTGACCGCCTGGTGCGCGAGCGGATAGAAGCAAGCGAGAGCGAAAAGGTCGCAATGCAGATATGCTCGCGGTTAGCCAACAACGAATCTGAGATTGCGAATATGATTGAAACCGGACACCAGCTTGCCGAGAATATGAGCTGGGATGTCGTGGTGAAAAACTACCTGGTGAAAAGTCTCGAAAAGGCACGGCATAAGCTTCGCATCCCCTAAATCGAGGATCATATCTCAAAGAGGCAAGAGCCGAAAAACAAGAAGGGAACATCGTACTCAACCGTCCAAAAGTCCTTAATTTTGCCCACTCAGTTCAATATTTTTCACAGAGTGCACAGTCCCGGCGTCTCCACGGCAAATCCGCAGGTTCCGAATCCGCAAAAAATCCCAACCTACAATATTGACTCCTGATCAAGGAACAATTATATTGGAAGACTGTGGGCACTGTCGGGACAAAACCAATAATAGGCATTTTGGGCGGTATCGGGTCGGGCAAGAGCACCGTCGCAAATGAGTTTGCCAAATTAGGCTGCGCGGTCGTCGATGCGGACAAGATCGCCCACGGGCTGCTGGACAAGCCGGCTGTGAGGGCAAAAGTAGTCGGCCCCTTTGGGCGGGGAATCTTGGATTCGGCAGGCAAAA
The DNA here is from genome assembly GCA_964459805.1 of uncultured Pirellulales bacterium. Taxonomy (GTDB): domain Bacteria; phylum Planctomycetota; class Phycisphaerae; order Sedimentisphaerales; family Anaerobacaceae; genus DAOVRL01. The sequence goes on from CAYWOD010000184.1 coordinate 3,773, forward strand.
TCGACCGCCGGGAGTTGGCCACCATTGTTTTTGCCGATGCCGACAAGCTGTCGCTGCTTAACAAGATTATCCACCCGCTCGTGCTCGAGCAGGCTGAAGAGCTTATCAGGCAGTATAACGGCCAAGGCCGAGTCAAGGCAATCGTGCTGGATATGCCCCTTTTGGCTGAGGTGGGCTGGGAAAAACGGTGCGACAGGCTCGTTTTTGTCGAGTGCGAGCCCCGATTGAGGAGCGAAAGAGGCAAAAAAGTGGATTTTTCCGACGAAATAAAAATCCGAGAAAATTTTCAGATTTCTCTGGACAACAAGGCAAGTGTCGCCGATAATACCATATACAACAATTCTGGCTTCTCGGCATTGGTCAAGCAAGTCGCTGATATCTTCTCAAGTATTGTAGATAGTTGTTAAGTGGGGTTTACGGCAGGTTATCAAGATCAGAATCAGTAGCTACTAACGTATAAGTTGTGTTGCTTCCGCCCAAGGCTCAACTCCTGCTAAACTGCTACGGAAAAGTTTTTTAATCAAGATTACCCGCCCCGTGTCGGCACGGGTGACGGAAAATCATGCACACAAAAAAGGAGTTATGATGGCTAAAGCCACAACAAAGAAAAAGAGAAAACGCAAAAGCTCCAAGAAAAAGGCCGTCGCGGAAGAACAAGTCGCCGCCGAGCAAGAACATCACGCCCAGGCTGAAAACGCCACGGCTACGGCTACAGCCGACGAGGCCACGGCTGGCGAGGCCAAGGACAGGCAGAAAATGGAAGATGACGAATCCACTCACGCCAAGTATGAGCGGATCAAAAAGGGCAATCTCTATTTGACTGATTTGCAGAAACTGACCGTCGCTGAGCTGCACGATATTGCCAAAAATGAGGGCATCACGGAATATAGCGCCCTTAAGAAGACGGATTTGATTTTCAGGATTCTCAAGGAGCGTATTCGCCAAAACGGACTGATGTACGGTGAGGGTGTGCTCGAAGTGCTTCCCGACGGGTACGGTTTCCTTCGCAATCCGAGTTACAACTATCTTTCATCCTCGGACGACATCTACGTCTCGCCGTCGCAGATCAGGCGTTTCGGCCTGCGAACCGGTAACACAGTCTCAGGGCAGATCCGACCACCGAAGGACTCGGAGAAGTATTTTGCCCTTCTTCGCGTCGAGGCAATCAACTATGAGAACCCCGATATGCTCGCGGACAAGGTGGTGTTCAGCGACCTGACGCCGCTCCATCCGGAGGACCGTTTCATACTCGAAACGGTATCCGATGAGCTGAATATGCGCATAATCGACCTGGTGACGCCGGTGGGTAAAGGCCAGAGAGCTTTGATAGTCGCCCCGCCTCGTACGGGCAAGACAATTTTGCTTCAGAAGATCGCCAACGCGATAAGCACAAACCACGCCGAGGTTAAGCTGATAGTTCTTCTGATTGACGAGAGGCCCGAAGAAGTTACGGAAATGCAGCGTAAGACGGCCGAGGACGTCGAGGTAATAAGCTCGACATTCGATGAGCCGGCGGCCCGGCACTGTCAGGTGGCCGAAGTCGTGATAGAAAAGGCAAAGCGGCTCGTCGAGTATGGTCAAGACGTAGTAATTCTCTTGGACTCGATTACCCGTCTTGCTCGTGCGTATAACAGTGAGATGCCGCACTCCGGGAGAATCCTGACGGGCGGCGTGGATGCCAGTGCGATGCAGATGCCGAAGAAATTCTTCGGCGCGGCAAGAAACATCGAAGAGGGCGGCTCGCTGAGTATTATCGCAACCTGTTTGATCGACACCGGCTCAAAGATGGACGAGGTTATTTTCGAAGAGTTTAAGGCAACCGGAAATATGGAGCTGCACCTCGACAGGCGACTGGTTGACAGAAGGACCTGGCCTGCCATAGACATCAGCCGAAGCGGAACAAGAAGAGAGGAATTGCTGCTCGACCCGAAAGAGCTTAAATTAGTATATCGTCTTCGAAGGGTCTTGAGCGAATTGAACCAGGTCGAAGCCGTCGAGCTGCTCAAGAACAGGCTCTTCAAATGCCGAACCAACGCAGAGTTCCTGATGACAATGAACCTCGATTAGCCCGGGCGGAACCTTAAAGCCAACTGTCTCAATGCAACCGGGGGGGGGTTCTTTGCCCGGAGTGTTCGCTTTACATCCGGGGGTGATTTTAGTAACATCTTATTCCGGCGATTGTGGTTTTAGCCGGAATTTTTTATAGCGGCTTGCCGAGTTCAGGTTGATTATGGATGCAGAGCTCTCGAAAGTTTATGAGCGGAAGGCCATAGAGAAAGAGGCCGACGAAATCTGGCTCTCAGGCCGGCATTTTCACGCCGAGCCCCCAAGCGACGGCAAAGAGCCAAAGGTCTATACCATCGTAATACCTCCGCCCAACGTAACAGCCGCCCTGCACCTCGGTCATGCCTTGAATAATACCTTGCAGGATATCCTGATTCGCTTTAGACGGATGCAGCAATTTACGACGCTGTGGATGCCCGGCACCGACCACGCCGGAATCGCCACCCAGACGGTCGTCGAAAAGCGGATTCTCTCCGAAGAGGGAAAGCGGCGAACGGACTTTGAGCGGGAGGAATTTGTCGCCCGCGTTCAGGCCTGGAAAGACGAATATGAAGCGCAGATTATACACCAGTTGCAGGCTATGGGCTGCTCCTGCGACTGGGAGCGGACGCGCTTTACAATGGACGAAGTGTGCGCCAAGGCCGTGCGCGCGGCGTTCTTCAAATTGTTCAGGGATGGATTGATCTACAGGGGCAAAAGACTGGTCAACTGGGACCCGGCCACGCAGACGGTTCTGGCCGACGACGAGGTGGAGCACGAGACAGTGCAGGGCCATTTCTGGTACCTGCGGTATCCGCTGGTAGAGCCGGTTGAAATCACAGGCGAACGTATAGACCACGTCACAGTCGCTACCACCCGGCCGGAGACGATGTTAGGCGATACGGCGGTTGCGATGAACCCGGTGGACAAGCGGGCCGAACATCTTCTCGGCAGGAAAGTCCGCCTTCCAATTGTTGGCCGGACCATCCCGATCATAGCTGATGAGCACGTTGTTCTGCCCAATCCGGACAGCGAAGACGAAAAGGCAAAGTTCTCTACCGGCTTTTTGAAGGTAACGCCCGCCCACGACCCGGATGACTGGGAGATCGGCCAGAGACACGACTTGGAGATTATTAACGTAATGGGGCCGGATGGCTCCATCAGCGATAAACACGGCTGGGAAGATGCGAGCGAACCAGAGGCCCAGTCGCTGCTCGGAATGGACCGGTTCGAGGCGCGCGAGGCAATCGTCGAGTGGTTCCGAAAGGAAAACCTGCTCGAGGACGTTCGCGAATATGCCCACGAGGTCGGCCACAGCTACCGCAGCCACGTGCCGATTGAGCCGTATCTTTCCGACCAATGGTATATTGCCGTGAAAAAACCAATAAAGTGGCACGGGCTTCCAGCCCGTGAAGACACGGCCAAGATGGCCGTGCCACCATTAATTGAAGGAACCGATGTGCCTGTCAATTCTTTAGCTGGTCTGGCCTTGAAGCCCTTACTTGATGGCCGACTGCGTTTTATCCCTGATAGATACGCTAAAACATATCAAAGCTGGCTGGAAAACCTCCGCGACTGGCCAATCAGCAGACAGCTCTGGTGGGGACACAGAATACCGGTGTGGCATTTTACACTGAGCTGTGACGAGAAGGAATTCACTCAGGCTATCCATAACCTGACGGTACTGTTGAAGAATTGCGGTGCCATTGGGCAAC
>CAYWOD010000185.1:0-6143 GCA_964459805.1 uncultured Pirellulales bacterium
TCAAGCATGCCTTTGGTGATGAAGATGAATCCGCCGGGCAGTGCGAGGGCGTTGATGGATTTGTTCTGTAGGGCGACGAAGTGGTATTCGATATCCGGTTTGTGGCTGACGCGGGCGATGTTTTGACCAACCTGGTTTACGTAGGCCTGTACGTCGGGGTCAGGGATTCTGCCTCCCATTTGCTTTTCGATTTCGGGGGCGTACTTTCGGCCGATCTGGATGTCCTGTTCTTCGGGAATGAGCATGAACTCTTGTTTGCCGGTAATGGGATTGGTTGCACACCCGGCACACAGGCAAAAGACCAACGTCGGTATTAGCAGGTGAGGTTTTCGGGTCATGATTGGGTCCGTAATTTCACGAAATTATGTTTGAAAATCTCAACGATGTCCATTATAAAGTGGGTTTATCTCGTGTGGTAGTGAAAACTATGGGCGACGAAGAATTCTGTCAAAGCTGCTCCCAGAGGCATAATTGCGGAGAGATTTACGGCAAATTGGGGGATGCAAAAGGCCTTTCTGTGACGTTGAGTGTTGTTATTGCTTTTTTGGCGCCGCTGGCGGTCTTTATCGTGTCTTTGGCTGTGGTCGAGAAGGGCGTTGGGTGTGTTACGAAGATTGTGGAGCTGCGGACGGGCGTCGGCTTAGTGGTGGCTGTCACAGTGACCTTCGTTTGGGTATTGATTGCGAGGGTAATAAACAGGCGGCTAAGTACGAATTAGGTAATCAGGGTATCAGTGTAACAAGGTATTGGGGCGTTTTTTGGCAATGGAAGTTCGAGTCAAGGGGAGATTTTCTTTTCGTGGTGGGACGCATCCTCCGGAGAAGAAGGGACTAAGCTGTGAGGGCGCAATCCAAGCTGGTCCGGCGGTTAAGGAAGCTGCGATACTGCTGAGTCAGCATATAGGTGCAGCGTGCCGGCCGTTAGTTGAGAAGGGTGCGGAGGTTCATGCGGGGCAGAAAATCGGCGATTGCGATGCGTTTGTATCGGCTCCGGTTCATTCTCCGATTGCCGGGAAGGTTAAAGAGGTCGCCCTGCGTTCGCACGCGGTCTTAGGGCGTGCCCCGGCGGTGGTGATACAGGCGGAGGCCGAGACCCAGCCAACACAGCCTTCGTGGGAGCCGAACGGCGATTTTGATGAGAGCAAGTATTCATCGGAGCAGATATGCGAGGCGGTTCGCGAGGCGGGTATTGTGGGTATGGGGGGGGCGGGGTTCCCGACGCGGGTGAAGATAGAGCCGAATCCGAGGATGCCGAAAGAGACGATGATTATTAACGGGTGCGAGTGCGAGCCTTATATTACGTGCGACTACCGGATGATGTTAGAGAGGGCGGGGCAGATTATTGCGGGTGTGAAGCTTGCGCGTCGAGCGTCGGGCTGTTCGCGGGTGATTATTGCCATCGAAGACAATAAGCCGGCGGCGATAGAGGCCATGGATGCGGCGGTACGGGCGTCGGCGAGCAGAGACAATATTGAAGTAGTTGCAGTCAAGACGAAATATCCGCAGGGGGGGGAAAGACAACTGATAAGCGCGGTTTTGAAGAAGAATGTCCCGACCGGTGGTATTCCTCCGATGATCGGGGTGTTGGTGCTTAATGTTGCTACTACCGCGGCGCTTGCCGATGCCGTTGTTAATGGGCGGGCTTTGACGCATCGGGTTGTTACGGTGAGCGGGGAGGTGATTGCCAGGCCGGGCAATTACTACGTTGCGATAGGGACAGCGGTGGGGGATTTGATGGAGTTTTGCGGTGGCGTGACTGAGAAATCGGCGAAGGTCGTGCTCGGCGGGCCGATGATGGGATTGGCGATAGCGGATTTACAGACGCCTATTACGAAGGCCAGCGGAGCGATAACGGTATTGACAAAGGGGCAAATCGGCAGGGCGAAGTTTGCGAGGCGGCAGACGGCGTGTATCCGGTGCGGGCGGTGCCTGGAGGTGTGCCCGGAGAACCTGAATCCGACTCGGATCGCCCATGCGGTGAAGTACAATCTTCTGGATCTGGCGGAGAGCTATTATATAAATGCGTGTACGGAGTGCGGCTGTTGCAGCTATGTTTGCCCGGCTAATATAGAGGTGACGGGCTATATAAAGACGGGCAAGATTTTTCTTGCAAGGCAGAAGAAGAAGATGCCGCAGTAGGATTAACCGCCGAGAACCCAGAGAGTACAGACAAAGAAGTAGCCACGAAGACACAATGGCACAAAGAAAAGACGAGAAGAATTGGAATTGGATTCCCGCTTTCGCGGGAATGACGGTGTGTAAGGGAAAGGATAGATGCTTAAGGATATAACGGTTTCTTTTTCGCCTCATATTAGCAAGCCGCTTTCTACTCGGAGCGTGATGGTGGATGTCATCATCGGGCTGTCTCCTGCGATGGCGGCGGCGGGCTATTATTTCCGGCTGCGCGCGCTTATCCTAATTGCGACGTGCGTTATTGCATGCGCTGCGACCGAATGGGTTTGTAATGTGATTCGCAAGAAGGCGTGCTCTCTGGGGGACTTTAGTGCGGTGGTTACCGGTATTATCCTTGCGTTGTCGCTTCCGCCGAGGCTGCCGATCTGGACGGCAGTTATCGGCAGCGTTTTTTGCATAGCGATCGGCAAGATGGTTTTCGGGGGTCTTGGGGCGAATATATTTAACCCTGCGATGGTTGGGCGGACTTTTCTGGCGGTTTCGTTTGGGGCGCTTATGACGACGTGGACGGTCCCTGCGACGCTGGATGCGAACATGTCGAAGGTTGCTCCAGAGAATATTCTGGTCTCCGATACGAGCGAATTTCGGACACAGGCGACGCCGTTGGCGTGGAGCAAAATGGCTATAAAGAATAAGTTAGGGGCCGATACGTATAGCGAAGCGAACTTCAGGGGGACGATTACCGGCGAAGTCGGCGGGTGCTTAGGCGAGACGAGCGCGATTGCCTTATTGATCGGGGGGATTTATCTGCTGATAAGACGGACGATAAACTTTCATATTCCGCTTGCTGTTCTGATTTCTGCTTTTGTCTTTGGGGCGATTCCTTACGCGTTGGACTCCGAGATTCACACTGAGCCGACATTCGCTATTCTTGATTCAGGCAGGTATGTCCAGCCGTTCTTCCACCTGACCAGCGGCGGGCTGCTGTTGTGTGCATTTTTTATTGCGACGGACCCAGTGACGGCGCCGTTGACTCGGCTGGGGATGTGGATTTTCGGGGCCGGCGTGGGCGCGCTGACGCTGCTTATACGGATTGTCGGCGGGTATCCCGAGGGTGTGATGTTCTCTGTTTTATTGATGAACGCTGTGACGCCATTGATTGACAGGTTGTGTAAGAGAATTCCGGCGGGAGGGAAGCCGGCAGTTAGTTAATGTTAGCAAGGAATAGGTTTTGGGTATGGATAAGGTTAGGCATTTTGTTGAGCAGAGCTGGCTGTTGATTGTATCGTCGTTTTGTTTTGGTCTGCTTTTGGCGGCGACGAACTATGCCCTGGCGCCGACGATCAGGCAGAACCGGATAGATAAGCTCAATCGGCTGGCCAAAGGTCTGTTAGGCGAGGACAAACATTTTATCGAGATGGAGGAGAGAGTCGAGATTAAGTCCGGCAGGGGCAAGAAGGAGATTACGATTTACAAGGCGATGGCGGGCGGCAAGCAGTGTGTTGGGTGGAGCTTCTCAGTGGGAGGGCCGGGGTTTCAGGGGACGATTTATCTTGTTGTGGGTGTTGATGCGGGTTTTGAAAAACTGGCGGGCTACCGCGTTCTGTCGAGCAGCGAGACGCCGGGGTTTGGCGACAAGATAAAGTACGATTACTTCCGGGACCAGTTCAAGGGTGCGCCGGCGGTAGAGCTAAAGCTTGTTTCGAGCGGTGACGCCAGGAAGATCGATTCTGAGATTGTTGTCATAAGCGGGGCTACGATAAGCAGTGAGGCGGTGGTTGCGATAATGAATGATTCGGTGTTGCAGGTAAAACAGCAGATGCAAAAGAAGGGCTTAATTGACAATGGCAGATAAACCGCGAGCTTCAACTGGTTTGTATAAGCAGACGTTACTGGCGGGGTTGTGGCGAGAGAATCCGGTGTTTCGGCTGCTTTTGGGGATGTGCCCGACATTGGCGGTGACGGCAGCGGTCAAGCCTGCGCTTACTATGGGGTGCTGTGTGATTTTTGTGCTATTCTGTAGCAACGTCATAGTGAGTCTTATGCGGAATCTTCTGAAGCCGCACCTGCGGATATTGATGTTTACGCTGACGATATCGACGTTTGTGACGATAGCGGATTTGTTTCTGAGGGCGTATTTTCCGGACATGAGCGAAGTACTCGGGCCTTATGTCCCGCTGATTATCGTCAATTGCATTATCATTTGCCGGGCTGAGGCCTGCGCGAGCAAGAACGGGCTTGTTGTCAGTATTATCGATGCGCTGGGGATGGGTGTGGGCTTTACGGGTACGCTGTGCGTTCTGGCGGGCGTTCGGGAGGTGCTGGCGACGGGCAGGATATTCGAGGTGGCGGTGATGCCTGGTGCGTTTGTGCCGTGGGCGGCGATGGGGATGCCGGTCGGGGCGTTTATAACTCTTGGGCTTATGTTGGGATTAGTGAACTTAACGAGTAAGGGGCGAGCTTAGGGAGTAAGGTTTATGGATACGGTTAATGCGTTGATTCTGGCGTTTATATCCATAGTGATCGTCAATAACTTGGTGCTCACGAAGTTTCTGGGTATATGTCCGTATCTTGGTGTGTCGGGCAGGATCGACATGGCGTTCGGTATGGGTATGGCGGTGACGTTCGTGGTTACTCTCAGCGGGACGCTGACGTATATGATTAACAACTGGATATTGATGAGGGTCGGTCTGGAGGTTGCGCGGTATGTCTGCTTTATATTGGTGATAGCCGGGGCGGTACAGCTTGTGGAGATGTATATCAGGAAGTTTTTTCCTTCGCTGTACGAGAGCTTTGGGATATTTCTGCCGTTGATTACCACGAACTGTGCGATATTGGGGTTGTGCCTATTTCTCGATTTATGGTCGGTGGGGAGTTTGCTTGAGGCAGTGGTTCTGAGTTTCGGCGCGGGGGTTGGGTTTACGATGGCGATTTGCATTATGGCGGGGATTCGGGAGAATCTGAAGATGGCGGATGTTCCCGAGTGTTTGAAGGGCGCGCCGATTACGCTGATTACGGCGGGCCTGCTTGCTCTGGCGTTTATGGGTTTTGCTGGAATGATAAGATGATATTATCGTATATCGTATGTCGTATGTCGTATGTGGTATTTTTTGTTGCGAGTGCCGCTCCTGGTGAGGGGGTTGGTAAGATATTGCTTGCCGGCGCGATGATGCTGGGTTTGGGGACGGGGTTTGCGGTGGTGCTTCTGATTGCGAGCGAGAAGCTGAAGGTTGAGGTTGACCCTAAGATAGAGCAGATCCACGCGGCGCTCCCGAATCTGGACTGCGGAGCGTGCGGGTTTGCGGGGTGCGGTTCGTATGCCAAAGCGGTTCTGGATGATCCGGAGCTGTTAGGCAAGTGTGCGCCGGGTGGGGCGGAAGTGCTGGACGCGATTGCGAGCATATTGAACCTGCAGGTGAGCGATTCGGGGCCTGCGAAGCGGCCGATTGTGCACTGCAGGTCTCGCAGGGACCAGAGGACTTTTCACGCGGAGTATTACGGCATACCGAGCTGTACGGCTGCGAATGCGCTGGCTAATGCGCAGGCGTGCAGGTTCGGCTGCCTGGGGTTCGGGGATTGTACGAGGGCGTGTAAGTTTGATGCGCTGCACATTGTTGAGGGTCTGGCTACGGTCGATTACGATAAGTGTACGGGCTGTACGGCCTGCTCGAAGGCGTGCCCGCGGGGTCTGATTGAGATGGTGCCCTTCGGTCAGGAGAATATGATGACCGTTGCGTGCAATAGTATCGAGACGGGCAACGCGGCGCGGTCGATGTGCAAGGTTGGGTGTATTGGGTGCGGGGTGTGTGCCAAGCAGACGGATCAATTCATCGTCGAGGATAATCTGGCCCGGCTGGATTACACCAAGTACGAGCCGAGTGAGGCGGCCGAGAAGGCGATGCAGAAATGTCCGACGGGGGTGATTGTCTATCGCGGGCCCACGGCGCCGGAACCTCGGCAGCCGAAAGAGAAGCCTGCTGCTGTGGCTGAAGCCAAGAAGGGTGATTGAGC
>CAYWOD010000185.1:6243-7435 GCA_964459805.1 uncultured Pirellulales bacterium
TGCGGCGGAGGTTTTTGTTATTTTGTAGGTTGGGTGGGGGGAGATCAGGATTGCTTCAGTGTCGGGCGTTTTCTCGATTAAGGCGAGGCCTTTTTGGGGTCCCATTACGGTTACCGCGGTTGCGAGTGCGTCGGCGTCGGTTGCGTTTTGTGCGATGATGGTGACGCTTGAGAGGCCGTCGGCGCTTTTTCCGGTCTTGCGGTTTATGATGTGGGAGTGCCTTTTTCCTTCGATTATTGCGAACTGCTGATAATCACCGCTTGTGGTGACGGCGGCGTTTGAGACCTGCAGCTTCAAGAGGAGGCCTGAGCCTCCCATGTCATCAATATTGGGGTCCTGGAGTCCGACGAGCCATTTTTTTCTGCCTTTCGGGGGTGTGCCGAAGCATCGAACGTCGCCGCCGATATCGACCATTGCGCCGGTTGCGCCGCGGCGCTGCATAGCCTCGATTGCCTTATCGACGGCGTAGCCCTTAGCTATGCCGCCGAGGTCCAGGCTCATACCTTCGACGGTGAAGCGGATGGTCCTGTTTTGGTCGTTGAGCAAGAGCTTTTCGAATCCGACTTTGGTCTTGGCGCGGGCGATTTGCTCGGTGGTGGGGGCGATGCCTTCGGCTTTGGCGGTGCGGAAGAGCTGGACGAGGGGGCCGACGGTGATGTCGAATGCGCCGTCGGTTAGTTTGCTGAACTCGATGCTTCTTTGGAGGACTTCGAATGTCGATTCGCCCACTTCGACCGGGTGGTCGAATGCATCGGCGTTGACTCGGCTGATTTCGGAGTCCTCCTTGAAGTCGCTCATAAGGTCGTCAACGTTGTGGATTTGGTGGAGGGCCGCCTCGATACATTTGGCGGCGGTGTTTGCATCGGGGGCGATGGCGACGATGCGAGCGAAGGTTCCCATAACCATGTGAACGCGGCTGTCGAGCTGGATGGGGCCGCGGGTGCGGAGAGAGGAATAGAGCACAACAATTAGGAGAACGACAACGAGTACAATAACGAGGCGGCTGATTTTCCTATTCATAGGATACCTTTTGCGAGGCATAGACGCATTTACACTGGGTTATTAGACAGGGACTGAGACGGATTTGCACTGTTTTTTTGGCTCTTGCGGATAATGGGTAGGTGGTGGGGTTGGTGGAGCGTGTAGCGTGTAGCGGATAGCGTATTGCGGGTTTGGTTTCGGAACGGCGGGG
>CAYWOD010000186.1:0-7389 GCA_964459805.1 uncultured Pirellulales bacterium
GATGTTTATAAACGTAATAAATCTTTACCAATATCATGAGGTAGTACCAAATATTAAGCTCATGAGAATTAAAAGAGCCAAAAGAATTACTGTTGCGCTGGAAGAACTGATAATTACAAGTGGGACAAGGATTATGATTCCGATTAGTGTTAGAAGATTAAGGATGAAGTGGCCTCTAAGTATGATAGGAACCGAAGTTATCCTTCCATCCAGTTTTGCTACCGCTATAAGACTACCGCTGAATGTAATACTGCCTACTATCAGGGCAATATTACTGGTCAATTTTGCGATATCTGAAATAGCTACACTGCTGCCGATGAGAACAACGAAAGCAACTATAGCTGAAGCTGCTCCACCAGAACCATTTAATAAAGCCACTAACTGGGGAATCCTTGTCATGGTAACATGCAGCGCCAAAAAACAACCAATAAAGGCGCCTGCAACCAGTGAAACCCAAAGTATATTCATAGAAATAATTTTGTTGCTAATCATAGTTGTAGCAATCGCAATTAACATGCAAGCTGCCCCAAGGAGGTTACCCATTCTGGCTGTCTTAGGTGAATTCATAAGCCGTATGCCTAAGACTATCCCAAGAATAAAAACTAAATTAGTTATTTTGCAGAAAATTGCTGACATTGAGTTTCCTTATAATCTTTACTGCTTAAACATTTTCAACATGCGGTCGGTAACCAAAAAACCTCCCACAACATTGATTGCAGCAAGAGCTATAGCAACGGCCCCAATAAATTGGCTTCCTGTTCCAATCGCAAAGGCAGTGGCTATTAATGCTCCGGAAACAGTAACTCCTGATAAAGCATTCATTCCCGACATCAGGGGGGTATGAAGTAAACTCGGTACATCGCTTATAAGGCGGTAACCAACTATGGCGGCGATAATAAATAAAACCGGTGATAACCAATCATCCATTTTCCAACCACTTTCTCACTTTAGATTCATTGCTTCCAGTGTACCGGCATGTAATATTTTGCTATCCTTTGTAACGAGTGAAGAAGCGATAATTTCATCATCCATATTTAAATTTACTTTGCCATCTTTTATCAAATAAACAAGCAGATTGTACACGTTACTGGCGAACATCCAAGTTGAACTCCTTGGAAGCATGCTGGGTATGTTCAGGGTAGCATCGATATTTACACCATGCTTTATGACAAGTTTTGCTGCTTCGGAAATTTCACAGTTGCCGCCTTGGTCGATTGATACATCAACTATAACAGAACCAGTTTTCATTGATTTTACCATTTCTTCGGTAATAAGGATCGGAGCTACTTTGCCAGGTATCAAAGCGGTCAGAATAATTATATCTGCTGAACTAACGCTTTGGCTTAATGTCTGTTGTTCCTTATGTAACCATTTTTCAGGAAGCTTCATAGCGTATCCACCTTTGCCGATAGCAATTTTTGCAGGCATCTGAAGGTCTATAATCTTAGCACCCAAACTCATAGCCTGCTCACAGGCTTCCGGCCGAATGTCCGTTGCGGATACAACTGCCCCCAGCCGTTTGGCTGTAGCAAGTGATTGGAGTCCGGCAACTCCTGTCCCTATTACAAGAATGCTTGCAGGCTTGGTTGTTCCGGCTGCGCTGCTTATCATAGGCATGAATGTTGGCAACATATTCGCTGCCATCAACACAGCTTTGTAGCCTGCAACAGTGCTCATAGATGTTAGTGCATCCATAGACTGAGCTCGAGAAATTCTTGGGATTGAATCCAAGCTTATCGCAATAACTCCCTTTGCGGCTAATTTTCGAACCATTTGGTGATTGGTTGGAGAAGCTGGGTGTAAAAAAGCGATTAAGTATTGCCCTTCTTTCATCATATCAACTTCGTGTATGCCCATCTTATCTGAAAATCGTGGTTCTTTTACCTTTAGTATAAGGTCGGATTTGGCAAAGACTTCCTCTGCATCAGCTAACAACTCTGCTCCAACCGCCCTATATTCGTCATTGGCAAAAAAAGAGCCTTCGCCTGCCCCGATTTCAATAACTACTTTCGCTCCATCTAATACCATTTTTCCAACAACTTCTGGAGTTGCAGCAACACGCCTCTCGCCCAACATGATTTCTTTTGGTATACCTATAGTCACTCCCTGAAAACTCATTTTATTTCTCCCAAATAAAAAACCTTCAGACAACTAAACATATATCTAAACCACTTTGGAGTCCCTTTACAACGAAAACAGCTTTTTTAATAACGAAGTATTATGAATAACGTATTTTTTTCAAGTTAAATTTCGAATTCCCTTGGTTGGTGATTATTAAACACTTAACTTAGTTCTTACGCAAAACCTGTCTGATTATTTAAGACTAAAAAATCTTAAGTGATGTTTTCAAAGACACTTAAGGCATAAACTGGTTTCTTCATGAAGCCTCATCTTGTCAAAGAAGTTGCTTTGCCGCTGCAAAAGAATTCAGCGTCAATTTATCATCGAAGCCAGTTAAAAACCGGTAATTGCTCTATTGTATGACGCAGCACTGGGTCAACATTGGTATACACTTTATTTGTCAGATTGGGAGACAATGTTCCAGAAATCTCTGCGTCACGGCAGTCGAAACTCCATTCTGTGCTAATAAAGAGCAGAATGTCTTTCGAAGATCGTGAAACTTCAAATCAGCCAGCCCTGCCTTCTTACAGACTTTACGCCATTTGCCATGGTTGAATTTCGTGCCAAACAGTTTTCCTTGGCCAACATCCAAGCTGTGAACGTATTTTGATAGCTCCGCCATTACTTCAGCAGACACGGGGCGAGAAGCCATTCCCTTCTTAGTTTTCCTGCTCGTCCTTGCTATAGAGTTCTTTTCAAAATCAACATCGCTGATTTTCAAAGAATCAATGTCACCACGCCTCAATCCTGTACCTAAAGCTAACAATATTCGTATCTTTATTGCCGGATATTGTTCTGCTGCTTTTAGTAATTTCTTGATCTCAGCTTCATTCAATGATCTTACCGGTTTTTCTTCTATTTTCAGTTCTTTAAGTTTTATGTTGCCGTTGAGATACCGGTTCTCACGACACCAATTGACAAAAGCTTTTAAATTGCGAATATCTTTATTAAGTGTTGCCCGTTGAACTTCGTTGCCTCTTTGGAGTATAAATTGGTCGATTACGCTTTGAGTGATTTGTTTTGAGTTAAGCTTTCCTGAAACTCGTTCAAAGTTTCTTAGGGAAAGAGCGATTTCATAAAGCGTTCCTTCTGTGACTCCTTGGATCTTTTTTGCTTCTCTGTATTCAGAAAGCATTTGGCTCCAGTCGGCTAATATTTATCCAGTAAATACGTCAGAGTTCAATTGAGTATATTTGATTTGCTTGTAATGTTCGGCCAGTTCTTTGGAAGGCAGAGCCTTTGCTTTGCGTTTACCGCTCTCATACCAACCCACCCAATAGCCTTTTACTTTTTTTCGCTTGTAAACCCAAACTTTTTCCATAATACTATTCTATCGTAAAGATAAAATGTTCTCCCTACGTTTCTGGAGATGCTTCTGTTTTGCGGTAGGGTTATGATTGCACTGCTGAAGTATGGAAGCGGGGCTTCCCTTCAATCGCCTGGAACGACTCGAGGGCAGCCTGGGGACCCCTCTGCCGGCGGCCACGCAGTGGGAGATCGTCCGGGACAGCGCCGATAGGATCGAACCGGTCTTCGAGGCGATGATCCGGCAGGCGGCCCAGGGCCGGGTGCTTCACAACGATGAGACAACGATGAAGGTCCTGGACCTGGCCACAGAGCACAAAGAGCCGACCGACTGCGATCCGGCGCAAATCCCCGACCGCACGGGCGTGTTCACCTCGGGCATCGTCTCGGTCCTCGATGGTCATCGAATCGCGTTGTTCTTCACAGGACACCGCCATGCCGGGGAGAACCTGGTCGCCGTGTTGAAGCAGCGGGCCTCACATCTCGGTCCGCCCATCCAGATGTGCGACGCCCTCTCCCGCAACATGCCCGAAGAGCTCGAGGCCATCGTGGCCAACTGCCTGTCCCACGGACGCCAGCGTTTTGTCGAGGTGGTGATGAACTTTCCCCAGGAGTGTCTGTATGTACTGGAGATCCTCAGGGACGTCTACAAGAACGATGCCGAGGCCAAGAGCCGGCCGCCGAGCAGCGGTTGCACTCGTATCAGGCCCAAAGCGGCCCGAAGATGAAAGAGCGATGAACTGTGTGGAGAGTGGGCCTTCTCTGTGAACCTGATGTGGCAGTGCGCCCGCGCCGAGCACGCCGAAATGGGGCTATTTCCGCCAGCAAATCCTTACAACCGGGCTACAACCCGAATAGGCGTTATCTGCCAATTTGCCAAAAAAGCTCATCTCATAAGTACTGTATTATCAGCAAGTTATGAGAATAGCAGGATTCGTGCAACCTATGGGCGCGAAATCCGGTTGGATTTTATATAACTCCTTTATATATAAGCAGTTAGAAAAACCTATACTTGGTCATATAGAGGCCATATATCGATGTTGCCATTGAGAATTCATGCAAAAATAGGGCATGGTTCAGAACAGGGTAACACTTTTCTGTAGCCCACAAGTTGCCATTTTCTCCGTAATTCCTGTTTTGATACACTGTTACGATTGTTCGTGGCCATTGCACCAGCTTGAAAAGTGTTACCTTTGGGCATATGAGAAATTGAACCAAGCCAAAAATAGCACATTAATGCTGAACTGAGCATAAATCAATCGATTGACAACCTGACTTTTGACCGAGTATATGTTTTCATAACTCATTTAATTTCAAGATGATACATATTATCCAACCGTATTTTGCGTTCATAGCGTGCAACGGATTCAATGGCCGGTGCTTATGTTCCTTAGATCGCCGCCTCATGGTTTTCGATGTAACAACTTGATTGACCTAATCACTTTCGCCTCAAGAGATATACTCAACCGGGAACTTCCAGGGAGCACGATACTTTGGGATGGACAGCCGTGCGGATTCATCGTCACCAACAATCTTCTCAGCGGCCGAATCGAAGTGGATCGCCCGGCCCAGCTTCATCGATAAGTTGGCCAAGCAGATGGGCACATCCACCTTGCAGTGATAATCGGGATTGCAACTGGGTTGCTGCTGGCTCTTGATACAGTCGAGCCATTCGTGCTCGTGGCCGGGAGACAGTGGGATCGGCTTTTCCGGGGGAGTTGCATCCTTTCATAAGATCGCCTTCTGGCACAACCTGATACATACCATAGTTGGCGTACAACGTACCGTCAACACCGTGGAAGTAAATACCTAACCTCCGGGCAGGTTTACCGCGCCCGAAATCGAATGCAAAGCTGTTGACGAGCGACATCATCCACGTCATCGTAAAGTTCGGATATAGACGCAGGAATGTAGCTTTAGGATAAACCATGCCCGATTCTAACTATTCTGTAAATATTACTTGCGGTTTTTCATGGTGTTGTTTGAGGCGTTTTCTGATTAGCGGCTGCAACCAGAGATAAATCCCACTTATTGTCAAAAAGAATAGGCTAAACGCCATAAGTGGCATGAACCAATCGTGGACCCAAGCGCCAAAAAAAGAACCGTCATGGATATCCTCCAGCATGTCTGACAGTCTTTGATCCTCACTCAATACGGTACCAGTGACCGCACCTACCTGTATTTCGCTGTGGTTATACTTAGATTGTACCTTGTATACCCTTTTATTCGGTCGAAAATCGATACGGTCAATGTCTTCATAACTCTTAAAATCGTCATGCCCCTGGTTTAATACAATCTCGAACAGGTGCTGGACATTGATGAAATCTTCAGTGTTACCCTTGGCATCTTCTCGTGTCGGAGGCTGTATCCAGTCACATTTCTTCTTAGCCAGCAACAGGAAGCCGGTAACTGCCATATTTATAAATGCTACCGATAATATTATACTAATCCATTTGTGTGTATCACGAACTAACTTACAGAGTTTCATGTATTGCATTCTCCCGTTTGCATTCATCGATTAGTAGTATTTTTATGTTGGCTCTGAACTGTATGTCGTCAGCAAAAATGAGACAAAAAGGTCTTTGAATTAGGAGACGATTTCGTCTCCGGTTTCAATAATTTTACAATTATTTCTTTTCCTTTCAAGAATTGTTTTAGCTTTTGACTGTTTTCGTTTTTTCACCATTTTCTCTCGCCTGCCATAATAAACATCGTCAGGTGTAACATTGCCAATAGCCTCATGGCAATGGGAATCTTTGAGTCAGCAAATCCGTACAACCCTACCTCTGTAGGGGCTTCTCGTCAAGCATTAAATTTTGCTATGGTTCGTGCATTGTTTTCTCTTTTAGCCTATGAGTTCTGCCTATTGTCATCTTTGCGGAATCGTTTGCACCATCCTGCATTGCTTAGGTTCAGCAATGTGGCGGTTGGATTCACCTCTTCGCAGTCACCGGCCATGCTGGTCTCAATACCTGCACGCGTGTTCCGGGCTGAATAAAAGATTGTTCGCGTCGGCCGGGCCGAATTCACTACAATGCGGTCACCAGCAAAGTAAGACTCTTGCTGTGGCTACTGGCCTACGCGCAAAAGAATAAGAATCTTTGCTGAGCCGAATCCGGTTAGTTCGCGGTCACCGGCTCGACAAGACATCTGTTCCGAAATTCATTTCAGTCTGTTACGAAACTGTGGATATCAGTAGTATTCCGCCTTACATTGTTTTTGTCGGTTCATGTTACATCGCCGTATCAACCAGCATTTTTCGACGCTTTGGCCCTCACCCAAACAGGGGCCAAAATGGTGAAAAATGCGTTCGACCAATGTATACAATGAACCAGGTAGTTAGCTCATGCGACCTCCTTCTCATTCTTTTTTACATAATTTGCTTTCTTAATGCTTTTTCTGAGACGATCTGTAGGTTCACTACGCTCATAAAGAGTTCCATCTCGCATCATAGGATAGATTATACCCAACAGTCGCCTTCCCATCGCGACATTAGCCTTAACTTTTCCGCTGCGTTTAACCAATCTTGACGCCTGCGTCAAAAGTCTGCTCAGGCGGCTTTGCTGAGCTTTGGAACATTGTCTAATTGTTGAAGATGCAATCTAATTTGCCTCTTTGGGCTCATATCGAATAAAGTTCCTTAGTCGGCCTGCCCATGATCGGGTCGAAGTGTTCGCTGATGGCATCGACCGGCATCAACTCAAGGATGACATGGCGGAAAACGCCGGGCCAGCCGTCGAGCAGGCGTTTGCGTGTTTTCTCGGTCAAGACCGAATCAAAAGGGTCAAACAGGCGTGTTTGTTTCGGGTTGACAATCCTTTGCATAATTTCTTCAAGCCTTTGATATGTAATAGGTTATATTCTACACGACCCGGCTGGCGTGTCAACCCGAAAAATGATTTAACTCCAAAAAACACAACAACTTATAGCGTTTTTTTGACAGTAGCTACTTTTGACGCAGGC
>CAYWOD010000187.1:0-7366 GCA_964459805.1 uncultured Pirellulales bacterium
TACCGATTAGTTCGGTATAGGCCCCGGTTGTTTTTTGTGCCGCACTGTGGCCGGCCGGCTCCCTGACTGCAAACAAGCCCGCACACCCGCCGGATACGCGATTAGAGGGCCTGCTGATGGCTTTTTGTAAAAATTACGCTCCCGAAGGCGACCCCGGCTGCGATTGCATGGTCAACTATATATTGGTACCTCTGACGTACTTCCGCACCAGATGACCGACCAACGCAACAACTCATACCGCGATCCAGAGTCATAAACCCCGACGATCGTCGAAAGTACGACGCCAGCACAACCAACGAAGGCGACAATGGGTACGCAGACCACCACTTTCAGAGACATGCTCTACAGAGAGATCATTTTCTTTTCACGTAGTTGCAGTCCAAAGACGAATTTCTTTCGTGAGCAGATAGGCTATTGATTTTTTTAGAATAGGGGATTATAAAGCTGTGTGTTGCACGTGCGTATAGCACCAGTTGGCAGGGGTACTATGCAAAGAAAAGCGAAAACTCCCGGATGGAAAGACAAGATTCTTTTTACTCCTGGTCCGCTGACGACGAGTGAAACCGTCAAACAGGCGATGCTCAGAGACTTGGGGTCTCGT
Organism: uncultured Pirellulales bacterium; assembly: GCA_964459805.1. GTDB lineage: Bacteria > Planctomycetota > Phycisphaerae > Sedimentisphaerales > Anaerobacaceae > DAOVRL01. The sequence goes on from CAYWOD010000187.1 coordinate 602, forward strand.
GATTCTGAATTCATTGGGTTGGTGAAGGATGTCAAGGGCAAGCTGGTCGGACTGGGCCAAGCCGGCCCGGATGAGTACACGGCCGTTCTTATGCAGGGCAGCGGCACGTTTGGCCTGGAGGCCGTCGTGTCATCTACGATCCCGCCGGATGGTAAACTGCTGGTAATCGTCAACGGGGCGTACGGAAAACGAATTGCCCAAATCGCATCTGTCCTGAAGATCGAGACTGCAATACTCGAATGTCCCGAGAATACTACCCCTGATCCGGGGCAAATTGGGGCTGCATTGGAAGCTGACCCGCAGATTAGCGAGGTCTCGGTTGTACACTGTGAAACGACGACGGGAATTATCAACCCCATCGAGGAAATAGGCAGAATCGTTAAGAAATCCGGCGCCAAGTACTTCGTCGATGCCATGAGCAGCTTCGGTGCGGTGCCTATCGATCTGGGCGAGTGTAACATTGATTACCTTGTCTCCTCTGCCAATAAGTGCATTGAGGGTGTGCCGGGTTTTTCACTTATTCTGTGCAAGCTCAGCTCTCTCAAAGAGACTGCCGGCTATGCACGCAGCTTGAGCTTCGACCTGCTGGCTCAGTATCGGGGTTTTGAGAAGAACGGGCAGTTCCGTTTTACTCCACCGACGCACGCTCTTTTGGCGTTTCGTCAGGCCCTGGCCGAGCTTGACGCCGAAGGTGGTGTTAAGGGTCGTGCAGAGAGATATAGCAATAATTACAAGATATTAGAGGCCGGCATGCGTCAGATGGGGTTTAAGGAATACCTGCGTCCTGAGGATCAGGGGTATATCATCACCTCATTTCTTTATCCGGAAGACGACAATTTCCATTTTGAGGACTTCTATGAAAGACTCAATAAAAGGGACTACGTCATCTATCCAGGCAAAGTCAGTGATGCCAACTGCTTTCGCATAGGAAATATCGGCCGGATTTTTGAGTCTGATGTCCGCTCTCTCTTGACGGCTATCCGGGAGACAATCACTGAAATGGACGTTAAACTCAAGTGAGGGTGGAAGTTGAGAGGCAGTATTTAATGTTGGCACAAAAGAATCCCGTGTGATAATGGTCGTGTTTTAGAGCACTTTTTTTGGAGTTGTGACTATGGTCGGTATTTCAGAGATTTGTCGTCGCGCTGAAAGCGGCCCTACGATGAGCGCGGAGACTTTCGATCTGGATGTTGTCTTTGCCAATGCGAAGAGACTATGCGAGAAGTATAAAATTGTGTATGACCCGATTAACCCCGTCCCGTCAGATGACGATCTGGCCGACCGAACCTTTCAAGCTGCCGTTGATTTTGTTGTAGAGACGGGTGTGTACTGCCCAAGCACAGGGAGTGTGATAAGATTTGCTCGGGATGAAGTATCCGAAGCGGTGGCCACATCTCACGGTCGCTGCATAATGGGGGAGGGTAAAGACCGGTATGAATGGACCCCGCGTTTGTCTGACAGCGACACCCGGCCGTGGTATCACGTGGGCACCGGCATTGTCAACACGGACGAACGAATCGCGTTCAATCTCGTAAAATCATACGCCGGGATAAAGCAGGCGAATTCCGTCAGCGTGCCGGCGTTGGAGAAGATCGACGGCTGCCCGGTATCCTCCGGCACTCCTTCGGAGATTTTGGGGGCCGTTCGCAGTATAAAGATTGCCCGGGATGCTCTGCGTCATGCCGGCCGACCGGGCCTGGCAATCGGAAATTGCATCTCCGCTGCCGGGACAGCGCTGGCCACGATTGCCGCCAGCAGTCCGCAATTCGGGCTTCGTGCTTCAGACGGCTGGTTGGTGGGAGCACTGGCTGAGATGAAGTTCAACATGGGCGCCCTAAACAAGGCGGCATATCTGTTGAGCTGGGGCGCGAATATCGGTAATGAATCCGGACCTTTGGTCGGCGGGTATGGCGGAGGACCTGCCGGAGTGGCTGTGCTCAACGTGGCTTACAGATTGATTGGAATTCTCGTGCTTGGGTGCGACTATCATCTTACTTTTCCCATTCACATCACCAAATCCTGCAGCACGGCACGTGAGGTGCTGTGGTGTGTAGCAGTAAGCTCTCAGGCTATTAGCCGGAACACAAGGGAGCTGGTCTGGTCACTTGGCTATGTGGCTGCCGGCCCGATGACAAAACAGTTTTTCTATGAGACCGCCGCATATCTTGCTGCTGCCATACCTTCCGGGGTCTCTGCTCAGACAACGCATCCGGCAAGGGCTTTGCTGAATGATTATGTCACTCCAATGGAAATGTTAGGTTCGGTAGAGCTCAACGAGGCCTGCGTTGGGATGACCCGTACCCAGGGTAATGAGCTGGCCAAAGAGCTGCTTGAGAAATATGAGGACAAGTTAGATGATGCGCCCACCGGCAAAAAATACCAGGATTGTTACGATGTAGAGACGGGTTTGCCCTGTCAGGAATATGTAGATCTCTATGGCCAAGTTAAGGAGGAGCTGCAAGTGATGGGATTCGGCAGGAAACACTAAGTAGTTCCTGTTGCGGAAAGAGCATTTGTCATTCCTGCGAAAGCAGGAATCCAGGTTTTTCGAGATGGACCCCTGCTTTCGCAGGGGTGACATCGTCAGTTTTGATTTTCCGCAACAGATACTAAGTAAGTGCAAACGGCCCATAAGCATAAGACAACAAACGGTGAAACAATGGTTCAATTACTGGAAATATACCAACGAGCCCAACAGGGCCGGACGGTGTCGGGAGAGTCCTTTGACCTGGACTGCCTGTATGCGAGCTTGGCACGTCTGATTAAAAAATACGATATCAAATATGATCCGGATAACCCGGTCCCTGGTGATGATGCGCTGGCTGACAGAGTATTTGAAGCTGCAGTTGAGTTCTTCGTCGAGTGCGGAGTCTATGTTCAGAACACCAAGACCGTGGTTCATTTTCCGCGTCAAGAGGTTTTGGACGCAGTAGCTGATTACAACGGAGACTGCCACTTCGGCGAGGGAAAGGAGGCACGAATCTTCCGTTCGCGCAAGCCCGACAGCGGCGCCAGGCCCTGGTGTCATGTCGGGTCCGGCATAGTGGCATCGACCGAGGAGATCGCCTCAAAGATCGTTCAGGGCAATGCTTCGGTAAAGGCCGCCGACTCGATGAGCGTCAACGCTTTGGATAAGATTGATGGTTATGCTATCAACGCGGGCCAGCCAACCGAGATTCTCGGCGCCATCAGGTCGATAAAGATTGCGCGGGAGGCGTGCCGAGCGGCTGGTCGGCCGGGTCTGCCCATTATCAACGGCATTGCAACCGCCGGCAGCGCTACCGCTACCGTGGCCGCGGCCAGTCCGGAGTTTGGCTTGCGCCCGAGCGACGCTATTATTGTCGGTTCCCTTGCCGAATTCAAGACCAATTGGGAAATGATGGCGAAGGTGGCTTACTGTCAGGGATCCGGATTCAACATCGTCCTGGCCAGCGCACCGATGCTTGGCGGCTACGGCGGCGGGCCCGAAGGTACCGCCGTCTTGAACGCGGCTTACGTGCTCTTCGGGATTCTTGTTTACCAGTGCAATTACTATCTCTCGCTGCCGCTGCACATCAACCTGAGCTGTTCGACGACGCGCGACGTCATCTGGGCCACGGCAGTTAGCGCCCAGGCGATAGCCCGAAATACGAATGTGCCTACCCTTACTCTGGCCTATGCTGCGGGCGGCCCTATGACGGAATCTTTCTACTATGAAAGCGCCGCTTTCATTGCCGCCTCGATTGCCTCGGGTGTTTCCACACAGACCCCACATCCGGCCAAGGCGGTCTTGGCCGACTATGTTACTCCTCTCGAAATGAAAACTACTACTGAAATAGCGCTGGCCTGTGCGGGAATGACTCGCAAGGAGGCCAATCAGATTGTTAATGCTTTGCTGCCGAAGTATGAACAAGGTCTTGCCACAGCGTCTGTGGGAAGGAGCTACACTGAGTGCTTCGACCTGGAAACCGGTAATCCCAGAGACGAGTATCTAAGCTTTGTTGAAAGGATTAAGAAAGAGCTGTCAAACGCAGGCATACCTTTATCGTAGAATCTTGCATTGAGAGATGAACCGTTGTATATTCGCGCGATTATTTACTTAATCGTAAACAACGTGAGCATATTTGCGCAGAAGTGTGTGCTTGGCAAATTGTGAAAGGAGCGCTTTATGGATTTTGTGTATCGCAGAAGCTATAGGGGTCCGGTCAAACTTGTTATTTTCGACTGGGCGGGAACAACGTTGGATTACGGCTGCTACGCACCGGCGGTTGTGTTCATCGAGGTTTTCAAACGTCGCCGAGTGGAGATCACGATGGAGCAGGCCCGGCGGCCTATGGGTTTGAAGAAGCTGGACCATGTCCGGGCAATTTCCCAACAGGATGAGGTTGCCCAACTTTGGAAACAGGTGCACGGCAAGGATTGCACCGAAGCCGATGTCCAGGATATGTTCGAGAAAGACTTCGTCCCGTTGCAGATTGCCTGTATTGCCGACTATAGCAAACTGATTCCCGGAACCGTCGAGGCGGTTAATGAGCTGAGGGGTCGGGGGATGAAGATAGGTTCGAGCACGGGCTATTTCACAGAAGCTATGGAGATCAACTTCCGCGAGGCGAAGAAGCAGGGTTACGAGCCGGACGCCAATGCCTGTGCCAGTGACGTTCCGGCGGGTCGGCCCGAGCCCTGGATGGTTATGAGCAATATGCAGCAAGCACGTGTCTTTCCTCCGGAAGCGGTTGTCAAGGTTGACGATACGAAACCGGGTATTGCAGAAGGGCTAAATGCCGGGACGTGGACCATCGGTCTGGCCAAAACAGGCAACGAGGTGGGACTGAATGAGCAGGAGCTGGCGGCTCTGTCTGCCGAAGAAGTTAAACGGAAAGTAGCCCGAGCTACAGATGGCTTGGCCAAAGCGGGTGCTCATTATGTCGCCGAATCCATTTCAGATGTGCCTGCTATTATCACCGAGATTGAGCGCAGACTCAAGATGGGTGACCGACCGTGAGTTTTACGGTTGCAGGCCCCACGTCGGCGAGGGCATGCTTTGCAATCGGTGTTTACTCATCTGCAGAGAGTCCGGCACTAATAGGCCGGGTATTTGCGTGTCCGAGTCCCGCCAATGAATGGATGGAGCACGTTGCTGTGTGTATTTGCATTTGGCGTCAATGAATACGGCAAGGATGTAAGAGCCGGTCAGTGTATGGGAGTGGATAATGGCTTTGAAGATTGCCAAGAATTATGTCGATGGCAAGTGGATCGAACCCGAGAACAACGGCTATCTGGATGTTGAAAACCCAAGTACGGGGCAGGTCATTGGCAAAACGCCCCTGTCAACCGTCGCCCAAGTCAATCGCGCCGTCAATGCCGCCGCCGAGGCGTTCAAGGCATGGGGCCGAACTCCTGTGGCCCGCCGGGTTCAGCCTCTGCACAAGCTGGACAGGTTGCTTCGCGAAAACCAAGAAACAATCGCCCGGACTCTTGTTGCGGAGATGGGCAAGTCCCTTGCCGATGCGCGGGCTGAGATGAAGCGGATATTCGAGAACATCGAAGTTGCCTGTGGTATGCCCGTCTTGCAGCAGGGCGACAAGCTCATCGGTGCATCTTACGGTATCGACGGAGAAGTGATTCGGCTGCCAATGGGTGTTTTTGCAATGATAGCGCCGTTCAATTTCCCAGCCATGGTTCCGTTTTGGTTCTTGCCCTATGCTATCGCCACAGGCAACACTTATGTGGTCAAGGTCTCGGAGCAGGTGCCTTTGACGATGCAGTTGATTGCCGAATGTATCGACCAGACCGGTTTGCCCGGAGGGGTATTCAATCTTGTCAATGGCGATAGGGTGGTTGGCGAGACCATCGTTGAGAATCCTATCGTAAAAGGTGTTTCCCTGGTCGGTTCGACGCAGACCTGTAGAATCGTGTCCGAAAAATGTGCTCAAAACAACAAGCGTTGTCAAGCAATGGGGTCAGCGAAGAACCATCTTGTCGTGATGCCCGACGCCAAAGTTGACGAGGTTATTCGTAATATGGCCACATCGTGCTATGGCTGCGCGGGACAGCGGTGCATGGCCGCGTCGGCTATTGTAGCCGTCGGCGACCGGACATACAAAACCATTTGTGAGAGATTTATCGCCGCAGCAAAAGAGGTGATCGTGGGCAATCCCTTAGACCCTGAGTTGGCCGAGGAGCCAATGGTGATGGGGCCGGTAATCTCTGCAAAGTCAAAAAACTTCATTCTGGGTATGATTGAGACAGGTCTCAAGGAAGGGGCCGTTCTGGCACTGGACGGTAGAGATATTGTTGTGCCGGGTTGTGAAAAAGGCCACTTCGTGGGACCGACCGTATTTACTGATGTTGAGCCGGGGATGGAAATTCATAAAACAGAGATCTTCGGCCCGGTGGTCGTAATTCTAAAGGCTGACTGTCTCGATGAGGCGATAAGAATTATCAATGATCACCAATACGGCAACGGCGCATCGATTTATACGCAGAACGGATGCTTTGCCCGTAAGTTCAAGCTCGAGACGAAATGCGGGATGATCGGCATAAATGTTGGCATTCCGGCGCCTGTGGCGTATCTGCCTTTCGGGGGGATGGGGGCCTCGCTGTTTGCGGATATCAAAGCGCAGGGAAAGGCGATAATCAACTTCTTTACCGAAGACAAAATCGTTACCGAAAGGTATTGGCCTGAGAACGGCTGACTTGCTCAAGTAGCTGCGAAAATTGTGATTTAGTTGCTGTTGCGGAAAGCCAAAACCGACGATGTCACCCCTGCGAAAGCAGGGGTCCATC
>CAYWOD010000188.1:0-7351 GCA_964459805.1 uncultured Pirellulales bacterium
TGCCGATAATCTGATTGGCCTTAACAATGACACACCCGACGGCCGGATTCGGCTCGACCGAGTCGAGGCCACGCCGGGCCAGCTTCAACGCCATCTGCATGTACTTCGTGTCAGCATCGGCCATTCTATCGGGTCCTTCCCCTTATCATCCCCATAAACTCCTGCTCGTTTATCACTTGCACACCTAATTTCAACGCCTTGGCCAATTTACTCCCCGGATTCTCACCTGCCAATACAAAATCGGTCTTCTTGCTGACGCTCGAGGATGCCTTTGCCCCGGCCCTTCTAATCGCCTCCTGAGCCTCCTGGCGGCTGAAATGCTCCAGAGTGCCCGTTACAACGAATGTCTTGCCCGCCAATTTGTCCGATCTCCGTGCCCTTGCCCGCTCGGGCTTGACCCCCGCGGCCGACAGATCGTCGATTACCGCGCGATATTTCGGGTCGCCAAAGTATTCACAGATGCTCTTGGCCATCGTAGGCCCGATCTGGTCTATGTCCGCCAGCTCCTCCTGCCGGGCCGTCATAAGAGCAGCCAGCGAACCGAAATGCTCAGCCAAGATTTGCGCCGACCGGCCCCCTATGTGGCGGATACCCAGAGCGGCAATTAGACGCCACAGCGGCCGGGTCTTGCTCGCTTCAATCGCCTCTATCACATTGGCCGCACTTTTCTCGGCCATTCGCTCTAATTCCGCAAGCTGAGCCTCCTCCAGTTTGTATAGGTCTGCAAAATTGCTAACAAGCCCGCTCTCAATCAGTTGGTCGATAAGAGCCGGGCCCAAATGCTCGATATCCATCTGGCCCCGCCCCGCGAAATACTTCAACCGCTCCTTCAACTGTCCTAAACAATCCGGATTCACGCACCGGATATAAACCCCGTCGGCGTCCTTGGCCACCGCCGAGCCGCAGTTGGGACATTCCCCGGGCACTTCGAAAGGCGCCGCACCGGCAGATCTTTGCTCCATTTTCACTTCCACCACCTGCGGTATTATTTCGCCGGCCTTTTCGATTACGACCGTGTCGCCTTCGCGCACATCCAGCTTTGCGAGCATGTCGAAATTATGCAGGCTCGCCCGCTTGACCGTCGTCCCGGCTAATTGCACCGGCCTCAAATTCGCAACCGGCGTCAAAATCCCGCTCTTACCCACCTGAACGTCTATGGACTTGACAACAGTCTCGGCCTGCTCGGCGGCAAACTTATACGAAATGCACCACCGAGGCGCCCTGCCGGTGGCGCCGAGCATGTCACGCTGGTCAAACCGGTTGACTTTTATCACCATCCCGTCAATCTGATAATCGAGCTCTGGACGCTCTTCGCTCCAGCCGAGACAAACCTCTATCACCTCGTCAATGTCCCCGGCCTTTTGAATATGCGGGTTAACCGGCAAGCCGAGTTCCCTGAACCTGCCCAAACTCTCGTAATGATCCTCGCCCAACGGCCCGGAGATCTCACCGGTCGCGTATGCAAAAAATGAAAGGTTCCTCGCAGCCGTAATCCTTGCATCCAGCAATTTCAAGGAGCCCGCCGCGGCGTTTCGCGGGTTGGCAAAGCTCGGCTCACCTGCCTCGGCGCGAAGCCTGTTCAATTCGACAAAAGAGCTCGTCGGCATATAGACCTCGCCGCGAACCTCGAGCACGGCGGGAACTTCAGCGCCGGCCAGTAATACGAGCGGCACCGCCTTTATCGTCCGCACATTCGCCGTGACATCGTCGCCCACTTCGCCGTCCCCGCGCGTCGCTGCCGTAACAAGCCTAGCGGCTTCGTAACGCAAACTAATCGCCAGCCCGTCGATCTTGGGCTCGACCACATAATCATAGTCCTCATCGCCAAGCTGCCTGTGCACCCTCTCGTCAAAGGCCCGAAGCTCATCGGCGTTATACGTATTATCCATACTCAGCATCGCCACGGCGTGCCTGACGGTGGCGAAACCTTCGAGCGGCCGACCCGAGACGCGCTGAGTAGGTGAATCGGGCGTAATAAACTCGGGATTTGCCTGCTCTAATGCCTTTAGCTCCGCAAAGAGCTTGTCATACTCCCGGTCGCTGATCTTCGGCTGACTGAGCACGTAATACAAATAATCGTGCCCTCGAATCTCATCCCGCAATTGCTCGATTCGTTTGTGTACATCCTGTGCCATAACAGCCTAATTTATACGCAGTTGTAGCCGGTTTTGCAAGACTGCAATCGAGCGCCCTGGTTTGCCGCCTGGCACGTACGAGGCAGGCATATCGGCTTACGGCGTGGGTCGATTCGGGTCGCTTATCGTGTTTTCTTTGTCGCGGGCAGTACGTCAGGGATCGGGGTTCAAAATCTGCTCATCCAGACGGGCCACTCTGGGGGCCCATCTCCGTCCCGATTCCAATTCCTATGCCAGGACAACTCCCACAATGCTTTTAGACCGATTCTTCGAACGGAGAAGTCCATAAAAAGCCCGTTTACCGCTCCATCGTGTCGATTCACGCAAAAAAATCGCATACATTTCATCTCGGCATACGAAGAAGTCTGCCCGTCGTACTCCGGCGGTGGGTCCTCGTAAAGAGGCAAACCCGAAGGCCACGCACAATCCAGCAATACAGGAACCTTACCGGCGCCCTTCACGTCGAAACTCTTCCACCAACCATCCTGGGGATATTCGCCGGGCAAGAACGGATACGCTTTGTCGCGAATCCAGTAATTGGTTCCGTAACTTCCTTTGCGACCTTCTTCTTCCCAGGCGGCCAAAGAACCCCGCGCGCCGTCACTAACGGTCCTGACCGCCATTGGACAGAAATAGATTTTCGGAGTATCTTTAGAGTATGGCTCCAGCACATCCATCCATTTGTGGTATTCCAAACCGGCAAATTTGCCGTCATGCTCATTCACAAACAACCCGAAAAAATATCCCCACTGCTTTTGCCTATGAAGACAAACCACTGCCTTGCTCTGCCGACGGGCCTTTTGCAGAGACGGCAGCAATATCGACAACAGAATCGCAAGGATAGCTATAACGACTAACAACTCAACGAGCGTGAATGCTCTTCCTTTGGCCATGCGGTTATCCATTAACCTCTTTTTCATGCAGAGCAGAGGGCACAATAAAAACCTGACCGGCTAAAACTGCCTGTCGCGGAAATGCAGTAGAATCCTGACTGCGCATATTTTACTGTACCAGCGACACAGAAATCAAACGGATTTAGGCAGCTCCTGTAACAATTGTTCAATGATCTCATGAGAAAAAGATTATCCAAAAAGGCAAGCTGGTTCAAGGAGAATCATTTCAAAGACGAAGATGATTTCTATGTTGGTCTTGATGTTCATAAGGATCAGTATCACGTAGCATTGTGGTATGACGGTCGTATTGGCTGTGTATACTCGATGTCGTCGGATAATAGGAGACTATTGCGTGATCTGCAGCAGATCAAGAGTTTTCTTTTGCAGTATGGCATTTCCTGGCCGGGTGGTGGCTGGAGCAGGGCTGTGCTCTGCAAACTTCGAGAGATGGATATAGGCAGTCAGCTGAGGTTTACTCTTGACCAATATCTTGATGAGTATGAGTTCATCTGCAGAAAGGTAGCTCAGACCAAATCGAAACTTCGCCAGATATTCAGTAGCGAACGTCATAGTGCGGGTATAACGATATTTAAGTCTCATCCCGGCGTAGGCAATATAGTTGCCTGGGAGTATCGAGCAGAGATGTTTGGTATAACCAGGTTCAGACAGCCCAAAGCATGTATAGCAGAACAAGTAGCTGTATAACCGGAACTTAGGAATGATTCTGCGGGAGCACATTGCATGCGTTAAGAGAATTTTTCAAAAAGAGTTTCAGAGGCCCTTTTGTACTTGACGAGAATGGCCTCATAGCAGTGCTTATGAACACTACGCAACAAGAATCAGATTCTTCAAAGGTTCTGCAAGATCGTGGCTTGGCCTAGACTACCTATTATTCACCTTGCAGGGACTCTCCCTGCTGAGACTCAGCCAATAGGCGGTAGGATTCTCAGGGCACTCCCTCAGGCCAAACCATACCACCCTCCCCCCCCCAATCTGATGCTGCAACTCCCGTCCAATTTCACAGTAGGTGAACAGGTGTGTAGGCAGTAAGAAGAACCTCTCCCCTTAGGAGTAAGGCATTCGGAAAAACACCCTAATCTCACTGCTAGTCCCAGGATCAATTCTCTACGCAGAATGCTCAAACTCACCCGTTTTCAACAGGCGAAACTATACACCAATTCGACACAGACTAGGCCATTCTGCGTAGATTCTGCGTGCAAATAAATGCCGTTAATTCAGGAATTAATTCGGGAGGAGTTGTAACCGGTTGACCTACAACGCCTAACAAAACTCCCCGAGTAGGACTCGAACCTACAACCTAGCGGTTAACAGAAATCCGGTCTAAGGATTTGAGAATCGCTTGTTCCACTTAAGAAAATTCCTACCTACTGTAAGTACGTTACGTACAAGGGCTTATGGCTTCACAGTTTGCCGTCTAATCCCATCTCTTCCCGTCTTGTTCCTAAAAAGCATATTTTTTTCTTGCATTCTGCATAAATTCTGCATAAAATTTGTGTATTCCGAGCATTTTTTGGAGGCCGCTGATGGCTGGAAAACGCAAGATGCCACAACTTCGATTCGATGGGAGATACTTTGTGGCGAATATCTATAAGCCAGACGGAAAACGGACGATGATTAGCTTCGGCCCTCCTGGGGTCCGTACTGAAGGTGAGATTTATGCTGCGTTCGGTAAATGGCTTGATTTATATAATCAACAACCGCACAAGGTTCTGGCTTTCAAGAGTCCATATGATGCAGTCGAGCAAATCATCAACCCGTTGAACATTGTTACCGTCGGTGAATTAGTGGATAAGTACGAGGCGCACAGAAAGAAGGTAACAGATTCTCGAAAACATAATCTGGAACACCCCGATCTCAGATTTATCAGGAGGGTACGCCAATTTCTGGAGCCGTACTGCGATTGGCCTATCGATACATTTGGCCCCGACGAACTGCAAGACGTGCAACAAGCACTAGTCGATCACGAATATGTTCACGGTAATAAAGAGAAACGATATACCCGAAGGGGAATCAACGACACTATAAAGTGGATTCGCAAAATATGGCGATGGGGAATGGGGCGTCAGTTGATCAGGCCTGAACTGGTCCAGGGGCTTGAGGAAGTCAAAGCATTAAAAATGGGAGATACGTTCGCTCCCGACAATCACAAGAGAAGCCGCGTAACGAAAGAAGAATTGTGCAAGGTCATCAACGCAGTGAATACTGTCGTCGGAGACATGCTGAAACTCATCTGGTACACTGGCATGCGGCCGTGTGAAGTTTGTGAAATGAGACCCTATGATATTATTTTCGATGATCCGGAATGCTGGCTGTATATTCCTGGTCGAGATCAGACACCGGTTGGAAAACACAAAACCACCCGTTACGAACGAGTCAAAGTGATTCCTCTTACGGCAGAACCGCAAAAGATCCTGGCACCACGAATCAAGGATTTTGGCTCAAAGGAGTACATTTTCAGCCCAAGAGAATCGTTGCGTAAATTCCGTGAACAGAAATCGGCCAATCGCAAGACACCGTTAAGTTGCGGCAATCGGCCAGGAACCAATCGAAAAGGACACCCCATGATCCGGCCTGGCGAGCGATACACTAACGATTCACTTTGTCACGCCTGCAAACGAGGGTGTAAGCGAGCGGGTGTCAAAAAACTCGTTCCCTATGACCTTCGCCGGACTATGGCGACAGGAACGCGGTCTATACTTGGCAAGGAAGCGGCTAAAGTGCTACTCGGGCACGCCAAAACGGATACGACAGATATCTACCTCTTAGACGAGGTTCAGGAAGCTGTGAAAGTAGCAAAGTTGTTGGCTTCTAAGACGTAATGGTATTCTTATACCTAGCGATACTGCTAAACTCAGAAAATGGCCAAGGCGGAATCGAACCGCCGACACACGGATTTTCAGTCCGATTATCTCGTTTGTAAGTGTTTGTGAATAAACGGCTTATACTTGCCAAATAAGGACTTATGATGCTGACCGAAGCGCAACCGTAGCCCAACAGTAGCCTAAACGAACATGTCTGTTGCAAATGCTGTTGCAAATCGCCGGTTCGGATTGCCCCTTTCTTTGCCTTATGCTCTTTCGGAGGAACAGAGATTTGCCTGCTTTCGCGAGTTTGGACAGGCCGCGAAATCCGTAGAACATATCCTTGTACTAAGAGCGCTCATTTTAGACGCCTGGAATAAGGGGATGGAGACAGTAGTGAGCCTAATTGAATGCGGCACTCATGCTATAGCAGTCGGTCGGTCGGCCCTATTCTCAATTATGTCATGTGCCATGGCCTAAAACATCCATTACATTCTTGTGTAGCGGATCGGCAAGCTGCTTTCTCACCTTGCCTTGCCATCTTCGAGGCATTGTGCCAAATGCTTTCCTTATTGAATCGTCTTCTCCCTTATCCATAAGAGCTTCCAGCACTCTCATCGCTGCTTCCTTGTCTTTGGCCTGTTTCGCATGACCGGCCCTTCTAGTCAGAACAACCAGTTTATGCAATGCAAAATGGGCTGGGTGTGGCAGCCTTACTGAGACCTCCTCAACCTTCATAGTGATTGTATCTTGAGCGAGAAATTCCAGAAATCGCAGTGCCTGAGCATTCAAGCCCAGTTTAGGCAGGGGATATGGCTTGTCGGAGGCTCTGCCCCGCTCGGGAACAAGAAACTCTACTATCAGCTCTGGGTGCTCCATTCTGATGTACCCTTCTGAGCCGGTGAAACCAACGACGAATCCAAGGTCCTTTAACAGTTCCGCAACGTCAGCTTCTGCTTTGGCAGCTGAAGGCGTTGGAATTAGCAGGTCCATATCCCGGGTTTTCAGAGATGCGATATACCGGATCCTCGGGCCAAAGAAGTCTTTGTAGAAGAGCGTACACCAGCTTCCAACAAGAACAACGTCTTTCAGGACGCCGGCCTTATCCAATCGCCTCAAAACTTCGACACACAATTCATACTGACTCTTTGCCACGCAGCGCAGTCCTCAGAAATTTGATTTGCTTTTTTACCTCAGAAAGTAGTTTCCGGTATTTGGCCCTGTACTTCTTGGCCTCCTCGTATTCTTGGACTTCCTTATCAGAGAGTTTACCTTTGTATATGAACCTGCCCTTGCCGTTTTCCCTAACCTGCAGATAGTAATACTCGTGGCCTTTGATCTTCTTCTTCACGAGGCTGCCCTTGGGCAGCTTGGCAAGCTCCCTCGCGTAGCTCTTCTTCATTGCCAGCGAATTGGCAAGCTCTTCTTTTAGAACGCTCTTTATGACTTGTCGAGTAGACATAATATGGTCTCCTCATTTAGGTTTAGTTTGTATTCCCTG
>CAYWOD010000189.1:0-7263 GCA_964459805.1 uncultured Pirellulales bacterium
GGTATAATGTTGGGACGCTTTGAAGCCCCGGGCGGCATGGGGCCGGTTTTGGGGCGTAAGTCTTTTTGGTACAGCAAGTTACATATTAGTTGTCCTTAACACGGAGGAAAATGCAATAAAACGGTGCTCGCAAGCGTTTTTTTCTTTGGAGCGATGCACTATATGGAAAGCTTCCAATTTTAGATAAGGAGATTAAGAAATGGCAAGAGCTGTAACACTCTTTACGGGGCAGTGGGCGGATTTATCGCTGGCGGAATTGGCGAAAAAGGCGGCGAGCTGGGGCTATGAGGGCCTTGAGCTGGCTTGCTGGGGCGACCACTTCGAGGTTGACAAGGCGCTGGCGGACGACGGCTACTGCAAGGCCAAGCGTGAGCTGCTGAAAAAGCACGGGCTTAAAGTCTTCGCGATCTCGACTCACTTGGTTGGTCAAGCGGTTTGCGACAATATTGACGCGCGTCATCAATCGATACTTCCGCCGGACGTCTGGGGCGACGGCAAGCCTGCGGGCGTTCAGAAGCGTGCGGCCCAGGGCGTGATTAATGCAGCCAAGGCGGCGAAGAAGTTGGGCGTTGACGTGGTGAACGGTTTTACGGGCAGCTCGATCTGGCATTTGGTGTATTCGTTCCCGCCTGTGACGCCGGATATGATTGAGGCCGGTTACAAAGACTTTGCAAAACGCTGGATGCCGATTCTCGATGCGTTCAAGAAAGAAGGGGTGAAATTCGCTCTGGAAGTGCATCCGACGGAAATTGCATTTGACATTGCGTCGGCGCAGCGTGCGGTTAAGGCGGTTGACGGGCACGAGTGCTTCGGCTTCAACTACGACCCGAGCCACCTCGGGTATCAGGGCGTCGATTATGTGAAGTTCATTCGGACGTTTGGTGATCGTATTTTCCACTGCCACATGAAGGACGCATGGTGGGGACACGGTGACGGTACTGTGGGGGTATTCGGTGGTCATACGGAATTTGCCGATCCTCGGCGTTTCTGGGACTTCCGCTCGATTGGTCACGGCGACATCAACTTCGAGGAGATTATAGTAGCGCTCAATGATATCGGCTACCAGGGGCCGCTTTCTATCGAGTGGGAAGACAGCCGGATGGACCGTGAGCACGGCGCCAAAGAAGCCTGCGAGTTCGTCAAGAACGTTGACTTCAAGCCTTCGCAGGTTGCGTTCGACTCGGCGTTTGACAAAGAGTCAAGATAGAGAATTGGCCTGCCGGTCGTGGTGACGCTCGGCAGGCCGTTAAATTATTACGGGAAAGTTGCTTATGACGGCACGAGATACAATCAGCCGGCGCACGTTCCTCAGAGGTGCGCCCGGCGTTTTTAGGATCGATTATTTTTTAGTGTGATTTGCGAATTGTGAACTACGCAGTACGAGAGAAAGAATTTGGGAGTTTTATGATGAATAGAAGAAAACTTGATCGTCGGCAGTTTCTCAAACGCGCGAGCGGTATTACCGCGGGCGCGATAGCGTTTCCGTATATTGTGCCCTCGGCATCGCTGGGCAGGGCCGCCAGCGTGGCGCCGAGCAATCGCATCGCGATGGGCGCCATAGGAGTTGGCGGCATGGGCACAGGTGATATGCGCGGGTTTTTGGGCAAGAAGGAAATTCAGGTTGTAGCCGTCTGCGATGTGGACAGAAGTAAGCGTAACAATGCGAAGAAGATTGTGGATGACAGGTATAAGACGAGCGACTGCGCGACGTACCTGGATTTCCGCGAGCTTATCGGTCGCGGCGACCTCGACGCTGTGACGCTGGCTATGCCCGACCACTGGCATTCGATACCGGCGATAGCTGCGGCGCGTGCGGGGCTTGACGTTCACGCTCAGAAGCCTTTTGCGCGTACGATTCGTGAAGGGCGGGCGATGTGCGAGGCGGTGAATCGGTACGGGACAGTGTGGCAGACTGGAAGTCAGCAGCGTTCCGGCTCGAACTTCCACCGTGCGTGCGAGCTGGTTCGCAACGGTCGGATCGGGAAGGTGTCCAAGGTTGAGGTGGGGCTGCCGACCGGTGGCGGCTCGGACAACAAGCCGGTGCAGCCGGTGCCCGAGGGTGTGGACTGGGACTGGTGGCTTGGGCCTGCTCCGTGGGTCCCGTACAGGGGCATTATGCACTGGAACTGGAGGTGGATGATGGATTATTCCGGCGGACAACTCACGGACTGGGCGGGTCATCATATCGACATTGCGCATTGGGGGCTGGACACGGAACGGACCGGTCCGGTTGAGATCGAGGGCAAGGGTGAATATCCGAAGGACGGCATCTACGATGTGCCAATGACGTACAAGTTCACGTGTAAGTATGCCAACGGAATTGTGATGACGGTGGCCAATAATAAGCAGATTCCGCAGGGCACGAAGTGGTACGGCGAGAACGGACGGTGGGTGTATGTGAAGCGCGGCAAGCTTGAGGCCAATCCGAAGAGCGTTCTTGAGGAGGTGATCGGCCCGAACGAAGTTCATTTGTACGAGAGCCGTGACCATAGGCAGAACTTCTTAGATTGCATCAAGAGCCGTAAAGAGCCGATTGCTCCTGCTGAGGTTGCGCATCGTTCGATAAGTGTCGGGTTGTTAGGTGAGATTGCGATGCTCACGGAGCAGAAACTCAGGTGGAACCCTGATAAGGAGGTTTTCATAGGCAATGACGCGGCGAACAGGATGCTGTCGAGGCCGATGCGAAGTCCATGGCACCTTTAGAATTGATTATTTACTATTGATTACTGGAGACGGCGTGTCGTTTGTGAGATAGATGTTGGAGACAAATGAAAGGGATGAAAATGATTCGTGAATCAAAAGCACTTGGCATTACACTGCTTTGTGGGGTTTGCTTGTCGCTGGTTGTTGGCAGCGTGCAGGCGGAGTCGCCTAAGGAGCTGCGTAAGCTCAAGGCCGAGGAGATTGAGAAGATAGCTGCGGCGCTGCCTTCGAAGGCGGTTGTCAAGGCCAAACCGCGGAAGATGTTAGTCTTTTGGCGTTGCGAAGGGTTCTATCACGGGTCGATCCCTGTGGTGAACAAGGCGCTCGAGATGATGGGTAAGAAGACCGGTGCGTACGAGGTGGTGATTACGGACGATTATTCGGTGTTCACGAAAGAGAATCTCAAGCAGTTCGATGCGGTCTGCCTGAACAACACGACGGGACTGAAGTTCGACCCAAAGGAGACTCCTGAGCGGTGCAAGGCGTTGATGGATTTTGTCAAGAGCGGCAAGGGTATAGTGGGTGTTCATGCCGCGACGGACAACTTTTACCAGTGGCCGGAGGCCCAAGAGATGATGGGTGGCAAGTTCACGGGTCATCCGTGGGGCGGTGGCGGGACGTGGGCGATCAAGCTTGATGAGCCGGAGCATCCGCTTATGGCGGCGTTTAAGGGTAAAGGCTTTAAGATAAACGATGAGATTTATCGAACGGACCCGCCTTTGTATTCACGGGACAAGCAGCTTGTATTGATGAGTCTGGATATGAGCGACCCGGCGACGAAGGCCAAGGCATCGAAACCGACGGATGCAGATACCGGTATTAGCTGGATTAAGAAGGTGGGCAAAGGACGAGTGTTCTACTGCTCATTGGGTCACAACAACCATATTATGTATGACCCGGCTATTCTGCAGCATTATCTGGCCGGTATTCAGTTCGCATTTGGCGATTACAAAGTTGATACAAAACCGAAACCTTGAGTAAGTTCTGGAAAGGGATAAGAAATGGAACAATTGCTGGACAAAGTAAAGACTTATGACTGGGGTCAGAGCCGTGTGGCGCTGACGGAGATAACCGAAACTATAAAGAAGGCGCACGGCAAGAAGGGCGAATTGGCGGAGATTGAAAAAGGGCTGTTGGGTGTGCTGGGCTCGGGCGCCAAGCGTGCCGGCAAGCAGTTCGCCTGCAGACAACTGAGCATCATCGGGACGGATGCGTCTGTTTCGACTTTGGGCAGGATGCTGACCGGTGAAGAGACGTCGGATATGGCGAGGTATGCGCTTGAGCGGATACCCGGTTCGGCGGCCGATGATGCGCTGCGCAGCGCCTTGCCGAAGGCAAAGGGCAAGCCGCAAGTGGGCATAATCAACTCGCTTGGTCAGCGGCGCGACAAGAAGGCAGTTGGGAACCTGACAATGTTGCTTGCCAGCCCCGATCAGACGGTAGCGACGGCCGCCGCTGCTGCTTTGGGCCAGATTGCCGATGCGCAGGCCACCAAGGCGCTGGCAAAGGCCAAGGGCACGACAAAGGGCAAGGTGCAATTGCGAGTGCTGGATGCATATCTAAGATGTGCGGACCAGCTTCTGGCGAACGGCGAGAGGACTCAGGCTCTGGCTATCTACACGGAGCTCCAGAACAAAAGTATGCCGACGCCGATTCAAACTGCTGCACTTAGAGGCAGGCTCAACGCGGCGAAGAGACAGAGATAGAGATAAGGACGGCAAATGAGAACCATGCGTGTAGCTTGTGGCTTTTCGGCTGTTTTTGTTCTATGCTCTTATGCTGTTTGTCCGGCTGTCGAGGAGAGTGAGGACGAGGCCGTGGCAATAGTCCTCGAGATCCTCAAGAGCGGCGACCAGGAGATGCAGGCGGTCGCTATAGCGATGGCCAAGGAGATGGAAGGGCCTGAGATTACCAAGGCCCTGGCGAACGAGCTGGGGAATCTTTCGTCTGCCAGTCAGGTGCAGTTGCTCTCTGCCTTGGGCGACCGCGGTGATGTGGCGGCGCTGCCGGCGGTTATCGCGGCTACGAAGGGGTCGGCGCCGAGCGTTCGGATTGCGGCTTTGAAGGCGCTGGGGCAATTAGGCGATGCCTCCATTGTGATGCTGCTGGCGGAAAAGGCCGCGGCTACGAGCGGCGACGAACAAAAGGCGGCACAAGAGAGTCTCTACCGTCTGCGGGGCACCGGCGTTGATGAGGCGATTTTAGCCGGCATTGATAAGGCCAAACCCAAAGCGAAAGTTGAGCTGATTAGCAGCCTGGGCCGGCGCAATGTGTATGCGGGTGTCAATACGCTATTGAAGACTGCCAAGGACGCCGACCGCAAGGTTCGGGTCGAATCATTCAAGGTCTTAGGCGCGATTGCGCGGCCGGACCAGCTGCCTGCCCTGGTCGATTTGCTGATCAACGTAAAGAGCTCGTCTGATCGGACCGAGGCTGAGAAGACGGTTGCGGTGGTTGCGCATAAGATCGAGGACAAGGGCCGTCAGGCGGAGGCTGTCCTGGCCAAGCTGTCGTTAGTGAAAGACATCAAGAGCCGGTCGTCTCTTTTGAGCGTGCTGGGCAGGATTGGCGACAACAGCGCATTGCCGGCGCTTCGCAAAGAGCTGGGCAGCAAGGAGCCGGACGTGCAGACTGCGGCGATTCGCGCTTTGTCGGCGTGGCCTACTCCGGAACCTGTGCCGGATTTGTTGAAATTGGCGCAGGGGTCGAAGAGCCAGTTGCATCGGATACTTGCCCTGCGGGGTTTTGTGCGGCTGCTTGGACTCGAGAGCAAGCGGCCGGTGAAAGAGACTATCCAAATGTACGCCCGGGCGATGGCGCTGGCGCCAAACGCGATGGAGAAAAGGCGCGTTCTGTCGGGTTTGTCCAGTACACCAAGTGTAGATACGCTGAAGATGGCTGCGGGTTACTTGGAGGACAAGGAGCTTTTCAGGGAGGCGGAGGTTGCCGTCGTTAAGATAGCCGAGAGTATTTGCAGCAGGTGTCCTCAAGAGAGCAGAGATGTTCTGACGAAGATTATAGCCGCTACGAAAAACGAATCACTTCGTGGGCAGGCCCGGGAATTAGTAAAGAAAATTGAGCAGATGACGAATTAAGCTGCATTGGTGGGCCCGGGGTTGCGGGTCCTTTCGATTATTAGTGTTGTGTTTGGTGAACCGATAGAACCGGGAATAATACAGGAGAAAAATTATGATTAAGGAGTTGATGAGCAAAGGTCTTGAGCGTTGTTTTCGAGTTAACGATTGCAGAGTTATCACGATAGTGTCGCTCTTTGTTTTGTCTGTGGCGCTTTCTTCGTGCACAAGCTCGGCCAAGACCGATAGTGCCGGAGTAGATTCTGTTAAAACAGAGCGTGTTGAAAAGGACTATGTTGCTGAGGCGAAAGCGGCTATTGAGGGCGCCGATGCGGCCATGGGCGACTGGCAGGGGAGCTGGACGCTGGACGACGGAACGGATTCGGGTCCGCTGGTGGCGCAGGTGATAGCTTTGGCCAAGGGCCAGTATCGGGCGAATTTTCTTGAGGTGTTTGACGTGCGCACCGAGCCGATAGGCGTGCTCAACGGGCGGATCGAGAATGGAGTGGTGCGTTTTGCGGGACAGGCCTACCACAGTGATAGAAACTTGGAGGTTAAGGCCAAGATAGCAGGCGAGAAGCTAACGGGCGCCTTCGAAGCGTCGGATGCGTGGGGGACGTTTGCGCTGGAGAAGGTTATTCGGGTTTCGCCGACGATGGGCGCCAAGCCCCCCAAGGGTGCGGTTGTGCTCTTCACCGGCAAGGACTTCAAGCAGTGGAAGCGTTTCGGGGCCAAAGAAGGGGAGGACGAGGTCAAATGGGAGCTGGTCGATGGTGCGATGTGCGTGACGCGCGGGGGCGGCAATATAATTACGAGGAAGCAATTCAACGACGTTAAGCTGCACGTTGAGTTTCGCAGTCCTTTTATGCCTGAGAAGCGCGGTCAGGGTCGGGGCAACAGCGGCGTGTATCTGCAGGGCAGGTACGAGGTGCAGGTTCTTGACAGCTACGGCTTGGAAGGCAAGGACAACGAGTGCGGCGGGATATATAAGGTCCGGGCGCCTCGTGTGAACATGTGCGCTCCGCCGATGCAGTGGCAGACTTACGATATTACGTTTACGGCGCCGAAGTTCAATGCGGAAGGCAAGTTAGAGGAGAGGGCGAAGATGACGGTGTTGCACAACGGCGTATTGATTCAGGACAAGACCGAGGTCGGCGGTTCTACAACCGCTTCGGCAGGGGGCAAGGCGAGCGAGCCGGGCGGCGTTTATCTGCAGGACCACGGCAATCAGGTGGAGTATCGCAACATCTGGTTAGTCGAACGGTAGTTTGCGGGGCCGGTTGCGGTTCGGTTTTGAATACAGGGTTTGGAACAATAGTTTTCAGTTGTGTTTGGAATTCTAAGAACAGAGCTTATTTATTTTTAAGGAATATCGATATGAACGACCAGAAGAAAAGAACTAAAAGGCAGGATGGAAAGATATCCCGGCGCGATTTTATGGGTGGTGCTGCCGCTGCAGCCGCATGCTCTATTGGTTTCCCGAGCC
>CAYWOD010000190.1:0-7252 GCA_964459805.1 uncultured Pirellulales bacterium
GCGAGCCCCTCTCTATTCGTGTGGAGCTTTGGCGGGTTTTGGTCTGGTCATTATTGCATAGGCGAGGATGGTTAGGAGGATGACTGCGGCGATGTGTTTTGTGAGGGACGGGAGCATCCAGGCGGGCTGAGTGGCTACGTTGAATTCGAGGCTGGCGGCGATGTAATCGAGGAGGATTCCCCCGGCGAGGGCGCAAAGTGCAACTGTGGCGAGGTATGTGATTGCCGTGCGCCTGCCGAGGACTTTCCATATTGTGACGAATGAGGCGGCGTTAGTAGCGGGCCCGGTCATAAGAAAGACCAGTGCGGCGCCGGGCGTCAAGCCTTTGAGTATCAGCACCGCCGCTACGGGCACCGAAGCAGTGGCGCAGACATAAACCGGTATTCCCAGGAACATCATAACAACCATTACAAGGATCGGATGGCCCAGTTTGTCGGCGAAGTAATCATCGGGCACGAGTGCAGAGACGACCGCCGCTATCACGATGCCGACCAGCATTGCCTTGCCGATGTCGTGCGGCAGAGTTATGAAGCCGTATCTGAAGGCTCTTTCAATTCTGCGGGGCGGGCCGGTGGTGGTGCAGCACTCATCGGTGCATTTGGCGGATACCTCCTTCGGATGTTGCGGTTTCGGCTCAAAGGCATCGACGAGGCCGCCGCCTACGATACCGGTCACAAATGCAGCCAGAGGTCTGAAGACGGCAAAGACCGGGCCGAGAAGACTCAACGTCACGAAAATACTGTCCATGCCGGTCTGAGGGGTGGACAGCAGGAATGATATTGTGGCGCCTTTGCTCGCTCCGTGCTTGCGGAGTGACATCGAGACGGGAATGACGCCGCACGAGCACAACGGCAGCGGCACCCCGAAGACCGAGGCCTTTATCAGAGGCCATACCCCCCTGCCGCCCAGATGCCTCTCGACAAGGCTCTGGGAGATGAGGACGGAAAGCAGGCCCGCCACAAAGAAGCCGAAGAGCAGATACGGCGACATCTCGGCTACCGTAGCCCAAAACTCAACTAACATCGATTTGGCAAAATCAATCATTATCCACCACGGTTTTCAAGTCGGCTGCTGATTTTCTATCTGCTCTTTTTAGTTCACAATTAGATCTTTATGCTGTTTAACACCCCTCGAAGTGTTTGGGCCGAAGCTTTCAGCGCGGTTTGTTCATCCTTGGAAAGCTGAGCTGTTATAATCCGCTCAACGCCGGTTTTTCCAAGAACGCACGGAATACTAAGACAAATATTATCAATATCATATTCGCCCTGCAGCAGCAATGAGACCGTTAATATGCTGTGTTCATTTCGCAAAATTGCTCCAGAGATACGCGTCAAAGACAGGCCTATAGCGTAATACGTGGAGCCCTTGTAGTCGATAATATGATAGGCCGAATCCCGAACGCGATGGGTGATATCTTCATGCTCTTTTTTAGCATCGCAACCCTTACAGACAACACAATAGTCCTTCATAGGAACACCGGCAATGTGTGTCATACTCCATGCGGCAACCTCGCTGTCCCCGTGTTCGCCCAGAATGTAAGCGTGAACGTTTCGCGTATCAACACCACAATGGCGGCTCAGCATAGACCGAAAACGAGCACTGTCAAGAACAGTTCCTGAGCCAATGACACGCTCGCGAGGCCAACCGAGCCGTTTCAAAGCCACCTGGGTCAATACGTCCACCGGATTTGCCACCATAAGTAGAACGGCCTCAGAACGACATTTTTTAATTTCATCGCAAATCGATTTAACTATGTCGGCGTTGCGCTGGATAAGCTCAAGACGGGACTGACCTGGGATTTGTTTGGCACCGGCGGTAATAACAATCAGGTTTGCATCAGCACAGTCGGAATAACCACCCGAGCGAATCTCTACAGGCTGAACGAAAGCTAAGCCATGTTCGAGATCCATAACTTCGCCTTTAAGACGCTTTTGGTCAAGGTCAATCAGAACAATCTCTCCTGCAAGGCCGGTATGCATCAACGCATAGACATAGGTAGTACCAACCGATCCGGCACCAATCACAACTACTTTTCTTTCCTGTTTCTGCACGTTTGGCCTCCAGGCATTTTGTCTTTTCGTTACAACCTCTGAAGTTTGTCCCGATCCCCGGGGACTCGCAAACGAAGATTTACTTTTACTGGTTCAGGTCAACGGCTAATCTTCCACTTTGCTAACTTTGCTCACATTGCCGCGTAAGTCAATTGTAATATCTTCAAAGGTCATCTTCGCCCCACTGCGTGCGATTGCCTGGCGAGCGACGTGAGTCAAACCCGAACAGCAGGGCACCTCCATATGAACCACTGTCAGGCTGTTGAGCTTGTTGGCTTTTAGAATTGCGGCGACTTTTTCGATGTAGAACTCGACGTTGTCGAGTTTGGGACAGCCGACGGCGATGCTGCGGTCTTTCAGGAGCCTGTTGTGAAAATCACCCATTGCAAACGGGACGCAGTCGGCAACCAGCAGCAGATCGGCGTCGGCAAAACATGGGGCCGCCGGCGAGAGCAGCTTCAACTGGATGGGCCAGTGGCTAAGCTGCGAGGGGACTTCGGCCACTGCGGACTGGGGTGATTGCTCTTTTTTCCTGAACTCTCTGGCCATCATACCGACACAGACGGCGCAGGCCTCCGACTGAGCCTGCTGCTCCTGGGCCAAGTGCGCCTTGGTCGCCTCTTCGTCAAACTCGGCGGCCTCGCGCCGCTCAACTGTTATGGCATCTTCGGGGCATGTTCCGAGGCAGGCGCCCAGGCCGTCGCAGTAAATCTCACTGACCAACCTTGCCTTGCCGTCAATTATCTGAATGGCGCCCTCGGCGCAGGCGTTGACGCACAGGCCGCAGCCGTTGCATTTTTCTTCGTCGATCTTCACAATGTTTCGCAAAACCATATTACCGCTTCCTGAATTAGGCTATTCGCCCCGTGGGTGTCTGTGGAGTTCTTGCGTTCTGCTTGGTGGAGCTATCTTCCGAAGTCCGGCTTAATAATCTCACCGCGGTTGTACTTGTCAAGCAGTCTTCCCAGCACGTTGTCTATCGCGAGCGGTCGCTTAGCCATCAAGTACCGCTGATTTGAACTGGTCAAAGCCCACTTTCTCAATCATTGACCCTAATCTCTGATGGGGCCTCGCGTTTGATTTGTAGAACTCAACAATCTTGGCGATCAGCTCAAGCGCCTGTTCTTTTGAGAGGTCTCTGGCAAGCTCCCGGGACAATCTGGGCTTGGCGCCGCCATTTCCGCCGACCAGTAATCTCCAGCCCTTGGGCAAACCGACAAGTCCGATATCCTTAATGCACGTTTCGGCACACTGGTTTGGGCAGCCGCTTACCCCCATCTTAAATTTGCCGGGCAGCTCCAGACCGTGATATCGCTCGTCGAGCTCCAGACCGAACGTAAGACTATCCTGCTGGCCGCGTTTACAAAATGCCGTGCCCGGGCAGGCCTTGACGCTCCTGACACACAGCCCCACCGCGAAGCCAG
The DNA here is from genome assembly GCA_964459805.1 of uncultured Pirellulales bacterium. Classification (GTDB taxonomy): domain Bacteria; phylum Planctomycetota; class Phycisphaerae; order Sedimentisphaerales; family Anaerobacaceae; genus DAOVRL01. Next base: position 3,476 of record CAYWOD010000190.1, read on the forward strand.
GAGACATCTCAAGCTCGGACCAGACATCATCAACATCTTCTTCTTTCAAACCAACTATTGCGATTCTCGCGGCGCTGGTTATTTTGAGCGCCGCCGCCCCGTACTTTTCAGCTACATCGGCAAGTTTTCGCAGTGTCTCCGGGCTGACAACTCCACACGGAATATGCGGCGCCACCGCATAGCTCTGTTTGTCCCGCTGGATAATAACTCCCTTTTCACCGTCTTTCAACATAGTCAATTCCCTTTCATAAAGACATATTGATGCAACATCAACGTTCCGGCTTACCTAAGGACAGAAGCTCTTTCCACCTGCTGATGTGGCCGTCCTCATCGGCTTGGTCCTTTTCAATGACTTTGCGCGTATCTTTATCCCAGTCAACTTCTTTGAGAAGCTCGGCGTAGTGATGGACGGCCTTTGTCTCTACCCAGATACCTGTTTTGAGGATTGCCTTTCTGCCCATTAACCGCGACGAAAAGCCAAATACAAAGCCAACGATCCAGTATGCCCATCTGATTATGCCGGGCTTAAAGCCATATTCATAGAGCTTGACCTGAAAATCCTGGTAGTGCGTCATCTCGTTGCACATCGCGGCGATCAACTGACGATTCAATTCGCAATCCCGGCCGGTAATCTGAAACCTGTAAATGGTGGTCGCCATAAGCTCCAGAGTGTGCAAGGCGTGCAGGGCCTTTTTAATGCTCCTCAGTCTTGATGCATCCGCTTGGTTTGCTCTGATGCGGATATCTTCGTTACGCATCTCGGGCCGTATTATTGAGACATAATATTCAGCCTTGTCTTGGACGTTCCGGTCTGGCATTTCTTCACCTCCCTGAGATTTCCATCAAGATTAGTTTTCCTTCAGGATCACGTCATCATATTCGACTTCAAAGCGATGCTTGTGCTTTGTCTCTTGCTGGGCAAGCAGCGAAAAGGTTTCACGCAGGCTCTGGTCCTGACAGTTGGCGGCCAGCTCACTGTAAAGTTTGAATGCAGCTTCCTCGCTCTTCATAGCTAATACGAGGGCATCCTGGTAGTCCATATTCGCCCGAGGGTGAACGTCCACAGCGTAATCGGCAATCTTGAGGTCGGCGACTTCCGAGGCTTCAACAGCCTGGCCTTGCTTGATGCCTTCAAGGGTGGCCTTGTGCCCCAGCTCTTCTTGTGCGAAATCCTCGAAGACCTTTCGCATAGCCTCATTTTCCATCTTTGCGGCCAACTGGCTGTAGAAGCGGTTGGCGGATAGCTCTTCGGCGATAGCGAAATCCAGGATCTCGTCAACGGAAGTTTTTGCCATTGTTCATTTGCTCCAACAGGGTTAGTCTTCAATTGCCTCGAACTCGTCTTTGGGGGCGCCGCACTCTGGGCAGACCCAATCGTCGGGCAAATCCTCGAAGGCGGTGCCGGGCTCGACGCTGCTGTCGGGATCACCGGCATCGGGGTCATAGACGTATCCACATAAGAGACATTTGTACTTTTTCATAGTTCGGCCTCCTTTTTCAATTGTGACTATGATTTTTCCTTGACGTATGTTGCAGCGGTTTTCGGGGTCCTGCCGTGCTTAATATCTCGGTAATAAGAATAGGTCATCGGCTCGGTATAATCGTCGAGCGTGCCACAGGCCAGTATTCTGGCGATAAACAACGTATGGCTGCCAAGCTCGATAGCCCTGTCAACCTCAGTTTCAAGAAAGGCGACCGTGTTGTCAAGGATTATCGGTATCCCTGTTTGGCCGATCTTGTATTTGACCTTGACAAATTTGTCAACGTCTCTGCCCGACCTAAATCCCCACCAGCCGATAAAGGATTTCGCAGCGGCTTGCGAGAGAATCGAGACCGTAAAGAATCCGCTCTCGGCAATGCACTCGTGGGTCAGGCAATCGGTGTTGACGCTGACCGCGACCATGGGCGGTTCGGGAGTCAACTGAAAGACGGTGTTGACAATACAGCCATTGAATTTGCCGTCCTTCTTCGAGCTGACTATGCACATCCCGTAGCACAGCTTGAACAGCGCTTCGATGTCCAACATTATCGTCTCCACTGAGAAGTTTCGCATTGGAGCACCAGGCCGGAGCGACAGTCGGTTGCGACTATTTCAATGCCTCCAATTTCTCGCTCAAGGTTGCTATGTGACTAATCTCTTCGGCAATTATGGCCTGGACTTTGTCTTTGCCGGCTTTGCGTGAGACACTGCCTTTGAGGCCGACGTAAAAGACGACGGAATCCTTTTCGAGGCCGATAGCCATTTTCAAGACGTCCTGGGGTGTCTGCTTGTCGGCCAACAGCTCGACTGGGTTGGCTTTGGCGTCGAAGACATTTCGGTCGGCCAGCAGATGCAGGTACATCTGGGCCTGGTCGTCGGGGTCGAATATCTGTTCGGGGTCCGAAAGCTCCGCCTGCATAACGGCAAAGGTCTTTTCGTGGTCGTCCTCCATAGCTGCGAGGTCAAGCAGGACCTGGCGCAGGGCGGCGAATTTCTCGGCGGCGGTGCGGTAAAACCTGGCGCCGTTGCGTTCGATCTGCCGAGCCATTTCAAAGACTTCATCTGCGTTAAAAGGCGTGCCCATTATTCTGCTCCTTTTTGCTTCATATACGAAATCATCGCTTAAGTTCCTTGGGCAGTGGCTTTTGCCCTTCCTTCCTGAGACATTGCGGCCAGCTTTTCAACCTCCTTGACGTCCAGGCCCAAGCCCTTGGCTGCCCTTCGCCCGTAGTGCGGGTCGGCCTTGAAGAACAGGGCGGCCTGTCGAAGCTGAATGCGCTTTTGCGCATTGCCCAGATGGGCAACGATATTGCCGATCAGGTGCTCGCGGTCGGTATCGTTCATTACGCGGCGGTAGAGCTCGCCGGGCTGAAAGAAATCGTCGTCAGTGACTTTCTGCGGGTGCCGTGCGGCTTGACCTTCCAGATCGAAGCGCGGCTCGGCCACGGTCGGGTCGGGCGCCGGCCCGTCCAGAGAGTTAGGCCAGTAGTTCGGCCCGCCCCCGCCGTTGTCATCGAGGCGCATATACCCATCCCGCTGATAATTGGCGGCCTTGCATGCCTTAGGGGCGTTGACCGGCAGGAGCTGATAGTTGGGGCCTAGCCGGTACAGGTGCGCATCGTGATAGGAAATGATCCGCGCCTGGAGCATCTTGTCGGGCGAGGGCCCGATGCCCGGCACGAAGTTGCCGGGACTGAAGGCCGATTGCTCAACCTCGGCGAAGTAGTTCTCAGGGTTGCGATTGAGCGTCATGCGACCGATCTCGATCAGGGGATAGTCCCTGTGGGGCCACACCTTCGTAATGTCGAAGATGTTCCAGCGGTAGGTCTTGGCCTCCCCGGCAGGCATGATCTGGACGCAGACACGCCAAGAGGGAAACTCGCCCTTGGCGATGGTGTTGTATAGGTCCTTCGTAGCGTGGTCGGGATTCTGGCCGCCGAGGCGTGTCGCCTCCTCACGCGTGAGGTTCTGGATGCCCGCAAGCGTCTTGAAGTGGTACTGCACCCAGAAGTACTGTCCCTTTCTGTTGTACCACTTGAAGGTGTGGCTGCTGTAGCCATTCATGTGGCGGTAGCTTTTAGGTGTGCCCCGGTCAGAGAACAGGATCGTCACCTGGTGGATCGACTCCGGCGTCAGGGAAAGGAAGTCCCAGAACATATCGGGGTCGGGGGCGTTGGTGGCCGGGTTGCGCTTCTGGGTGTGGATGAAGTCAGGGAATTTCAGAGGGTCGCGGATGAAGAACACCGGCGTGTTGTTGCCGGTCATGTCGTAGTTGCCCTCCTCCGTGTAGAACTTCA
>CAYWOD010000191.1:0-7229 GCA_964459805.1 uncultured Pirellulales bacterium
GGCCACCAGCTCGATCATCGTAAAACCGCCTCTTACTCTTCGTCTTTTTCTTTTAACCTCCATATCAGGCTCCTAAAAAATAGCTGCCCATCAGCCGAATGAGATATACTTTAGAACTTACCCGATGAAACCTCAAGAATCGGCAATATCGTCGCATAAGCAATTACCCCGATTACTGCCGCCATAATTACTATGATAAGCGGCTCAACCGCCGCACCCAACCTTTCAATTACTATGTCCGTCGACGACTCGAGGTTCTCGCTGATATTCTTGAGCATCATCTCAAGCTCGCCGCTCTTCTCACCTACAGCAACCATGTGTGCTATAGCAGGATCGATAACCCCGCTGTCTCGCAGCGGAGTCGCAATATCGGCGCCCGCCAAAATCCTCTCACGAGACTGCTGAACCGCCCTTCTCATAAGAACATTGCCCGTAACCTCCGCAACAACACGAAGAGATTCCGCCATCGAAAGACCGGAACCTAAAAGCGTAGAAAGAGTCGAAGCAAAACGCGCCACCACTCGCTGCTTTATCAAAGGACCGAACATCGGAAGAGAAAGCAAAAATTTGTCACGCAAATACGCTCCTCGCTCGGTCTTGAAAAACCGCCTCAGACCCCACACAATCCCAAAAATCACCGCTATAACCACTAACACCCACGCACTCTTGAGCACATAGCTTACATTCATCAATTGCCGCGTTATCCAGGGCAGCTCCCGCCCCGTGCTCCGAATTTGTTCACCTATTTTCGGAATCACCGCCGTAGTCAGAATAATTATCGCTGCAAGGCAGAACATAATCAGAATAACCGGATACACCATCGCCGTCTTCACCTTCGATTCGACTCGCTGGCGTTTCTCCATAAAGTTGCCGATGATCGAAAAACTATCCGCTAACGTCCCCGTAACCTCACCCACACGGATCATACTCACGTAGATTACGTCGAAATAGTCCCCGTAATCGCCCAGAGCATCCGTAAACGACTCACCCGTCACAACGCGGTCGCGAATGTCCGTAAGCGCGTTTTTGAACCGCACATCCGAAACCTGCAGCATAAGGACCGAAAGCGCCTCGGTCAGCTTGATCCCCGAATTAAGCAGCGTAGCCATCTGCTTGGTAAAGTCTATAAGCTGGCCCCTGCCGCCTCTCGAAAAAATCGAAAAGAAAGCGGCCTTGCGCTCGGAGCTCAAACCGACCTCAGAAACCGACGTGGGATGGATGCTCCGCGCACGCAACTGCTTTCGCGCAGCATACGAGGTCTCGGCCGCAATCGCTCCTTTCACCTTCCTGCCGTCTGCTGCTATCGCTATGTAATGATACCTTGGCATAGTCAAAAATGAAAAATTGAAAACCAAAAACTAAAAGCCGTAATTTGAGATTCTTTCAAATGTTATACTCTGCTTTTGCGTTTTACGCCTTACGTTTAACATTCTTATACCACATCTGCCTGGCTCACTCTCAACACTTCCGAGACCGTAGTTACGCCCGCAAGCACCTTTCTGGCGCCGTCCATTCTCAGCGTCTGCATCCCCGCCTCAAGGGCAATCCTCTTTATTGTACCGGCCGTTTCCCTTTTGTATATCATGTCCTGAATCTCTTCGTTAATCAACAGTAATTCGTAGATGCCCGTCCGCCCGCGATAGCCCGTTTGAAAGCATTTCTCGCAGCCGGCGCCCACAAAAAACTCCGCGCCCTTCTTGAGCGAGATTGAACTCTTCCCGTTACCAATGCCCAGCGCCCTCAAGTCGCGAGCCGCAGGCTCAGTCGCTTCTTTGCAGTCCGGACATACCTTACGAACCAATCGTTGAGCCAATATCGCAATCAGCGACGAGCTGGCCAGATATGGCTCCACACCCAAATCCAAAAGCCGGCTGACAGCACCCGCAGAGTCGTTCGTGTGAAGTGTGCTGAAAACCAAGTGCCCCGTCAGCGACGACTGGATCGCCATACGAGCCGTCTCAATATCACGAACCTCACCGACCATTATAACATCCGGGTCCTGACGAAGAACGTGCCTGAGCGACGTCGCAAAAGTCATACCCTTCTTCGAGGCAACCTGAATCTGACTGATCCCCTCGAGTTGATACTCTATCGGATCCTCAATCGTTATAACGTTCTTCTCGGATGAATTTAACCTGTTCAGACTCGCATACAGCGTCGTGCTCTTGCCGCTGCCGGTCGGGCCCGTTACGAAAATAACTCCGTGTGAGCGATGCAGCAGAGAATCAAATCGCTTCAGATCGCCCTTCCAAAGACCAAGCTCATTAAGCGTAAGCAAGCCGGTGCTCTTATCAAGCAGCCGAAGAACACTCCGCTCCCCATAGCTCGTCGGAACCGTGCTGATACGCAGATCAACCTCGCGCTGCCCTAACCGAACGCTGCATCTGCCGTCCTGAGGAAGACGACGCTCAGCAATATCCATACCGGCCATTACCTTGATACGAGAAACTATCAGCGGAAGCACGTTCCTGTTCAGGCTCAGAACGTCATACAAAATGCCGTCGATACGATACCGAATCTGAATCTTTGTCTCGTAAGGATGAACGTGAATGTCACTGGCTCGAAGCTGCAAAGCGCGAAACAGAACATCATTAACCAGCCTGATAACCGGAGGCCGATTCACCACGTCCAGCAGGTCGTCCGAGGCGGCAACCTCATCGACAAGCTGATCGAGGTTCTGCGAATCAAGCTCCTCGGCCACCTCCTCGATCACCGTCGAACGCTGCTCGTAAGCCACGTCTATAACCGCTGTAATCGCTGTCCGAGTCGATACCGCCGCCTTGACAGGCAAACCGATCATCTTCGAGACGTTATCCAGAGCGTTTACATCCAACGGCTTGGACAGCACTATGGTAAGCTCCCCGTCGTCCACATCCTGCTTTATCCCGATAATATAATGGTGCTGAGCATAAGTCGCAGGTACGGCCTCGACAAATTCCACAGGAACGGCCTTGGCCGGGATCTCCGCAAGATATTCCCAGCCCAATGCCTCGGCGAACAGCTTCAAAACGGCATCTTCCGTAAAGTACGGACAGCCAAGCAGAACCTCGTCAATGCGTCCCTGGCCGCCGCTTTCATCGAGAAACTTGCTCAATCGCTTGGCGTCAATCAGACCCGTTCGCTCTGCGGTTCGTATAAGTAAATCTTTCATGCACGTCCAAAACTCTCAAAACTATGACGCCTAATTCTACCAAATACCCACCAAAACTGCTCACCGATTACTCATCCTTGAGCACCTTGATCGGCGCCACAGGCCTCGCCTTTATCCCCGGAAAGTTCTTATAGCTCTGAAACTCCTGCTCAAATTTCTCAAAAGCCAGCCTGTTACGATCCGATATCCGCTCCAAATCAGGCAAACCCTGCGCAAGGGTCTCCGCAGGCCGGATGATCTCGGCCTTGACGAATATGTACAGCCTCCTTTGTAAGTCGGTGTTGCTGACGCTTCTAAACAGCACTCCAATAAGGGGCAAATTGCCAAGTATCGGCACCTTTGTTCCGCCCTTGCCCTGGTTCAGCTTTATCATGCCTCCTAAGATTATCGTGCTCCCGTCGGGAACGGTAACAACCGTAGTAATATCCGTACTGGTCGTATCCGGCGGCTTGTCCCCGGTGATAGTTCCGAAATCTTTCCTGGTTAGAACGATCTCAAGACGAAGCAGGTCACCTTCACTTATATGAGGTGTAATATCCAGTGTTATTCCCGCATCATAACCCTCATAATCGACGGCCGTCTGAATTAGGGTAGTGTCCGTACCCGCCGCACCGGAACTTACCGGAATCGAAGACGTCTTCGTAACATAGGTGGTGTCTGTCGTGCCAATAGTGCCTTGCTCATTGTCATTGACCAGAATCTTCGGCTTGGCCAAAACCCTACCGTAGTCCTTCGCCTGCATAGCGTTCAATAGAGCGTGGATGTGGCTATCGCCGTAAAAACCCGTGCCGGCGCCGGCATTAGACTGAAAGTCAATGTACCGCGCAAGATGATCACTCGAAGAAAGCTGCGAAATTATGTCCGCACTTGTTTTCCCTTCCGTAATCACCCCTGTCAGTCCTGAAGTATCAACCAAGTTAGGCAAACTCGAAATTAGGTTAAGATCATACTCGAACTTATCGTTCTTAGTGACCTCAACCAATGTTACATCTATCAGCACCTGCGGCCGGCGTTTATCGAGCGTCTCTATCAGATTCTTTATCCACTCCTGGTTCTTCTTGCTCGCATAGACAATTATCGAAAAAGTATTCTCGTCCGGCACAATCACTATCTCTTCTTCGGTCTTCTTTACCACCTGTTCTATCTTGCCCTTATCGTCCTTGATCGTCTCTTGAATAAGCTTCTCTAAGATCGCCGCCAGGTCCTCCGGCTTTTGGTTCTCTAACGGATAGATAACGTAGGGGTGCACTCCTTCCTCGGTCTCGGCATCGACGAATTCTAAGATCGTCTCTATCTGATCGTGCTGTTCGGCCGTTGCGCTGACCAGCAGCGAGTTTGTAGCCTCAATTACAACCACTAACGGCTCTTCCACCAGGGCCTCCAGCGCCCCGCCGCTGCTCGGTGCCATCCTGCTGCTCGTCGGAGGCCTCGGCGCCGTCGGGGCCTTCGTGGTCACTCCGACCCGGCTGCCGCCGGTAATTCGAGAGCCGGTCGAAGAAGATCCCCTGCCACCGCTGACTATTTCAAGCTCCTGAAGCTTCCCCCTCGCCGCCTCGGCGTCAACGTGCTCGATCTTGTACAATTTCAGCGTCCGAAGGATCGTCTGAGCAACGTCTAACGTATCTATCAGCTCCTCCACAGAGTCCAATTGCTCGTCAAATCCGATCATCAGGATGCGGTTCGTCCTTTCGTCGGCATCCAGATAAACCCCCGCCTCCGGGGCAGGTGCACTCGGCGCAGCCCGGGCCCGGCTGGCGGCGCTCGTCCTGGCCGCCCTCTCTTTCGCCAGGCGAGCTGAGTATTGTGCTGTGGTCTCCCCGGGCTGACGCCCTCTGAAGCTGCTCGGCGCAGATGAAGAAGGCATCTGACCGACCGTAATAGAGACCGTACCCAACTGCTCGGCAAGTGTCTTGACCTTCGGAGCAAGGGCAGTAGCCATCGTATATTGCAACTGCCTGAACCTGATCTTCTTCGGCTTGCCGGGCTTGTCGATCATCTTCAAAAGACGCTCAACACGAGGCATGCGGTATGCGTAACCCGTAACGAAAAGAATTTTCGCCCCGCCAACCGGAGAAACATTCGTGCCGAGCTTCATACCGGTCAGAAGATTCTGGGCGCTCGCTGCATCTATGTGTTCGAGCCTGAAGATTCGCGTCAGAATTACATGCCCGTGCTTCGTTATTGTGTCCGCCTCCGTCTCTACGATTATGGGATCCTTCTCCATCACTTCCGGCAGAGGAACTACAGTTACCAGGTTCCGGTTGCGAGTCATCGCAAACCCCCGGAATTGGAGCACCGATTCAAGCAGAGGATACAAATCCCCAACCTTTATAGGCCCGCGAAGACCGCCCTTCAGCATCAGCGTAACCTCGCCCTTGATCTTCAGAGGATCGTACATAAAGTCCAAATTCAAATACTCACCCACCAGCCCCATCAAATGGACTATCTCAAGCTTCGGAGGCAGCGTTACCTTTAGAACTTGGTCGGCGTTTTTAGATGGCTTCGGCTCGTAAAGCGGCTGTTTTTCCGCTTCATCCTTCTTCGGCCCCTCCTGCTTTGGTGCGACCGTAACGCCATTAGGTTCGTTCACATCCCCCGGACGAACAACCTCTATCTTGGCCGCTCCCGGCGTCTCTTTCGCCCTTTTCGGCTCAACAGGTTCGACTTCGTTCGTGCTCTTTTCGCTTTTCTTACCCTCCACCAATTGCCCAATAGCAGCAACAATCCTCTCAAGCCGGCTCGACGGTGCAACAACCACCACAGAATCGCTCCCGATGCCGATAATCGCCCCGACTCCGTCAGTTACCTCCGGCGGATCAGCGAACGTTCCAACCGATATGCCGCCGACCTTCCCGGCGATCTCCGCCACGCTGGGCAGCACCTCGACCTCTGAAGCGGGAAGGATCGCTTTTATAACATATTCTTCCGCTGCATCAACAAGATCCAGAATAGCCTTTGCCTTGGCTACTTCCGCCGCACCACCGGTCACCAAAAGCGCCGGAGAGCCGGAAAGCTGCGAAACAGTACCTATACCGGCCTTGACAAGATACCCTTTGCCCCGGTCGCCCGATATGTGCTTCAGCGTGAATATCCGATACCCGCTCGGTTCGGAAGCCCCATAAACAACGCTAAAAGGATAGCTGCCGAGAAACAAAAGCATTGCAACCAACCCAAGAACCCTGCCGCGGACCCCGTCAGAAAATCGAATTTTTCCCATCGTGAATCACCCCATAATCCGATAAACCAAAAAACTACAACACAGATTCCATCCTTACCGGACGTACCGGCCAAGAACGACTAACGTAAGCCCTCTTTCCAGAAGCTGCCAACGCAAACACCCACTCGGTCCAGTCGCCGCTTTTAGAGCGCCCACTATTTATCAGACACAAAAAACTGCCGGAAGTTCCCCGCTTTCAGGCAGAAAGCGGCTAAATTGCCGTCTGAAAGCCGAAAAAATACGGAACTTCAAATAAAGCAAAGCACCTACCTAATTCGGTCAATTTCAGGGCCGACTTGTGGGGATTTTGCAAGCTCGCGCCGCCCCATTTTGCCCCCCCAACCACATCAACACCCCTCCTCCACCGCCCACAACTTGCATCCTCTCACACGTTCAGCCGCCGGCACCGCGGCGCACCACCCTCACTCACCACACACTCTAACATAAAAAATCCTCCGGTAATCAGAAATATGAGCCTCATTCGGTTAATGCGTAGGTGGCCTGACAAACCAGGCTCTCGGACTTGGCTGGAGAGAAAAATCGTTTGGGCAGAGGCTCAAATTTGGGGCACAGGGGGGAAATTTGTGCCTCTGGGGCCCCGAACGATTTTTCTCGGTCATACGATACGCCAATCTCACCTATCCATTTCCCGGATGAGCCAAATATGAGATTTGAAATCTGCTAACCGTTCACGGGGTGATATGTTGAACGTTGGCCGTTTTTCGTCATTGCGAGGAGCAAAGCAAGCCTGCCCTGAGCGCAGCCGAAAGGAAGCAATCTCGATTTTCGAGTGTTTGAGATTGCCGCGGCCTTTGAAAAAGGCCTCGCAATGACACAGAAACTCGGTTTATACCCCCTGAA
>CAYWOD010000192.1:0-7152 GCA_964459805.1 uncultured Pirellulales bacterium
CAATGCGGCCATCATTAGTATCGCAGATTTTTCGACGAGTTTCATAGCGGGGCTCGCGGTCTTTGCGACGCTGGGGGCGATGGCGTTTGTGACGCAGCAAGCCGGACATGCCGTCCCGGTCGAAAAGGTGGCTGAGACAGGACCATCGCTGGCTTTTGTGGCGTTTCCCTATGCGCTGGCGCAACTGCCTTATTCAGCGTGGTTTAGCTTTGTGTTCTTCTTCGCGCTGGTGACATTAGGGCTTGACTCGGCTTTTTCCATGACCGAGGCAATTCTGGCGAGCATCGTGGACAAAACAGGCTGGCGCAGGAGTATCGTGTTGCCTGTGCTCAGCGTCGTCGGATTTCTATTCGGACTGATTTACGTGACGAAAGGGGGATTTAACTGGCTTGGCACAATCGACGGCTTTGTCAATGGGACGTGGGGAATAGCGTTTATGGGGCTGTTGGAGTGCGTGGTTCTCGGCTGGTTGTGGCGGATTCGGACCCTGCGACGCCACGCAAGCAGCAGAAGCGACTGGAAAGTAGGCAAATGGTGGGATTATCTGATTCGATTGGTGATTCCGGTCGCTCTCGGCACGCTTTTCTTCTGGCAGCTCTTTGAAGACAATCCCCTAAAAAGAGAGTTTTGGATGACAGCGGACGGCCAGTGGATACTGACCAATTGCGTTGGGATGGGAGTCATAGCATTGGTGCCTGTTGCAGCTATCATTCTGAGCTTAGCTAAGGGTCGAAGAGACGTCAAAGACCCGGAGCGGCCCGAGCAGGGCCTGGTTGTCGGCGGCAGACCGGAAGGGAGAATGGCGTTTTTGGCGGCGTCGATAATTGCGCTTTTACTGGTTGTCCGGCTCACCGTCCCAATGCCGTATGCGGTTAAACAAGTGATTCTCTGGGTGTCGCTGACAGGCGGTCTCGGCACAATGCTGCTGGCCAACTATGTCCTGGACAAGCACCATACATCCACGAGCCAGGCGTCCTGGCTCGCAAGGTGGGCGGGGATAATGGCGGCGATGGATACGAGCGCAGCTATCGCGATAATCCTGATTGGTCTGGCCGATGGAGCGGCAATTGAGCAAACGACCCCGCCGATTCGAGATGAATTGAGCGGCGTTTCTTATGTCATTCTTGCCGTCGTTTTCCTGATCATTGTAGGCGGCTTAGGCTGGTGTTTCTACCGCGCCTTGGCCGCGGCCGGCAGAGATATGGCTATCCAGCATCCCGACGAAGTCGGCGACGAGTGACAAGAGGGCCCCCACGATCCTTTGGACGTCTGATAAAGCAGACGTTTGTGTGTTGTAGAGGCAGCATAGTACCGCGTTTCATAAATCTCGCTACTATACTATAGGGTAATGAGATTGCTTCGTCGCTTCACTCCTCGCAATGACAAGTTGAGACTTTTAGGTGTCATTGCGAGGAGGCCTAAGGCCAACGCGGCAATCTCATAGTCGCAATACTTATGAAACGCGGTAATAGTGAACTGACACACCGTTCTATGCTCTGAGCTTAGTGTTGGCTGGCGTGTACTATTTTGGTTTGAAGCCTTTCACGTCTTTGCCTGTGTATTTGTCACAGGCCTTTTCCAAATCCACGTCGCTTATGTTTGCCAGCGTGCAGAGCCAGGCCAGGACGTCGGCAAATTCGCCCTCGGCGCCCTTTTTGTCCTTGGATGCCAGCGCGGTGGAAAGCTCACCGACCTCCTCGATGAACCACATAAACGTAGCCGGGACGCCTCTTTGGCGGTCGCGCGCCTCGTATTTGCGGGAGATTATTTGCTGAAATTCGCTAATATGCATTTGTCGGGTGCAGAAGTTGTAAGTGCACGAGTCATAGCCGCCCTTGTGCTGGTGGGCATTTATACTCTTTGGTTTTTTACTACTATCCTTCGACCAGATTTGAGAGCTTTATTTTCTGGAAGACGGTCCGGGCCTGCGCGAGTGCCTTGTCGAAGGCTTTGTCGGCTCGAATGCTGAATCTTGCGCGCCGTGTCAGATCTGCCATGCTCATGTGGCTTACCATAGGCCCGTCAACGGCTTCGATGATCTGGAGCATCGTGATCTTCTTTGGCGCCCTGGCCAGAGAAAAGCCGCCGTGAGGGCCCCTCTTGCTGCGAAGGATATTGCCTCTGACCAACTGCTGGAGTATCTTGAGCAGGTATTCCAGCGGTATGTCATACTCCTTGGATATGCTCTGGGACATAACGATCTTTTGTTCCTGATGCTTGGCAATATAACACATGGCCAGCAGTGCGTATCCTGTTGATCTGGCGATTTTCATTTTGAACTCCTTACAAATGTAGCAAAAGGCTTCTGCAATTCTGCAGAACTTATATGTATCAACCCCACACACTTCTGCGGCCCGCCGTATGCGTCTGCGGGCGTCAACATACATCTGAGTTGAAAACACACAACAACACGTCAATGCCATTATGTGCTATGTGCACGAAATTGCAAGAATATTTCTGTCTGAAATTACCGTTAAATTTGTGGATTCTGCGCAATATCTCGGACCTGCCGGCTTTCCGTGAAGAAACAGGGGAAATTTACAAAATTTCCGCGTGTGCCTAATTCTTCTGGCACACTATAAGTCTCTTTCTGACAAAAAATTCAACGATACGTCATTGCGAACCAGCCGTAGGCGACTGCGGCAATCCCAAACCACTCCAAAGCCGGAGATTGCCACGGCCCCAACGGGGCCTCGCAATGACCGTAGCAAGTGCATTACGCCTTATCGATCACGATTGACAGGCACCCAAAGCACTTGCCGGAAAATCCGGCCGCACCAAAATTTCCCGCCCAGGTCAAAAAAACTTGACATTTCAAGTATTGGCCCGTAGGATTTGCCTGCTATTTTATATTTTGCTCAGGAGATTGCCATGGCTCAGATCAAGCCGAGAATAAGCGTAGAGTATGCTGAGAATGCCACGATAGTGAGTTTCGTTGACGAAAAGATCCTTGAGGAGATGGACATCAGAGCACTTCAGGAGACGATTATGTCCGTCATCGACCAGGGCGAGCGGGTAAATCTCATCTTGGATTTTGGCAATGTCCGCTTCCTGTCATCCGCGGTTCTCGGACTTTTGATTAGAATCAGCAAAAGGGTTTACGAACAGGACGGCCAATTGAAACTTTGCTGCATAGACCCGAAGATTTACGAAGTTTTTAAGATAACGCGATTGACCAAAACTTTCGATATTTACAGCGACCTTGAAAGTGCAACCAGAGATTAAGGCAAAGCAAATCTCGCAAGAACTTCTTGGCGTTGCTCATAGAGGATAACGGCCGGCCGATAACTGAAGTTCGGAGCGGCTTATTTTTTAACGAACGATTCTTCGTCGGTTTGGATCTGCTCGAAGGGCCGACAAGAAGTTACCCGGTTATGGCATCAGAAGCACCAATCAGTTGCTCAATGGTTGTCGCAAGCACGCTCTCTGCGAGTGAGAACGTATGCCACGGGATTATGTCCAGGCTCGAAGACTGCGGTTTTAGCAGAGAAGACCTTTTTGCCGTCCATCTCGCCCTGCAGGAGGCGTTTATAAATGCGGTCAGGCACGGTAACAAGATGGACCCGAACAAGCAGGTGAAGATTGAGTATTCGATAGCCTCGGATAAGGTCGAGATCACCATAGCCGACGACGGTGACGGATTTGATCCACAAGCAGTGCCGGACCCGAGATGCGGCGAGAATCTCTATAAGCCCGGTGGCAGAGGATTGCTGCTTATGTGCTCGTATATGGACGTGGTTCAACACAACCGGCAGGGCAACAGCGTCTCTATGGTCCGGTATAAAGAAAGGCCGCCTCTGACAGAAAACCTCCGCCGGAAACAGGCATAATCTGCAATCACACGATAAAATAGCCATATCGTACAAGGAGTCTTATTTATGAAAACTTATCGCTGTGCTGCAACGATTCCCCTGGTCTTTGTCACAGTTTTGCTGACAAATGCGGTGCTCTGGTCCAAGGAAACGAAAACGAAACCCGTCTCCGCAGCACCTACCGATTTGTTTGAGATACGCAACGTCGAGGGCTGGGCGGTCTATATTAACAAACAGGACCTCGCCGACCACGCCGAAGAGATGGACAAGGCAATACACCACATGCAGAACCAGCTCTACCAGACTCGCCTGGTCGTACCGGCGCCGGCCGTGGCCATTATGCAGGAACGCGTGCCATACTGGGTCGAATATGACTCCGGGCCGGGCCTGTCGTTTCATCCGAGCCATAAATGGCTCCTGAACAGGGGGCATCCGTCACCCGAGGGGCTTACGTCGTTGGTCAGTAATTGTCACGCCAAGAGTTTTTGTCGAAACACATTGCACCAGCCCTGGGTCGTGCTCCACGAGCTCTCACACGGCTACGATTATCTTTATCTCGGCCAAGGCAGGCATTACAGCAACGAGCGGATCGCGGCCGCTTACGAACGCGCCAAGGAAAGCCGCACCTACGAATCGGTCCTGTGCCGCTATTCTACCGGGGCAAAACACTATGCCATTACAAACAAAATGGAGTACTTCGCCGAGAACACCGAGGCTTACTTCGGCACCAACGATTTCTATCCCTTCGTTCGCGCCGAGCTAAAAGAGCATGACCCCAAGGGCTATGCCCTGCTGCAAGAGCTCTGGGGTGTGGATGTAAAGAAGCAGAAGCGCGTTACCCGCTCGCTTGCAAAGTTCATCGAATCACAAAATGGCTCATCCGCATCAGCGGCGTCAGGCAAGCGAACGGCGTTTGTGCCGACCTCTAAATACCGGAAACGGCAGATGGAGGGATGGACCGTTTATGTCAGCCCGCCGCTCGTTCAGCAAAAGGCGTACGGCGACGAAATATGTAAGCTGGTGCGCTACAAACTGCACCTTGTCAAACGCTATATGCCCGAGAAGGCACTGGAACAATTGCAGAAAGTGCCCATCTGGCTGGAACGTGCCAGCCGGGCC
The DNA here is from genome assembly GCA_964459805.1 of uncultured Pirellulales bacterium. Classification (GTDB taxonomy): domain Bacteria; phylum Planctomycetota; class Phycisphaerae; order Sedimentisphaerales; family Anaerobacaceae; genus DAOVRL01. The sequence continues at coordinate 4,932 of CAYWOD010000192.1, forward strand.
GTCCCCTATATGACCTATCACGCCTGTGCGAAAAAACTCAAGGCCGGCAACCAGAATCCCGACAAGCTTGGCGCTATTGAGATTGGCAATGCCGAGAAATTCCTGCAGTGGCAGAATCTCCAGCAATTTGCGATACTGAATCAATTAGCACGAGCATATTACGGACAAGTTTTGAGCAAGGAAATCAAGGAGATTAAGGGGGCGTGGGAGAAAGCCGTTGAAAGGGGAAAATATGATTCTGTTCTGCGGTTTGACGGCAAAGACGTTCGGCATCCGGCCTTGAACGACCCCTTGGAATTCTTCGCCGAGATGACCGAGTCGTACTATGGGGTAAACGACCACTATCCGTTCCTGCAGTTTGAAACAAGGCAGTACGACCCGAATACTTGCCGTCTGCTGGCAAAATTGTGGGGTGGCAAGGCCAAATAGACCCGGATCGGACCCTATTCGCATCACGGCGGACACAGCGAGAACGAGAACCTGCCGAAAGACTACCAAATTAGTTGCATTTTCGGAGACTATAGCGGCATTACAGACTAAACACCATTTAAGGCCTGTATTCATAATGACTTATGTGGAATACTGCATAGGCAATTCCGTCTTGAGGAATTCTGTCCGACCAAATTTAGATGTTCAGTTGGGTTTCTGCCGCGATTTCACGAGAACCGGCACATGGCAGTATACCCATATACTCTGTAACTTTGCTAGAGTCTCCATTTTCGCGACAGATTTGATATATCACTGAAAATGAATTGCGCTGAGTACGCTCAAATGAATGCGAAGAGGGTTTTCGGAACTAAATGGTAACGTTTGGAGAATTTGTTATGAGAATCGCTCTCAAGAGTAAAATGAATGTGTCGATGGTAACGGTGCTCTTAACGATGGCAATGTTGTTAATCAGCGGCAGCACTGCCCGGGGGGGCGATTGGCCCATCTATCGCGGGCCCAACCACAACGGCATTTCCAGTGAGACGGACTGGAAAGCGAACTGGGGACCGGACGGCCCAAAGCAGCTCTGGAAGAAATCCATCGGCATGGGATTTTCGTCGATAACGGTCAGCAACGGACGAGCGTATATGACGGGCAACACGGGCAGGAAAAAAAACTCGGCAGACGACAAAGATATCGTTTTCTGCCTGGATGCAAATACGGGCGCAGAAATCTGGACACACAGTTTCCCGTGCCCCTTGGAGCCAAAATACTATGAGGGCGGCACGCTGTCCAGTCCCACTGTGGACGGCAAGGTCGTCTATACAATCAGCAAAATGGGCAACCTCTTCTGTCTTGACGCCGCTACAGGCAAGGTCGTCTGGCAGAAGAACATGAACAAAGACCTGGGCTTCAAGCTGCCCACCTGGCATTTTGCCGGGTCGCCTTTGGTGATGGGCGACATGTTGATTCTTAATCTCGGCACAGCCGGTGTTGCGCTCAACAAGAAAAACGGCAATGTTATCTGGGAGAACGGAAAAGACGTATGCGGCTACGCAACGCCGGTGCCCTATACAATGGACGGACAACAATGTCTTGCCATATTCGCCTCCGAGGCAGTCAAGGCAGTGTCGCTGGCCGACGGCAAACCGCTTTGGGAGTACGGCGTTGTAAACCAGCACAAAGTCAATGCAGCAGATCCGATCGTCCTGGGCAACGATGTTTTCTTTTCGTCTGGTTACGGCAGGGGCTCGGCGCGGATCACGATAACCGGCGCCAAGCCTACAAAACTCTGGGACAATAAAGCAATCTGCACCCGCACGAACTGTTCGGTGTTCTGGAGGGGATACATTTACGGCTTTGAAGAGTCGTCGAAACTAAAGTGCATAGACTTCAAGGATGGCAGCGTGAAGTGGAGCGAAGAAGGTCTTGGCACAGGTGCGCTCATGATGAGCGCCGACGGGCGAATGATTATTACCAGCGACAAGGGCGAGCTGGTCATTGCTCCGGCCAGTCCGAGTGGATACAAGGCCATCGCCCGGGCGCAGATTCTTCCCAAGAGCAAGTGCTGGACCGTGCCTGTTTTATCCAACGGCAAAATCTACGCCCGCAACGCCAATGGTGATATGGTTTGCGTGGACGTAAGCGGAAAGTAGCAAGCCACACCATAAAAACAAGAAGCAACCGTTCACGGGCTAACGTGTTGAATTTTGGCCGTCTTTCGTCATTGCGAGCTGTGAAGCAAGCCTGCCCTGAGCGCAGCCGAAGGGAAGCAATCTCGATTTTCGAGTGT
>CAYWOD010000193.1:0-7147 GCA_964459805.1 uncultured Pirellulales bacterium
TTAACGAATGGATTACAAAATTGGAGGATATTGGGAATCAATAAAATCTTATGCTTAAAGCGGTCATATTCGATTTCGACGGTGTAATAACCGACTCCGAAGTTCTGCACTTTCGCGCGTTCAACACCATACTCGCGCCGTACGGTGTGGAGCTGACAACCAAAGATTACTACAAGACGTACTTGGGCTTTACGGACGTTGACTGCTTTAAGGTGCTCATACACCAGGGGCGGCTCAAGGTAAACGAGGGGCAGATACCAAAGCTGGTTCAGCAGAAATTGGCAGTGTTCGAGGACTTGGCAAAGAACGAGGGCCGGATTATCGAGGGCGTTCGCGGCTTGATCAGTATGCTCGATCAGAACAAAATAGAAATGGCTATATGCTCCGGCGCCCTGATGCCGGAAATTGAAATGATTCTCGAAGATGCCAAACTGCGTCAATACTTCGCGGTGGTAGTCTCGGCCGAGGAGACTGAAAAGAGTAAACCAGACCCGCAGGGGTTCCTCTTGACGCTCAAGAAGCTCAACGCCAACCGCTGCGAGCCGATTGTAAGCGAGCAGTGCGTGGTGATAGAGGATTCACACTGGGGGTTAGAGGCGGCCAAGGCGGCGGGCATGCACACGGTCGGTGTGACGAACTCATACGACGCCAGCCAGTTGAGCTTGGCGGAGAAGATCGTGGCCAACCTGAGCGAATTGAGCATCGGCGATTTGCAGCAGCTTTGTGCGTAAAGCGTTGCAGGCTAAGAGCCTATCCGAATAACCGGGTCGTCACGAGGCCGATCGAAAGGCGCCGCGTGGCTGCTTATCACGGAATCCGTGCAGACGTGGAGTTAGCCGGAGGAGTGTTCGTCGACGAGCCGGTAGTGGTGGACGGGGCATTAGTCACTTCCCGCGGCTGGCCGGATCTGCCGTACTTTATGCCCAAATTCCTGAAGGTGCTGGCGGGTAGATGATTCACTCGGCCGGTGCGGCCGGCGCAGCTCGCTATTTCAATTGGATCGTTCCCGGGGCGACGAGGTCGGCTTTGATCTCGCCGGTCTTCAAATTGTACTCGATCTCGTCGGTAAGCTGCCCGTTGAACAGGCACGGAAAATGCTCGCTGCCTACGACCTTCATCAGTTGTTTGGCGTGGTCGTAGAAGAGCCCGCCACCTATGAACTCATTGTCGGCGCTCTGATACGTGACGCCGCCGGAAGCAGTCAGGCTCGAGAGCTCGGTATCGCCGGCGGCCGTTTCGGTAAGGTTGGCCACGACGCGATTGGCCGTCACTATGTGGACCTCGCTGAATTTGCCGTCTTTGATGGGAAGGTACTTAACGACCAATGCCCCGGCCGAGCTGGCTTCGGCGATGATGCGATTTTCTCTCAGGAAATACTTCAGCGTATCGTAATTCTGAACAATGGCCCAACAGGGGCGACTGAGGCTGAACTTGCCGGAGTCTTGATTCGGTTCGGGCGTCTCGGCGTTGGCGAGTCTTATCTCGCCGGGACCGGCGGCCGTATAAACCTCCTGGTTAGGATCATAATCGAACTTGCGGCATATCAACTCTATGCCGCTGAGCAGAAAATCGCCGGCCGTCTTTTTGGTGGCGAGCCTGACGACGCTGCCGTATGCGCTTAAGTGCTCAATGCCGGAGGACGGCGTGGATCTGTCGTTGGTGTCGCTCGCCAAATCCACCGTCATTCGCTCCGACATAAGTATATGCTCTTCAACGAAATTCGGGTCTTTCTGCACCACTCTGGACTTGCAATCACCCTCGAAGAGGATCTGATTTGAGGACGGCAGAAAATGGGCTTGCTTCTTCGCAGTTACTGTCCCGGGGAGCGGAGCCGCCTTTGCGTTGGGGTCGCCAAAAGCATCCACGAAGAACCCAAGCTCGACCGGCCCGACCGCAAGAATATCAGGCATCTCAGAAAGCCCTTTCGCCCCGTCCTTCGGCAGATTCGCAATAAGCTGCGACGATCTAAGCGTGAAGTTCTGCTCCGGCGCCATACCCTCCTGCGGCATCGTACAGAGGCAATTGACGTCGAAGATAACCTGATTCGAATCCGGCAGGAACCGGGCCTCCTTTTGGGCCGTCACTCTCACCGGCGCCGGCGGCTCCTTGCTGACTGCAGCGTTCGAATCCTCCCGGTAAAAGATAAACTCCACCGGCCCGGCGCCAATGATTTCCGGCGAAACATCCGACCGCCGGGATATGTCCTCCCGCAGATTCACGGTGAGCTTCGACGCCGAAAGCGTCACATCTCGCTGCGCCGTCAGCCCTTGCTGCGGCGTTGCACAAAGAGGGGTGCCCTCGAAGATAACCTGATTTGCGGCCTTGAAGAACTTCGCTCCTTTTGTAGAAGTCACTGTGACCGGAACACTCGTTTCGTTCGCTTCGACGGCCATTACGTCACCGGTGTAGAACACAAGCTCCGACGGACCGGCTGCATTCGCATCGCCCGTCGCTGCGCTATAGTCGATCCGGCCCGTACGGAACGTCGCTCGATTTTCGGCGGCATCGAGCTTTTTGTCTTCTCGCCCCTGGGTGCGGGCCGGCCCGGCCCCGCTCCCGGAAAAATCCTTTATCGTCTTTCGCGAGTCCGCCGGCACAAGCAGAATGCCATTGTCGCACGTAATCACGATATCAATCATCTTCTCAGCCGGCTTGTTCGGTTCGTTCGGCTCCGAAGCGCCTGCTTTCGCCTGCTCACCGGCTGCAGGAGACAGCTCGGTCTCCTTCGCGGCCGCAGCCGTGGCCCCCGGTGCATCTGCACCGTCCGCGCCGGCTTCGTCGCTTTCTTCAGCCGAGCTTTTCGACCACAGGATGTCATAAATCGTAACATCTTCCTTGGCAAAAACCAACTGCTCGGGCGTATCGATGACAACGTTCTTACTGAGAATGCACTTGTAGTATTCACCCTCGGTCTGCTCAACAGCTTCCCGACCGGACGATGCCGGGACCTTTGCCTGTTCGGACTCAACAGTTGCAGAGAGTTTGCCCGGTTCCTGAGTTTTAGCCGTCCCGACCGCTTCTACGCCCTTTGTCGGAGCCCCCGTCTGCGGGCCTTTTTGCACGACGAGATTCGGCTCGGTTTCTGAAAACAAAGCCGACTCGGAAGTCTTTATGTGCAGACTCTCCACATGAGGCAGTCGAAGATACTCCAGTCGCTCGGCCCGGTCGTTATAGACAAATTCCAGCCCTCGACCGAGCATCTGAGCCTCTGCCGAGACAAATTTCACCGGCCCCGCCGTCGAAAACTGCGACTTGTCGCTTAGAAAAACGAGACTGTCAAGATAAAGAACACTCTCCTCGCGGCCACCCGCCTCGCCGGGCAAAATACGGATAACTACGTTCCCGCTGAACGTGGCGTCTTTGGGCGTTGAGTCGCCCACGACCGTTTCAAGCTCGGTTGTCCCTTGGTCGGCCCTGATGTGACACTCGAACCGGCGCTGGTAGATCTTCATCCAGGGCTTTTCCACCTCCCAGACGTCGCCTACCGTGCGGATAAGCTCGCTGAACCCGAACTCTCTGTCAATTTCCTTATTTGCGTTTACGTGCTTATAGACAGGATTCTTAAGGACGGGAATTTTAATGTCGCCGATCTTCCCCGCCTGGCCGTCGAAGCCCGCGAGGTTGCTGTCACCGAGGTCGATCTTGCTCTGCACGTCAATCGGCGGTGTTTTGCTCATGCGGCTGTAGAGCACGTATATCCCAAAGACCGCCGCCAGCGAAACAACGCCGATAAGTAGTTTTCGTAAAACAGACATAAAACCTCACTCAGGCATCGCCCATGTATCTTTCCATGAGATCGGGCCATTTGCCGGTTTCTTTGAGAATGTGCTCTATCACTTCCCGCACAGCGCCGCTGCCGCCGGCCCGGCTCGTTACGTAGTCGGCATACTCCTTGACCTCGTCAACGGCATTGGCCACCGCCACCCCAAATCCCACGTATCGTATCACGGGCAAATCAGGCAGATCATCCCCGATATAGGCCGCATTCTCCGGCGAAAGACCGAGCCGGTCAAGAAATTCCTCAAACACCGGCAGTTTATAATGACAATCCTCAAATACGTGTTCTATCTGCAGTTGTTCGGCGCGGTGCTTCGTCGGCCCCGACGCCCTGCCGCTAAGAAGGGCAACCTTCAGCCCCGCCCTCTGCCACAGTCGAATTCCGTGACCATCGAGCACATTGAACAACTTGGTCTCGGTGCCGTCGGCGCTGACTACAATCGTCCCGTCCGTCAGAACGCCGTCAACATCCATCGCCAGCAGCTTAATTGCCGAGAGATTGGCCATTGCCGAGTCTATCCTACAACCTTGATTGTCAAGATGTCCTGCACGTCAATCACGCCGACGGGCCTGTTGTCCGCATCGACGACCGGCAGCTCGTCGATCCTGTACTTGTGGAAAATCGCGGTCGCCTCGGCCGCCAAGGCATCGACCCTGATTTTCTTGCAATCGGCCGTCATAACCTCGCGTGCCTTGAATTCGAGGGCCTTGCGCCCGTGCCTGGTCACCAGCCGCCGAAGGTCTGCATCGGTGACAATCCCGGCTAATCTGCCGGCAGCATCGACCACCATCACGGCCCCGTGGCGCTTGACATCGCTCGTCTTTTCAAGCAGTTGGCTTATTGTCTCGCCGGCCGCCGCGATGGGCAGCTTCTCTCCGGGCTTGAACATCATCGACTGCTCCACCGTCATCAGCTTTGCGCCGAGCGAGCCGCCGGGATGAAACCGCACGTAATCCTCAACGCTGAACTTACGAGCCTTCATAACCGTAAAGGCAAGGGCATCGCCCACCGCTAACATACACGCCGTCGAAACGCTCGGAGCAACGCCTAACGGACACGCCTCGCTCATCTGGCCCATGCAAAGGACAATGTCGCTGTGCTCGCCGAGCGTCGAATCGCTTTGGCCCGTAATAGCAATTAGCTTTATCTCCAACTGCTTGACCAGATTTATCAGCCGGGTAATCTCATCCGTCTCGCCCCCGTAACTCAGGACCATAACCACGTCGTCCTTGCGCAACCTACCCAAGTCGCCGTGAACGGCCTCGGCCGGATGAAGAAAATGGCTCGGCGTGCCGGTCGAAGCTAAAGTAGCGCTTATCTTCTGGCCGATGATGCCGGCCTTGCCGATCCCGCTGACGATGCACGAGCCGCCGCAGTTATAAATCATCTCCGCAGCCTTGCCGAACGACGCATCGACAATATGCGTAACCGAACCTATCGCATCGGCCTCGGCCTTTATCACCTCTCTGGCATATTCAAGGTCAAATTCCACTGCTCACAAACACCTCAATTCAACGCATTTATGCAAAACTGAAAAACAGTATCATAAAACCACCAACCACCGTCAAGCAAATCTTTAGCCACGAAGGCCCAAAGCCACAAAAAAGGATTAGACACTGATTGCACCAGCTCTAAAGAAGCGACTGTGCACTAACCGCGCGATCATCCATAGCTAACCCTGCATATAGGTGCCATTCACCTTATCGGATGTATCCGGTCGGAAACTAAGATCCCTGGATATAGCCGTACCGAGTCTTTTCGGTGTTATTCTTTGTTTTTTGCCAAATACGGCTGCCCGAATATCCGATACACCCAAGGGTGGACTATCACCTGAAGTTGTATGAATTGAGCTAATCTGTACGATTGTGCGATTATGCGCAAGACCGGTACGAATTCTGGAAGGCACACGGTATGAGTTCTGGAACGCCTGACGGCAATTCTGAAGGGCACGATGGGAATCCCGGCAAGCATGATGGGAATCCCGGCGGCGGTGTTTCTCTGCTCCAGCAGGTTACGCCACTGGCACGACAGGTGAACTGCCTCGACATTGACCGTATTGCCGATGTCTGCATTGAGACCATTCCGAATATGGTCGGCGTACGGTTTGCTTCGTTGTACATACTTGACGAGACGAACAACATTCTGCACCTGCACAGGCACAATCACCCATTTCTCATAAACAAGATAGTCTCGCTGAATCAAAACCCGCCGTCTCCTATGGTTATGGCTGTCAGAAGTAAAGAGCTTATATTGGCAGGGGATATAGACACGCATAAGAAGCCGGTGATTAGAAAATCGCAGCGTGCCTTTGCCGACAATTACAACACGAAAAACTGCGCAATTGCTCCTCTGGTATGTCAGGGCAGAGTTGTCGGTGTGCTTAACCTTGCAGATAAGGCCGACGGTACGTTTGGCTCCGCAGACATTGCGCTGATAGAGCTTCTCAGCCAACTGGTCGGTGCGTCGATCGGCAACGTAAAGCTGTTCGAGAAGATACAGCGGCAGGCCTCAACAGACGGACTCACGGGTCTTGTGAACCACAGGGCGTTTTACGAGATTCTGGAGAAGGAGCTTTGGAGGTCGCGTCGATACGGCGGACGGATCTCGCTGATAATGGTGGATATTGATTATCTGAAGAAGATAAATGATACGTACGGCCACCGGGCCGGTGACAGGGCCATCAAGGAGATCAGCAAAAGGATTAAGGGCTGCATCAGGCAGATCGACACGGCGGCGAGGTACGGGGGCGATGAGTTTGCGGTCATTTTGCCGAATACCGCGCTGAGCGACGCCATGGTGGTTGCTGAGCGTATGGTCGAGGTTGTTGCAGGGCGACCGACGAGCTGGAATAGAAACCAGATCCCGCTGTCGATTAGTGTGGGGCTGGGTGAATATGACGCGAATATGAGCCCGGAGGATATTACGCGGGGATCAGATGAGGCGTTGTATGCCGCCAAGCATGAGGGCAAGAACACGGTGCGGATATTCGATCCGGGGGGGAAATAGCCGGGCGTCGGCAAGTTTCTCATAGAAAACTCCTTTCTTTTCAGGCAGGTGTATCTCCACGCATACACCACAATATGGAGTCGAACGCATGACGGCCTGGCTCAAGAGAAAAGGTATTGTGATCGGGCACAACCGGGTTAGACGTTTAATGCGTCTGATGGGTCTGGAGGCGATTTACCCCAAGCCTCGCTTAAGTCAACCAGGTGACCAAGAGCACCGTAAATACCCCTATTTGCTTCGAGGATTGACGATCGACCGACCCAACCATGTTTGGGCTGCCGACATCACGTATATCCGTTTGTGGCAGGGTTTTGTGTATCTGGTTGCGATTATGGACTGGCATAGCCGCTATGTGCTGAGCTG
>CAYWOD010000194.1:0-7064 GCA_964459805.1 uncultured Pirellulales bacterium
TCACTGGACTCTTTGCATCCACGTTTCTCCGTTCGCCTCAAATTCAATGCTGTCCCTGCTTATCTTGACAACGGTTGCCCCCGATATTCTGTCGCCCTGGTGTACTATCGCGGATTCAACAATTGCGGACGGTCTGTCCTGACTGTAGGCAATACCCTTTACCTTTAGTCTTATCGATCTTTTGGCCCGGCCATCAGTAGCTGAGACGCCTAATTCCACGAAGTCGCCAAGGATTGTCCGGTAAGTTGTAAGCCTGAGCCATCGGCTTTCAAACGCAGGCACGCCATGGAATCTATTGAGCACAACAACCAACACGACAGAGAGAACGGCCACCAACAAGATCTTTGCTCTTTGGCTTGTGGGGCCGACGCTCGGTCGCAGCGCCACGCACGCGTTTCTGATTTCCGGGCCGAGCTGTTCGGCGGGCGTTTGTCCGGCAGTTTCTTCAGCGGGGACCTGAGCGTAGTCTTGATGCTCTGCTGCAGTCGTCTGAGGCGACTGCCTGGAATCACCGTTCTTCGAAATCTCCAGGCCCTGAGAGCCAAATAGTCTTGCGATAGAGTGCTCCGACAACGTGTTGTCCTTCTCAGTATCCGCCATTGCTCATCTCCTTAACTAATAAGCCGCGGCTTGCTGCGAGCAGACTGTCGCTAACAGGAACGATTACATCCCTGCTCGTTCTTGTTTTTTCTCCAGTACGCACTTCCTCGCGATCTGAGGAGCAAGACAACCAGCATGTTCACAGGCGAAAGCCCGGTGAGAAATAAAGACAGGCATTCCACCATTCCTCCTCAACATTATTCTAATGTAGTATAACCGGTGGAAAGGGATATGTCAACGAAAAACACGGTCAAAAGTCTGCTGTCTTGGTGCACAGTCCTATAGAAAGGGCGTATTCTTGGCGGTATGGGGGCTGGCAGGCAAGAAATTCGCCTTTTTTAGCAGGCCTAAAAATGCCGGCACAACTCCACAAAAAACAGACGAAACCGCAAAGACTTCTGCTCGATTTGTTTGCCCCGCACGATAAATGGGTTATACTTTATTGGGAAGGGATGCCAAGAAATTGGTTTTGTTGAGAGACACCTACACACAACAGTGTGTCCTTCTTTCGTAAAGGGAGACCGGCCGGCCGGTTCAGCCAAAATATACGGGGGGCCGCCGTCTCCCTTTTTTTCAATTTAGCCGCAAGGCAGAGCAATAGCAGCGAGATGCCTTCAAGGCGGAGACTGCGCCTGCATTTGCATTATCTTGCCGTCATGCCGTTTCGACGCGCCCTATTGTCATCAATTCCTTATCTTCAGACAGACATTTGCTTCGCACGAACAGGCGGGAGCTTTGTAAACATTTTGCGAAAATTCAAACGCGACAGCTATGAGGTCGCCGATGCCGGTTATTGGGCCCGGCCGAGGTCGGTTTTCCGCCGAGTTTGCTCAGCGGGCGTTTTGTAACGCAAATTGCGGAAAAAATACCCAAAACTGTTGCACTTGGCCGACAAGCATGATAACTTAACTCCATCAAAACTCCAGTTGGAGCGGCCGAACGACCGAAATATTGGTTTAGAGTGCATAAACGTTTTTCCGTGCAAAGAATTGTACGTTTTGTGAATTGATTTGATAGGAGACACAAGATGAAACGGTATGTATTGGGTATTGTGCTCGTGAGTATGCTTCTTTCAACTGCCGCGTTTTCCCAGGAGCCCGAGCGCATAGAGGAAATGGAACAAGAGATGCGCATGCGCAAAATGGAACTGGAAATGGCAGAGTACGAGGCTGAGGTGAAATTCAACGAAGAGATGAAGAAGCTCGAACTGGAACAGCGCCGCACCCACCTTGAGCGGGAGCGAAGGGTGTTTGACCATCGGGACCTGCGCAAGAACAAGATGGGCCCGATCTTCATCGTGTGTTTCATTATCCATATTCTCATGGCGATCTGGGTCTATACAGATATACGCCAGCGCAACTCCGGCTCCGGGATATGGATAGTGATTGCACTTCTGGCCGGACTGTTCGGGGTCTTGGCATACGCTCTCGTTCGGCTCGGCGATATCAACAACAACAGAAGAGCACGCAGATAGAGCATTGCCTCGGAGCCGTTCGGACAACCGAACAACAGGTCACTCTCGAGAGAAAGTCCGGCAGGGATTCTTCCCGGCCATTGCGGTGCTTGTCCAGCGAATTATCATCAGCTTCGTCTTAGCATCGCTGCGGAGTAACTGTGGGCTCCAAGCCGAGTCCCCGCTAACAGGGCGCTGCTGCCGGGTGTGCACAAAAAGGAGGAAAACCAGCGGAAGTTTTGGGCGGGATTTGGTAAAATACCATATCCGAATGTTGTGGAATGTCAAGGCGCCGGTTATTTTCGAAATGTTGGTTGAAAGTTGTCCGGCCGTATCGGGACAAACTGAGAATTTGTGAAAGGCTACGATTATGAGCAGTGATGTGAGCAGCAGACGTAATTTTCTAAAAGCCATCGGTCTTGCCGCGGCGGCGTGGCCGGCCGGATCGATGGCCCGAAGCGGCGAATCGAACATACTCAAACCCAATGTACTGTGGTTGTCGTGCGAAGATATCAGCCCGCACATCCGCTGTTTCGGCGATGAGCATGCAATTACACCGAATATCGACCGGCTGGCGACTGAAGGCGTGCGTTATACCAATGCCTTTACCACGGCCGGCGTTTGTGCGCCCTGCCGCTCAGGTATCATTACGGGTATGTACCAGACGACGATCGGCACGCATCACATGCGCTGCAATGCCAAACTGCCGGAGCATATCAAGGCGTTCAGTAGCTATCTTCGCCGCGCCGGTTACTACTGTACAAACAACTCGAAAACCGATTACCAGACGAGCGACCTTCGCGATGCCTGGGATGAATCGAGCGGCAGGGCCCACTGGCGTAAACGTAAGAGTGGTCAGCCGTTTTTTGCCGTGTTCAATTTCACCGGCTGTCACGAAAGCGGCATTGCCGGAACATCAAAATACCAGAGCGTGACAAGGGGCCTCAAGCCATCGCAGCGCCAGGACCCGGAGAAGCTGAAACTGCCCCCGTATTATCCCGATACGCCCATAGTCCGAGAGGACTGGAAGCGCAATTATGAATTGATTACTGCAATGGATGCGTGGGCCGGCGATTTAATCGGTCAGCTCAAGGCGGACGGGCTGTACGAGGATACGATAATCTTCTTCTGGTCGGACCACGGTGTGGGTCTGCCTCGTGCGAAGCGCTGGCTGTACGATTCGGGTACGCATATACCGCTGGTAATCCGCATCCCACAGAAATTCCGCACGGGCGGTCAGGGCAAACAAGGCAGCATCGACGATCGGCTGGTCAGCTCGATTGATTTTGGGCCGACAGTAATGAACCTGGCCGGTTTGAAGGTTCCGGAGTATATGCAGGGACAACCATTTTTGGGGCGGAACCTGCCGAAGCCGCGGGAGTATGTTTTCGGTGCGCGCGACCGGATGGATGAACGATACGACATCATTCGCAGCGTTCGCGATAAGCGTTATCGCTATATCCGCAATTACGAGCCGCTAAAGACATACTATCAGTACATGAACACGCCTGAAAAGGGCGCGACGATGAAAGAGATTCGCCGGGTCGATGCAGAAGGCAAATTACCGCCGGCGGCAAAGCTATTTATGGCGGAGCGCAAACCTGTTGAAGAGCTGTACGACCTGAAGAGCGACCCTCACGAGGTTCGCAACCTTGCAGGCGAGAGCAGGTATCGGGATATTCTCAAGCGGATGCGAGAGGTCCATCTAAAATGGGTGCAGGAGACGAAAGACCTGGGCCTGATCCCGGAGCCTGAGATCATGGCGAGAGAGAAGAAGTACGGCAGCAGGTACGCAATACTGCGACAACCCGGCGGCGATACGCTGAATAAACAGCTTGGGGAAATTGCGGCGACGGCCTCGGAGGAAAGGGGCGCTCTGGACAAACTTATCAAGGCGATGGGCCACAAGGATGCCGCCATTCGCTACTGGGGCGCAACGGGCATCGGGAATATGGCGAGCGATGCTGGAGCGGCTGAAGACTTGATGGTCACGGCGCTGCAGGATGAGTCGGTGAGCGTGCGGGTGGCTGCGGCGCGGGCGTTATGTCTGATGAGCAAACCGGAAAAGGCCCTGGAAGTTCTGATAGCCACACTGAGCGGCGAGCACCCCTGGGGGCGTCTGCAGGCGGCTATTGTACTTGACGGCATCGGTGAGCAGGCAAGGCCGGCCCAACAGGCACTGAAGAAGGCACTCACCGGCCAACCCAACAAATACATCACCCGTGTCGCCAATCATGCCCTCAACGTGATGAATCGTACAAGTAATACAGTAAAGTGACCTCCTTGATGCTTGATCAGGGATTTTGTTGCTGCAATTTTGGGCGGGAAGTGATACATTTCGCTGGACTGGTGAAATATATCCGCGATGCTTTTCAAAGGAGAAAAAGATGACAAGAACAACTGAACAGTCTGTTGGGCGAACATTAAAGGTCTGTATGGTCATATCGGCGATGATTGTCGTACTGCTGAGCAGCGTGGCTTTTGCAGGCTCGGAGGCCGCGGACTTCAAGAGTGAGACATATAAAACCGTCGGCGATAGGGAGCTGCAGATTCGTATCCATTATCCTCCCGGCTGGAAGGCCGGTGACGCACGGGCGGCGATTATCTTCTTTTTCGGAGGAGGCTGGAATAGCGGCACGACGGGTCAGTTCCTGGTTCAGGCGCAATACCTCGCCAGTCGCGGTCTTGTAGCCGCCCGGGCCGACTATCGCGTCAAGAGCCGCGACGGAGTAACGCCGGATAAGTGCGTCGAGGATGCCCGCAGCGCCGTGCGCTGGATGCGCCGGAACTGCAAACGGCTGGGCATCGATCCCAAGAAACTGATCGCTTCGGGCGGCTCGGCCGGTGGTCACTTGGCGGCGTGCACGATGATCGCAAAGAGTGTCGAGGCCGAGGGTGACGATTTATCGATTTCGACGATACCGCAGGCAATGGTGCTGTTCAATCCGGTCCTCAACCTTACGAGCGAACGAATGATTGGACGCCTTGACGGCGATAAGAAGCTCGCCGGCAAGATTTCTCCGACACTTCATTTGGACAAGAAAGCCCCGCCGGCTTTGATTCTCTTCGGGACCGAGGATGGGCTGAAAGTCTTTGGGGACGAATACTGGGCCAAGGCCGAGGCACTGGGAATTCGCGCCGACAAGTACCTTGCGGAGGGTCAGGGACACGGTTTCTTCAACCGCTCGCCGTGGCGCGAACGAACGCTGATCGCCGCGGACAAGTTCCTTGCCTCTCTCGGACTCTTGAAAGGTGAGCCGACAATCAAAGTACCGTCGGTAAGCGAACAGGCGACAGATCAACAGAGAGACCAGAGGAGCCGAGGGAGTGGTCGCAACGTTATGAGGTATTGGCTTGCGATGGACAAGAACGGCGATGAGAAGATCGGTGAAGCCGAGGCCCGGGGTCAGATAAAGGCCAACTTTAAGACCATTGACTCGGACAGTGACGGCTTCATCGATCGTAAGGAGCTCGAGCAACTGGCCGCCCGCCTGCTCAGTGCTGGAGCCCGGCGCAGCAGGCGTGGCGGACATCCGGATACGAGCCGGTGGGATAATCTCTTCAAAGCGGACCTCTCGAATGCAGCGAAGCCAGAGGGGGTCTGGACGGTCTCAGACGGAGTCCTCACCGCAAGCCAGGACCAGGCTATCTGGACCACCAGGGATTACGACAATTTCATCCTGGATTTGGAATTCAAGAACGCCCCCGGCACAAACAGCGGCGTCGTTGTCTATTGCACCAATACGAAAGGCAATGAGTGGATTCCAAATTCGGTGGAAATTCAGATCGCCGACGACTACGCCGAGCAGTGGGCCAAGGCGCCCAAAACCTGGCACTGCGGGGCGATCTTCGGCCATCTGGCCCCGACCAAGAGTATGGTCAAAAAGCCCGGCGAGTGGAACCGCTTCACTGTAAGGTGTGTTGACAAAAGAATAGACGTGGTGCTCAACGGCGAAGGCGTTGTTTCGATGGATATGAGCCTGTGGACATCCGCGAAGACCAATCCCGATGGGTCCGAGATTCCATCGTGGCTGAACAAGCCGCTCAGCAAACACCCGACGAAGGGCCGAATCGGCCTGCAGGGTAAGCACGCCGGTGCCCCAATCTGGTTCCGCAACGTCAAGATCAAGGAGCTAAAGTAATCTGTATCCGGGCTTTAACTTGTGAAAATGTCAAACAGCCGATGAGTTGACTTCACTACGAGCACCCGGAAGTCGCCAGCCGGCTCAAACAGTACGCGGAGCGGCACAGGCAGAAATTCTATACGAATAAGGCCCGGCCCTGACATGTCTGGATGGCGCCAATGACCTGATGCTCAAGGTCACACAGAACAACATGCCCTGGGGTTGGGGTGCAATCGTTCTTCTGCGAGAGGTCAAGGTACTAAAACCCAAACCGGGGAACGGCTCTTTTTGAAATTCAGCGTCTCGGCCTAACCGTACAAACAGGACGCACGGCGCACCGACTGCAGGGCAGCGTACTCGTCGTCGGTGAACTGGAACACCGCTTCAAGGCCGGTCCGCTTGAAGATGTGTCTGACCTCAAGAGAGACATTACAGAGAATGAGCTGACGTCCGGATCCGCTCAAGTACTTCTCCAATATCATAAGAGCGCAAATACTCTCGGAAGTTAGCACCTCCACTCTGGAGAAATCAATAATCACGTCGCGCCGGCATCCTTCGCCGGCAATCTCGTTGAGAGTCTCAAGCTCATTTCCCAGGTGGGGCTCTTCAGGCAGGGTAACAAGAAGAACATCTTCCAAGAAATTCTGGATACTCACTACAAGTCCCCCAATTCACAAAATACATTTTCCGTCGGATTACAGTACTTTATCGGAACGACCCGGGCACACGCCGGCACTAACGAAAGTATAGCACAAGAATTGGAAAATCAAAATTGCAGCGCTTCTTAAGACAGAACAAATTCGACCAACCCAGGCCAAGTTTTGCGTTCATACGGTTAATGCGTAGGTGGCCTGACAAACCAGGCTCTCGGACTTGGCTGGAGAGAA
>CAYWOD010000195.1:0-7054 GCA_964459805.1 uncultured Pirellulales bacterium
ACAGGGAATACAAACTAAACCTAAATGAGGAGACCATATTATGTCTACTCGACATTCTTGGTTGAATTTTCTAATAACTCGGGTGACGTGCTTTTTTCATACATGTCCGAACAGGAAGGGGTAGTATTCATGAGCAAACAAGCGAGATTCATTGGAGCTTTCGTCTGTTTTTTGGCCGTGTTAGGCGCCTTGTCGGCGGCGAAGGCCCCGGCGCCGCTGCAGGAGGCCGAGCAAATCCTCGATGCCGCCGGTGTCAAAGGGGGGCTGATTGTCCACGTCGGCTGTGGGGACGGAAAGCTCACGGCCGCTCTGCGCGCAAACGATAGCTTCCTCGTACACGGCCTGGACACAGACCCGCAGAATGTAAAGAACGCCCGCGACCATATCAAGTCGCTCGGCTCTTATGGTAAAGTCTCCGTCGACCACCTAACAGGAAACCGCCTGCCTTACATTGACAACCTCGTCAACCTCGTCGTCTCCGACCGGCCGAAGGCCGGTATGATCAGGCCCGCCGCCGGCGGGCTCGGCAATCGCCCAGGGGGCCTGGTGCGGATCCCAATGAATGAGGTTATGCGTGTGCTTGCGCCCAACGGCGTCGCTTATATCAAGAATGGCGATAGATGGACCAGGACCGTCAAACCTTGGCCCAAGCAGATAGACGAATGGACGCACTACCTGCATGATCCGCAGGGAACCATGGTCGGCAAGGACGAGGTTGTCGGGCTGCCGCGGAGGCTTCAATGGGTAGGCGGTCCAAAATGGCTTAGAAACCATGACTTCATGTCGAGTCTCAATGGCCTGGTCTCAGCGAACGGGCGTGTCTTCTACATCATTGACGAAGGGCTCAGGAAGCATATCTACCTGCCTGCGAGGTGGAAGGTAATCGCACGGGATGCCTTCAATGGGACAATTCTGTGGAATCGACAAATCGAACAATGGTCTGCTCACACATGGCCTTTCAAGAGCGGCCCCGGCCACCATCCGCGACGGATTGTAGCATTAGGCGATAGAGTCTATGTGACGCTCGGTATCAACGCGCCGCTCAGCGCCCTGCATGCTGCTACCGGAAAGACTATACGCACGTACGATCAAACCAAAGGCACGGCCGAGATAGTGCTCTGCGATGGAGTGCTGTTTCTGGTGGTGGACCGGGATAAGGACGTATTGCCGTATAAGCATGCCTCGGCCAATCGAGGGCAAGAGCGGGATCGGGTCAACAGGGATTTCGGCTGGTCCAAGAACAGCGCCACCCGCCTTGTGACGGCGGTCTCGGCGGATAGCGGCGAAGTGCTATGGAAGCACGAGAATCGCATCGCTCCGTTGACTCTGGCTGTCGCCGGACAAAGTGTATTCTTCTTTGACGGAGAGCACGTAGTAACGCTGGACCGAGACAGCGGTGACCAGCAATGGGTTTCCGAAGAAGCAGGCGGCTGGACCATACCTGGAACCGGATACGCACCCAGACTCATCGTAGGCGACGGCGTAGTAATACTATCGACAAAAGAAGGGCTTAGAGGCGGTCGTCTGGCGGGACTCTCGGCGAGAACCGGAGAAATTCTCTGGAGATCAGAGCAGCTCAAGTCAGGTCACTGGTCACCAGAGGATGTGTTCTTGATTGACGGCCTGATATGGACGGCGCAGACAGGCGGAAGCCAAAGCACCGGAACTCACTTTCAAGCTGTAGATGCCAAGACCGGCCGGACAAAGCACGACTTTGTGGCCGATCAGATCAAGGCCTTCTTCATGCACCAGCGATGCTATCCGGGCCGTGCCACCGAGCGATATATTATGACTTCCGGTACCGGGACCGAGATGCTTGAATTGGGCACAAAGCGATGCGAGCTGCATCACTGGCTGAGGGGCAGCTGCATCTATGGGATCATGCCGGCCAACGGATTGCTGTATAAGCCGCCTGATACCTGCGCCTGCTTCTATCAGTCGAAACTGCCTCACTTCTGCGCGCTTGGCCCGCCGAGCGGGAAATCCAGGGCCGCTGCATCGAGCGAAGGTCGTCTGGAAAAAGGCCCGGCCTACGGGGACCTTAAGCGCCGAACCGCCGGGTCGAAATCCGATTCCTGGCCGACCTACAGGCATGATGGCTCACGCAGCGGTGCGACAGAAACAGCGGTATCGGCAAAGCTGAGCGAAGTTTGGCAGACCGACATCGGTGGCAGGTTGAGCACGATAACTGCTGCCGACGGCAAGCTGTTCGTAGCGGCGATAGATCGACACACTCTCTATGCACTCGATGCCGATTCAGGCAAAAAGATATGGTCTTATACGACAGGCGGGCGGGTGGATAGTCCTCCGACGATTCATAATGGTCGGGCCATATTCGGCTGTGCGGATGGCTGGGTCTATTGCCTCAAGGCCTCCGACGGGAAACTGACCTGGCGCTTTCGCGCTGCGCCCGGAGACGACAAGCTCCTATCCTACCAGCAGATCGAGTCGGTCTGGCCGCTTCACGGAAGCGTGCTTGTGCGGGACGGAGCGGCGTACTGTCTGGCCGGACGCAATGCGTTCGTGGACGGAGGAATGCGTCTGGTTCGTTTGGATTGCGCCACGGGAAAACTGCTTTCCGAGACTGTGCTCGATGATAAGGACCCGCGCACAGGCAAAAACATCCAAACACTGATGGCGGGCAAAGCAGTGCCCGTTGCAAACGAGGACCTGTTCTCCTGCGACGGCAGCCACATCTACATGGCCGCGCAGAAGTTTGACCTGCAGGGCAGACGGCTTGACCTCGATGTTGCCCGAGGCAAAGAGAGAGAGCAAACCGGCCCGGGCAGACACCTGTTTTGTCCCACCGGATTCTTGGATGAGGTGTGGTTCCACCGCTCGTACTGGATCTACGGCAAGAACGCCGGCGAAGGACACGGGGAATATACCGTACCGAGAAATTTTGCACCGGTCGGGCGAATCATGGTCTTCGACGACTCCAAAGTTTACGCATTTTTTGCTCAGAACGTCGGCAATAATATCAATCCGCGAACGTCTTACACCTTGTACGCAGCCGATAAGGACCGTCCTGCGCAGATAGAAAGGGCTGTGAGCACAGCCAATACTAATACAAAAAAGAAGAAACGAAGAGCGAAGCCGGCGGCGCCACGGGGCAAGGTCATCCGCTCTTGGGAGCTGGACAAGCCCGGGCTGCTGGCTAATGCGATGGTCCTGGCCGGTGCGAACCTGTTCCTGGCCGGCCCCCCCGATGTTGCCGACGAGGAGAAGACTCACGACTATGTATTCGGAGCCAATGACCAAATCAATCGGCAGATGCGCCGGCAGGAACAGGCATGGCTGGGCAAAGAAGGGGCCCTGCTCGCTGTCGTCTCCGCGGACACAGGCCAAGAGCTCTCGGAATACAAGATTCCTGCAATTCCTGTCTGGGACGGTATGATCGCGGTCAATGGCCGGCTGTACATCTCGACCTTAGACGGTCGGCTGCTGTGTATGGGCAAGAAGAAGTAGGCGAAAGGGAGGTTGTCATGCAGACTATCCGAACAAAGATAAACTGGCTTACCGTAACTGTTGTTCTGGTATCGGCGTTGATGGCGGTTCCCGGTTGGGCCGATGTCGAGCGAGCGCGGCAAATTCTTAGAGAGACCGGCGTTCGGGGCGGGCTGGTCGTTCACATCGGCTGCGGCGACGGGAAACTCACCGCCGCACTACGTGCAAACGACAGTTTCCTCGTCCACGGCCTGGACACTGACCCTAAGAATGTGAAGACCGCGCGCGACCATATTCGGTCACTCGGCTCTTACGGTAAGGTCTCTGTTGACCGGCTGCGAGGCAGCCGTTTGCCGTACACCGACAACCTCGTGAACCTCGTGGTCTCGGATGACCTTGGCGGCCTCTCGATGGATGAGGTTCTGCGTGTGCTGGCCCCTAACGGTGTGGCATACGTCAAGAGAGACGGTCTCTGGACCAAGACGGTCAAGGCTGTTCCGGATCGGATTGATGAGTGGACACACTTTCTTCATGATTCGACTAACAACGCGGTATCAGACGACTCGATAGTCGGCCCGCCGCATCAACTACAGTGGGTGGCCGGGCCGGAGTGGGCGAGGAGTCACGATCACTTGGCCAGCGTCAGCGCCGCAGTCTCTTCGGGCGGGCGCATCTTTTACATTGTCGATGAAGCCCCAATTGCCGCTGTCGTGCTGCAGCCGAAGTGGTATCTCGTTGCGCGTGATGCGTTTAGCGGCGTGTTTCTGTGGGAGCGTTCGATAGCGAAATGGCAATGGCATCTGCGTGGTTTCCGCAGTGGTCCGAGCGATCTGTCAAGACGGCTGGTTGCCGTAGGGGACCGAGTCTATGTGACGCTTGACATCAAAGGGCCGCTCAGTGCGCTGAACGCAGCGACGGGCAGGACTGTGAGGACGTACGAACAGACTCAAGGGGCGTTGGAAGTTGTTTATTGTCAAGGCAGGCTATTCGTTGTGGCCGGTGACGTAGCCGGGCAAGAGGCAGCGGTTGAGGCCGAAAGCCGGGGGCAACGGCCGGGCTTTGCTGCGGTGCGCCCTCAGCGTCCTGAGTATCTGGAGAAGCCGCCGTCAAAGCGCATCGTCGCGATTGACGCCGATACCGGCGGGGTGCTCTGGACCAAGTCGGATGCCGACACACAGGAGCTGATGCCAACAACACTGGCTGTCAGCAATGGCCGCGTGTTTTTCCAGAGCCCCGACGAGGTAATTTGCGTAGAGTCGGTGTCCGGCAGGGATATCTGGCGGGCGAAGCGGCCGGTGAGTCGCAGCCGGCCAACCTGGTCTGCACCGACGCTGGTCGTGTATGGCGATGTTGTGCTTTCAGCCGACCGCGCTGTGGCCGAGAAAAAGACGCTGGATGCAGATGAAAAGCGGAAGGTCGAATGGATTGTCAGCAGTGCCGGCGGCCGGGCGCCGGTGGGCGAGCTGATCGCGTTCTCAGTCAAAGACGGCAAACGGCTGTGGAGCTCTAAGTCCCGCGAGTGCTACAACGCCCCGATCGATGTCCTGGTGGCCGACGGTCTTGTGTGGACCGGGAGCATCGTCCGGGCCAGTGATCCGGGCGTGACTGAAGGGCTCGATCCTAAAACGGGTCAGGTAAAGCGAACGAGGCCGAAAGATCAGACTTTCTTCACGGCCGGTATGAGTCATCAACGGTGCTACCGAAACAAGGCGACCAACCGGTATCTCGTGCTTGGTCGGTCGGGCGTGGAGTTTATCGAGCTGAGCACGGGCAAAGCCATCCCCCACCATTGGGTCCGGGGCGGGTGCCAATACGGCGTTATGCCGTGCAACGGGCTGCTCTACGCTCCATCGCATTCGTGTGCCTGCTTCATCACGGCAAAGCTCAACGGTTTCAATTGCCTGGCGCCGCGACCCGAGTCACAGAGTCAGGGAGCGGGCGCATTGAAAGTTCGGCCAAAAACCCGTTTGGAGAAGGGGCCTGCATACGCCTCGATCGAGGGCGGAGGTTCGCGGTCGAGCTCTGTGGAAGATTGGCCAACGTATCGGCATGATGCTGCTCGGAGCGGTTATACACCTGCGCCGGTCGGCCCTGAGCTGAAACCAGCGTGGAAGAGGAACTTAGGTGGGCGGCTCAGCAGTGTAGTGATTGCCGGCGGCAAGGTCTTTGTGGCGTCGATAGAGACACATACGGTCCACGCTCTTGATGCCGACAGCGGCAAGCTTGTTTGGAGCTACACGGCGGGCGCTCGCGTGGATTCGCCGCCGACGATCTGGAAGGGGCGTGTGTTGTTCGGTTGTGCCGCCGGATGGGTCTCTTGCCTGCGTGCCTCCGACGGGGCTTTGGCCTGGCGATTCCGCGCGGCACCGGAGGACCGGCGGATTATGGCCTATGGGCAGCTTGAGTCGGCCTGGCCGGTTCACGGCAGTGTTTTAGTGCGCCGCGGCCCTTCGACGGGCTCAGGGCAGGCCGTGGCGTACTGCGCGGCGGGCAGATCGTCCTACCTCGCCGGTGGTATTCGGTTGTACCGGTTGGATGCGAAGACCGGCCGGATGCTGTCGGAAACAATTCTCGACGACCGCGACCCGGAGACAGGGTATCAGCGTAAAGGCGTTGTGCGTGGGACGAACATTCCCGGTGCATTGCCGGATGTCCTCTCGTGCGATGAATCTTCGATTTATATGCGACACCGCCGTTTTGACCCGGCAGGCCGGCCGCAGGCGCCCGAAGTAGCTCACCTGTTCAGTTCGGTTGGTTTCCTGGATGACACATGGTGGCATCGCACGTACTGGCTGGTGGGTACGGTGATGGGCAGCAACTACGGTGGGTGGCCGCGTGTCGGCAACCAGGTTCCGGCGGGTCGGCTGCTTGTGCTCGGTGACTCGTGCGTCTATGGATTCGGCCGAAACCAGTACATTCATCATGGCGCCCACGTAGGCATCGATGGCGCGACCATCTTCCACTTCAGAGCCGATAGCGAGGCCCAGCGGCGTTTTACATACTACCAGGCGTTCGCTATCAGCCGCCCAATCGCCGGCGGTGATGAGCAACCGGGCGGGACGACGCCCAAACGTGCCCGTCCGTCCGCCTCTCGGACAGCCAAAAGGTACGACTGGACCCGGCGGCTGGGTGTTCTGGCCCGGGCCTTGGTCCTTGCCAAAAATACGCTGTTTCTGGCGGGTCCGCGGGACATTTTTTCGAGCGATGAACCCGGCGCTGCATTAGAGGGCAAGAAGTCCTCCCCGCAGGGGGTCCTTGGGGCGGGAGGCGGCCTGCTGTCCGTTCTCTCGGCCGGCGACGGAAAGGAGCTGGCACAATATGATCTGGACAGCCCGCCGGTCTTCGACGGAATGGCGGCCGCCGGCGGTCGACTCTATATGGCCACCGTTGACGGAGAAGTCCTGTGCTTTGGCCCGAACTAAGCATCTGGCACGGCATCTTTGCCACTGTATAACTGCGAAAAAACCTAACCGCTCACGGGTTAATATCCCGAATTTTTGGCCATTCTACGTCATTGCCAGCACCTCACCGAATTCTCAGGAGGCATATAGAAGAAAATAGCCCACGCACGTCATTGCGAAGGAGCGCAGCGACTGCGGCAATCTCA
>CAYWOD010000196.1:0-7005 GCA_964459805.1 uncultured Pirellulales bacterium
CTATTGCGGCGATGTGGGACTATTGTGGACCGGACAATTTGGACAGCGGCCTATATGGGTTGATTGACGATGTGCGGATTTACGACCGCGCGTTGTCGGCGCAGGAGATCGAGGAGCTTTACGGTCAGCCCCTAATGCCGGATCTCTATCACGTCGATGCGGACAACGGCGACGATGACAACGACGGCCTGACGCCGCAGAGGGCTTTTGCAACGATTCAGAAGAGTATTGATTCAGCTAAAGATGATGATACGGTCATCGTCGCTGATGGTACTTACATCGGCCCGGGCAACAGGGACCTTGATTTTGGCGGCCGGGCGATAACGGTGCGTTCGCTGAATGGTCCGCAGCTTACAATTATCGATTGTGAAAGCCTCGGCCGCGGATTCTACTTCCATAGTAACGAAGACGCTGATTCTGTGGTCGAGGGCTTTACGATAACTAACGGCCTGGCCGGTGAGGGCGGCGGGGTTTATTGCAGCAGCAGCCCGACCATCTACAACTGCATCATAAAGCGCAACCGCGCCGAGAACGGCGGAGGCCTGGCGGTTCGAGACTCCGCCGATCCGATAGTCGCCAACTGCATCATCGCCGAGAACTCCTGCGCCGGCGCCGGAGGCGGCGGGATCGACTGCAGCAATGCCGGGTCGATGATTATTAATTGCACTATTGCGCATAACTCGTCCAACGGCAAGACCGGGGGGATTCTCTGCACAGGCGACAGTAACCCGATAATTACCAACTGTATCTTGTGGGCGGACTTGCCCGGTGAGATATATTTGGGCGAAGGAGCTTCGGCATTTGTAACGTATTGCGATGTTCAGGGCGGCTGGCCCGGAGAAGGCAATATCCACACCGATCCATGTTTTGTTCAGCCCGAGTATTTGGGCCCAATTTGCTATTGGAAGTTTGACGAAGGCAGCGGAATGATAGCACACGATTCGGCCGGCGATAATGATGGAGTCGTCTATGGAGCACAATGGACAACCGGCCTAATCGGCGGGGCCTTGGACTTTGATGGTATTGATGATTATGTTGAAATCCCGGATGACGATTCATTAACCCCAAATGCTGAGATCACTATCGCGTATTGGGTTTACAAAACAGGAAGCGGCCATGCTGGAGTATATAAATATGCTCAATGTGTCACCGAACCTGCCTCTCCTGGAAGTTCAAGAGCGTATAGCCTCCAAGTTGTTGGGGACAGTGACACTGCATTTCTCAGAGTGTTTTCTGACTGGAACACTTATGACGACCTTGAAGGTGATACTATTGTTTCTAAGAATGAATGGCATCATATTGCGGGGACGTTTGACAGCGGCAATGCGGCAGTTTATGTTGACGGGCAACTGGATGGCTCTACTGCCATGTCAGTAACTTCGATAATGAATGACGTCCAACCGTTGACGATCGGCGCTTTTTGGTCATATTGTGGTGTGGACAGCTTGGCAGCTACTCTGCGCGGCAAGATTGACGATGTTCGGATTTACGACCGGGGTTTGTCGGCTGGAGAAATCGAACGCCTTTATCAAAACGGGCAAGGCGAATCTACGGACTATCATTTGCTGCCGGGGTCGCCTTGTATTAACGCCGGCGACCCGGACTATGTCTCGGACCCGGAAGAAACCGACCTCGAGGGCAATCATCGCATCTCAGGCAAAGTGATCGACATGGGTGCCTATGAATATCAACATCGGGCGGTAATTGAGCTTTCGGCCGAAGAATTTGAATTCACAGCGAACCAAGGCGGCGCAAACCCGATCGAGCAGATACTGGCGGTCGGCAACAGCGGACAAGGCACTCTGAACTGGCAAATAGGCTGTGACTGCGATTGGCTCAGCGCTGAGCCGGATTCAGGCCGCTGCCGCTCGACCGGGGACGTCAATGACGTAACGCTCAGTGTTGACATAGAAGGGCTGGCCGGCGGTACGTATGATTGCAATCTGACAGTTGCAAGCGCCGATGCGACGAACAGCCCTCAGACGGTTAAGGTCAATCTGGTTGTCCACGGGCCGATAATCGGGCTTTCCGCCGAGAAGTTTACCTTCAGGGCTGTTAAAGGGGGCCCGAATCCGCCGGATGAGATGCTCTCTATCCGCAACACGGGCGGCGGGACGCTGAAATGGCAAATCGACTGCGATTGCGATTGGGTGAAAGTCGAGCCCAGCACTGGCAGCTCAACGGGCCAGGGAAATGTGGTCTGGCTCAGCGTCGATACGGCGGGTCTCGCCGTGGGCGATCATAGCTGCCGGCTAACCGTTTCGGACGCCCTTGCGGAGAACAACCCTCAAACAGCCAACGTCGAGCTGTTGTTATCCTTTGAGGGGAACTGCTTCCCGGAGACCCCCGAGTACGCCCAGCAGTATGCCGATTTCCTTACATACGTCGGTAACGGCGCGGATCCGAGCTGCTGGTGCGCACCACCACACGGCAGTGGGTATCAGTGCGACGGTGACGGCGATGGCGCTCTTCAGGGCTTTTCCAAGTATCGCGTGTACATCGGTGACCTCAACTTGTTGGTCGTTAACTGGAGGAAGAAGATCACCGACCCCACGCTCAACCCGTGCGCCGATTTCGACCACAAAGATTCTGGCTTCCCGGCAAAGTTCCGTGTTTACACCAACGACCTCCGGAAGTTGATTGATAACTGGAAGAAGAAAGATAGTGAGTTGCCGGGCGACTGTCCGCGGCCGGATTGACGCTGAGGTCAACGCGGGCAGCTTGACGAGCCGGCTTTTAAGACTCGGCTGACCGGCAATTTGAAAGGCTGCGAGTGGTTCTTCGCCGCTCGCAGCCTTTTCTTTTGCGCAGGTGGGGGTATCGTCCAGATTGGAAATTGATGAGATCGGCTCGGACGCGTATAATCAACGTAGTCGTCGGTAACTCGTGATTCGATCAGTTGTCATTGCCAGGCCCGAAAGCCCGCGGCAATCTCTGGCCTTCGAAGGATAGAGATTGCTTCGCTCGCAATGACACTCATCAATTTAACTGTGACAGAGCAGTAGATGCAAAAGAAGACCAAAATATATACTGTCGGCCAGGTCAATTCGCTTGTCAAGGCAGCTATCGAGGAGAATCTGCCTTCTCGGCTGGCGGTTACGGGCGAGATAACGGACTGGGGGGTCGCCCAAAGCGGACACGCGTATTTTGCCATCAAGGACGAAAACGCCCTGCTGCCTTGTGTAATGTGGAAGAGCAAACTGGCTAAAGTGAAATTCGAGGCGGAGAACGGGCTGGCGGTGATTGTCAAAGGTCATATCGACATCTATTCTCCACACGGCAAATATCAGTTCTATGCCGAGTCGATGACGCCCGCGGGGGTCGGGGCGCTGCAGTTGGCCTTCGAGCAGATGGTCAGAAAGCTCCGGGCCGAAGGGCTCTTTAGCGATGAGCACAAAAAGCCGCTGCCGCCGTATCCGGCGAGGATAGGGATTGTAACGAGCGAATCCGGCGCGGCGGTGCACGATATCGCCGAGAGCATTTTCAACCGCTGGCCTTGCGCGGAGCTGTCCTTATATCCGGTGCCGGTGCAGGGCGAAGGAGCGGCCGAGGAAATCGCCGCTGTGCTAAGGGGCATAAACCGCCGCAATCAGCAGCTCAAACTCGACGTTCTGATTGTCGGACGAGGCGGCGGGTCAATGGAGGACTTATGGGCGTTTAACGAGGAGGTCCTGGCCAGGGCGATCTTCGATTCGAGCATACCGGTCATCAGCGCGGTCGGCCACGAAGTGGATGTGACCGTGGCGGACCTGGTCGCCGATGCGAGGGCATCGACGCCGACAAAGGCCGGCGTAGTGGTGGTTCCGGACATGCAGGAGGTCCTGGGACGGCTGGTGAGTGCCGAAAGCCGGCTGCGGGGCAATATCGAAGGCAGACTCAGATTAGCGGCGCAGAACATAAAGACGCTTTTGGCCAGTGCGGTATTTAGAAATCCGCTTTTGATTGTGCGCTCGGCCGAGCAGCAGTTGGACGAGCTCGGCGCAGAGTTGGCAGACGCGATGAAAGTGCTGCTGGCCGAAGCGCACCGCAGACTATCCGCGAGCTACGAACAGGTGGTCAGGATTGAGCCGCATCGGCTCCTCGGAAGGATGACGGTCGGTCTGAATAATCTGAGAAACCGGGTGAATGTAGGGGTAGCTGCAATTCTCAACGAGCGGCGGATGCGGCTGACCGCTGCCGAAAATCGCCTGGCAGGTGCGACACAGGTGATCATTAACGGCCGAATGATTCAGCTTGCTGCCGCGGAGAATCGCCTGGCGGGCCTGAATCCGAGGACGGTCCTCAAACGCGGATACAGCATCACCAGCAACAAAAGAACGGGCGCCGTGGTGAGGGGTACACAAGACGTGCAGGTCGGCGATCTGATGGTAACCGAGCTTGCAAACGAAAATTTGATTGAAAGCAAGGTAACAAATAAATAAGAGCAAGAATCAGACACAAAGGGACGAAATTTAAGACAGGATATCAGGATTATATTGTTAATCCCATCTAATAAAGAAAAACAGAAACAGAGGAAATTAGAATAAGTTATTGCTTTATAAACTCAAGTTTTGTAAGATTCTTATATGTACTTTGAGGGAAACATCCGCAAAAAAAACGAATTGTTAACAAGAATGTTGTATATTTTTATGCTATCGCGATAGAACATGAAGACCACGCTTCCAGTCTTCGCCGAAACTGACCTTCTGAAGCGGGGGCGCTCGATAACTTACGAGCAGTTCAGGGAATTGCTCTCCTATCCCATGTGGAACTACTTTCTACAGGCCATCAGGATAACCCGCGCTTATGATGAAGCCCTTGGTGGCGGGATTCGCCTCTTGAATCTAAACGATGAATACAAGAACAAACTAACTCAAAAAGAATACGACGATCATATACGAATACTCTCCCACTTATGCCTAGACATGCTTGATAAGCTAGACCGATGGGATGATTTTCTCACCGCTTTCGACCAAGTCTGGACAGACAAGCGTTTTGTTTACCGATGTCACAAGAAAAGGCTAAACGAAGAATTCGGCGATCTCCTCGCAAAGGGCGTCGTGTCAGAGACAAAGCACTATGTCTATGTCCATGAGTTCTGGGATCTGGTTCTTCGGAAGGAAGTGATTAAAAGGAAAGTCCAGAAAAGGAAACAGGGCCGCAAGCTAGGCAACATGTACCACCACACCCAAGACGACTTGACGCCAGAGGAAATTGCTTATCGTCAAAGGTGGTTAAAGGAGCTTCTCACAGAAATCAAGAACCAAAAAAGCGAGCAATAGACAGAAAATAGAAAACGATAACTATCACATCGAGGTTACAGCATATTTTTGCTTATTTGAATCAGAAGAAGGATTTCGCATGAATAATACTATTTCTTTTGAATCTTTCAAAAGGCAGTTAATTGCAGATAAATTAACCGAAAGACTGATGCGGGATGCACGAATCCAAAAAGAGTTGCATGATATCTACAATTTTGAGTCTATAAACAAATACAAACTTTTTCTTGCTGCTCTTTTTTATGAAAACCATAAGATCATGAAAGGTCATAATCCTAGAACAGGCTTTCTTGTAGGATTTCATTCAAATCATATTACAGTAATTTCTGAGGAGGTTAAATCAGCTCTGGATAGTATAGGGAGGGAATACGTTATTGTTCAGGCAAATGGAAAATCTTTTGCAGATTGTGTCAAATCTATTACCAGAAAGGATTACCATGTAAACTATGATGCATTCGCTGACTTGAAAGAAGTGATGTTAAATTCAAACAAAGCGGTTGTTTTTAAGGAATTCTCCAAAGGTAAGATACGAACCAAGGGGAAAAAGTGCTCAATGGTAAGAAGTATTATTAAAATCCTTCATAATGCCCACCTTTCAGATGTCAGGCCGCTTTCAGATTTAATATTTATTGACTATGCTGATTTTCTCCAGCATTGCTGGAACAGTATAGGTCCATATTTAAAAATAACGTAATGAGAACTTGATTTACATCGACACAACCATAAATGTATGTCAAGGCATATCGTCGCTTGTAAATCCTGCTTCGCTTGTTGAATTCAAATCGGTGTAATCCGTAAAATACGTGGTTAAATCATCCGAAAGTCTATTTTCGGCCCGGACAGGTTCATAGTGGCCCCCTTTCCTTCTTCCGAAGGAAGACAAGGGGGTGGAAGTCAAAAAGCAGAATTTAATTGAAAGCAAGACAACAAAGAAGTAAAGTGAGCCAAAGTGAAAAGATAATCCGCAACTTTAGGCACTTTATATTTTACGCACTTTGTACTCGCTGGTGCCTTAGTGGCTAATATAAAAAGGGTAAGATATGGCAAAAAATAAACAGGAAAGCGACATCGGTAAGCTGAGCTTCGAGGATGCAATCAAGGAGCTCACCAATATCGTGGGACAAATAGAGCAGGGCGAAATTCCTCTGGCCGACAGCCTCGAGCAGTACGAAAAAGGAATGTCCCTCATTAAGCACTGCAGAGGAATCCTGCAAAAGGCTGAGAAGCGAATCGAGAAAATAACTAAAGAAGAGAAGCCGGAAGACAACGACCAGTGAACAGAGAAGAGAAGACAGAGCCCTGAGCGTTAGCGAGGGGCCAAAGACGCAAGACGAGATACGCAATACGCAATACGATATACGATATACGATATACGATATACAATACGCGAGCGTGGCGGAATTGGCAGACGCGCCAGGTTTAGGTCCTGGTGTCCATTATGGACGTGGAGGTTCGAATCCTCTCGCTCGCAGTCCATTAAGAACCGTCCGAGCTGGAGATATCAACAAAGACAGGTCCTTGAACGTGCATTCGTGTTTTTGTAATTATTGTGGCTGAAATATCTTCGAGATGAAGTCAGAAATCTTGATTATTCGAGATAGGTTGGATATTCTATTAGAAAACAGGCTTAGCGGTGCAACTGAGCCCTTCGACAAGCTCAGGCCAGGCAAGAATATACAATGTTATATGGGAAATCTCAGATAAGCAGTCAAAAGGGGAAAAGATGCTGACCAAGACAAAACAAAAA